>DASTDH010000523.1:0-6072 GCA_035710445.1 Chthoniobacterales bacterium
CTCCCTTTGAGAGTTTGCCTTTGCGCTCCTTGACCTGCGCTTTGCCTTTGGTCACCAAAAGTGCACTGGCTGGCAGCAACGTCGCGCCAGCCATGCCCAGGCGCTTCAGAAATGAGCGTCGCCTGAAGCGAGACGGATTCGGATGAACCGGCCGGTTTCGGTTGAAGCAGAACGTGTCTGAGAGGACCCCATGCGAGGTAGGTTTTCTTCTTTCATAGGTTGTTTTGTATTTCTTCGGACGGTGACCCGCTTTGAGCGCGCTCAGATATGGCTTCGAACGGTCGGTACCGCCTTAACTATGCCTTACTGCAAAAGGAAACGCTTTATTCCCGGCTTCCCGAATTCGTCGCTCTGATGGATAAACCAGTTGGAGTTTTGTGCTGCGCCACCAGCAGCGACTAACTTTAAATCCAAACCATCAGTCCGGCCCGCCGCCAAACGAGCCTGGCCTTAGTATTCATCCATGCAAAATTAGGTCGAATCTGATGTCGCTTCCAGTGTTTAGGGTTAAGGATTGGTTGTTCTTCACAACCCTGCGCCTCTGCGTTGCGTTCTGCTCAGGTCTGGATTCATCTGGCGATTCGAAGTTTTTGAGCAACTCTCTCTTTGCCGTCTGCAACTCAACGATGAATATCGGAAGTGACTGCATAATACCCATGCCCCATCGATTTGCTATCACCTATCTGTTATTACTTCCTTAACTCCCAGTTAAATCGTTAAAGCCGGGACTTCGCGGTGGTTGGTACCAACCATCGTCCTGCGGGTCCGAAATGCCCTGGGTTGCTAGAACGGGACTTACCAGTCTTGTACTAATTCCCGTGCCCGTCGAGGAACAACCTGTCGCAAGCATGACCGCGACACCAAAGATCACCACTAAGAACGCCGTGCGTCCCGTATCGTTGAAGAACAAGCCAGAACAACGGTCACTAAGCATTCTAGCATTGCTCCAACAAAAGGTTGTTTTTTCTATGTGTTCATTCGATTGCATTGAATAACTCCATAGTGAACTACCCTTTTTAACGCGTCCTTATTCCCGCCCTGCGATGCAGCGCGTCGTTAGCTTTTGCGAGCGTCTGTGGTGCGGTTCACGAGCGCCGTGAAGCTGAAGTCTTACAAACCTCATCTGGTCGGCGTCGCCAGATTTTGCTCAACTAGGTGGATGAGCGAAGGCGAAGAAGTCAAGCGACGGCGGCGACGTAGCAGCCAAGAGATCCAGCGGCTAGTGGCAGAGTTTCGGACCAGCGGGTTGCGAGCGAGCGAGTTTTGTCGAACACGGGCTGACGCCTGGAACGCTGCAGCGAGGGCTCCGGAGAGAGCGAATAGAGTCAGGCTCAGAAGGAGGAGTCAAAAGGGCTGGTCGCAGTAGAGTTAACCGGTGGCGACGTGTTAGACCGACCACGGGAGGGTCGCTGCGAATTAGAAGTGATTTTATCCAAGGGCCGGCGGATCGAACTGAGCCGGGATTTCGACGCGGTGCAACTGCGTCGTGCGGTCGAAGTACTGGAAGGATTTTAATCTGTGTTTGGACTTGGACCGGCGACCCGGGTTTACCTGGCCGTTGGAGCGACCGATCTACGCAAGGGCTTTGAGGGACTTTCGGATTGGTGAAGGATCGGCTGGAGCTTGAGCCCTTGAGCGGGCACGTGGTGTGTTTTTGCAACCGGTCCCGGAGCCGGATTAAGTCATTAAGTTGATATTCTGGGACGCCTCGGGTCTTTGGTGTTGCGGAAAACGCTTGGCAAAGGGCCGTTTCAAAATGGCCGATGGAGTGCGATGGCTCGGTGCGTATTCAGCTCAGTCAGGAGGAGCTGACCTTATTGCTGGGAGGGATAGATCTCACGCAAACCAAGGCGCGGAACTGGTACCGCAAAACGCTGCCAGAGTATAAAAAAACGATCCGAGGTGTGCCAGAACAGTTCTTGGATTAGCTGACACCTTCAACAATGAGTCCGTGATAGATCGCCCCGTGTTTGCGATGCTTGGCGACGCTTTGGTAGGCCTCACTGTAATACCAATCCTTTGCGGCTTTCACGTTCGGGAATTTCGCAATGACGATTCCCTCAATCGGATCACCTTCAAGGACTTCGTGCTTTCCATAGGCTACGAGCACTTCGATAGGATGACCCTTCATCGTTGCTTGGATTCCAGTCCAATATTTTTCGAGCTCTTTTTGATCGATGGTTTTAGTTCTCGTGAATACAACGTATGCAGACATGATCGTTCTCCTTCTTTTTGGTGCCATTTTCTTTTGTTTTGAGATCATCGATCTCCTCGGGATTGCTTAAGAGACGTGTGTGACAATCCTATGTTAGGAGACTTTTGTAGCGGAGCCTTTAGGGCGCTTGACTTCCTCGGTTTAACTCATCCACCCAGTTGAGTAAAATCCCGCGTTGCCAACCAGATGGGATCGCAAGACGCATGCCAAAGAACGCACCTGCCAGAAATTAGCGAAACTCCTCAGAAGATGGGGTTCGTCTGACGGATACGTTACAGGAGATCGCCACCATATATGTTCAGACTACGCAAAGTCCGGCCGGACAAGCGCTCACATTAATTCGTGGACTGATTGCACCCTTGATTTCGTAACCGATTCCTCGTCCTCGTCTTCTGGCATATTGAGCAACAAATGTATCCTGCCTTCTTCATCCGCAACTCGATACACAGGAATGTCAATGTTTGGGCCGAGTACTTTAGTAAGAGTCGATGCAACCTCTTCTTGATCGCTCTTAGGCTCTAACACCGTAACCAAACGGTCTGGTTTATCATGACTCAACAGAGTCAATTGTGTACCAATTGGAACCTGTTCACCAAATTCGACCGGTCGCATAAAAGAATCAGGAGATTATGCCTTTTCTCGCAAAACGTTGTCACGAGCAGAAAAGCCTAACCGACGACAAATACGCGGCTACCCGGAATATCAAAACGGCAAAGGCCAAGCACGGCAACCACACTGCGCAGTGAAATGCGCAGTACCGAGATTCGATGGCAGTGCGACAGTGTATTCGCTGGCCTTCCTGTAGCCTGTAATCGCTTCAGTACCGAAATATTGTCTTACAGCGGATTCCGCTACCTCACACGCTGACTCTTTAGGAAATCTCTTGTGCTGCTTGCAGACCAGTTGTACGAGCCATCCCTTTGCTGACGTTTCATTGATGCCGAGAGCTACGGTATAGAAAAGGGCTGGCATTCTTAGGCTACCATTTTATCGCCTACCGCTACGTGTGTGCTTGCGGCTAGCGGGACGTTTGCTACAAGAATTGTATCCCCGATAGCGAGCGTTAGGCTTCCGGACGTCGCTTGTTGTCTAGCTTTCCCTGACCCCTCAAAGCTTGGTTCGTCCGTCGACTGTGGTGGTTTTTCAGGCATATCAGTACGCGCGGAAAAGTACCACGATTCAGCATGCTTCACTAGCAGCGAAGACTTAGCAGATATTCACCAACATCGACAAAGAGACATGTCAGCGTAAAGGCGATGCCCGATGGGCGAGGAGATGCAGGCTCAAGTTGCTTTGCCATTTTACGCTCACTCGGGGCGTTCTTACAAGACGCCTAAAAGGATGCAATCCATCGACCTCAGAAAGCTTCCTCCTCAGCGTCCCATCTTCCATCTTGGCGTCTTGGCGTGAGATCTCTCCCAAGCTATAGCTTACGCCATTGTTCTGGTAGTCGCGACGTCAGTGAATAACTGCCTGCGCCGGTGATCAGGAGCGCAATGGCAATCAGCAGTTGGGTCAATGCGTATTCCATGCCGCCCCTGGATATATCAAACCCGTGTGGCAGGTGTACTAGGAGGATGGCTCCGAGCATGACAACGATGATGCACACCGCGCCGATCCGAATGAGAACACCAGTCAGAATCGCCAGCCCACCGGCAAAGTGCGCCAGTCCCACGAGGAGTCCGACGATGATCGGGGCGTGCATAAAAGCGGAGAATCCCGCAGGGCCGGGCCCTCCGAAAGCGCCAAAGAGAATAGCGCTACCGTGATAAAGGAAAACGAGACCGCTCGCGATCCGAATGAGTAAGAGCGCCGAGCTAACCTGCGCTGGCGCTGGTGCATTGGTAGGCGAATCCATATCTCAATTTCTACTAGCTATAGGTCACGACGTTCCTGGAAGATGTTGTGCGTCCAGATCCAGCGGGATCGTGGGCGTGCTCGAAGCATTTTCCTGCGCCACGTGCTGTGCCTCTAATTCCCTGTTCACACAGAGATAATAGCGTTCCAAAGGTATCTGTTCGCCAACGTGCAAACGCCAAACCTTCTTGATGATTTCCTGCTCCGCTTTCGTGAGCCGTTGACGTTGCAACAGATACCCCGTCCAAGATGGAACCATCATTTCGATCCGGTAGGTAGTCGAGCGCGTCAGGTCTTCGTCGAGACGCCAGTCGAATGCTCCGTTTCTGAGATGAATCAAACGCAGCTCTCGCATTAGCTGAAGAAATTCACGACCGCGCAGCTGATCGACCTCAAACTCGAACGTTATCGCAACTGGCCCGTCGCGAGGTTGAGGATTATAAACGAGCGGACTCATTACGCAGCTGATTGGTGGCGGATCAAAACTGAGCGAGGTTGTGAAATTAATTGATAAACGAGCTGCCAGCGGGAGACTGAGGACCAGGGTGACGCCGGCAACAATCAGCATAATGTTAACTCCGGCGGCCTGACTAGAGAAGCCCCAGACAACACCTCCCAGAGAGATGGCACCCTGGGAAACCATGATAACGATCGCGCTCATCCGCCCCCGGGCCCAACCAGGAATTGCTCGCTGACCGGCGACCCACAACTCAGATGCACCGAGAGTCCATCCCAATCCAGCCAGGGCTGCAATTATCATGAAGATTAACGGTTGCCGCACAAAAGCCATCAGAAGATAAGCCATCGCGACGAGGAGATTCGCCAGAGTGGTCGAAGCATTCGAAGAGAGTCTCTTCCGGACCACCGGCAAAACGAAAACAGCACCGAAAATCGAGCCGGCTCCCATTGACGTAAACAGTAAGCCGAGGCTACAGGGTTGAAGGTGAAGTTCCTTCAGTCCGAGAACCGGCATCAGAGCCGGAATAACAGAGATAAAGAATGCAAAGAGAACGTTTCGTGCGAGTACCACGTGAATGGCTGGCGTATACCGAACATACCGGATCGCGGTGGCGAACGATTCAACGAAATTCTCCAGCGGGAACTCTGATTCCGCTCTAGCGCCCTTCCACTGCAAAAGCGCGAAAATTACCACCGCAAAACAGAGGGCGTTCAGAGCAAACACCCAGTTCGCTCCGAAAAAGTAAAGGAGAATACCGCCTAGCGCTGGGCCGATGATTCCCGAAACATTCAACTGCAATCCACCAAGGGTCGCGGCAGAAGGCAGTTCTTCGTTGGTAACCACATCCGGAACAATCGCGGACCAAGCGGGCGAGTGAAACGCGAAGCCGGCACCGATTAAAAATACGCAGAACAGAAGGACATAGGGGTTCACCAGGTGGAGCGAACCAAGAATCGAAAGCAAGCCGGCCGCCGCCGCTAACCAAAGATTAATGAAGCAGAGGAGCTTCCGTCGGTTAACCAAATCGGCCAAGGCTCCGGCCGGCGGCGTAAAGAGGAAGAACGGCAGCGATGCAACTGTTGACATCAGAGAGAGCAAAAATGTTGATGAACCGAGCTTGTTCATCGTCCAAGTGGCCGCCGTGTCATGCGCCGCGACGCACGTTCCCGAAAGCAAGACGGCAAACCAGAGCTTCCGATACAGCGGATTCCGCAGCGCGGCGAAAGTCGAGCTCTTATTGAGGCGGTCGTTCACATGCATTGTCACGGGCCAAAGCTAGAGTTACTCGAAAACCCGACCGGTGTTTGCCCTGGTCGCCGAGTTTGGATCGCCGCTGGGCGGTTGCGTGAAGGTGCCAGTATGGAGGTGCGTTCATGCGTATCGATCCATTCAATAAGGCCAGGGTCCGACTCGTTTGTAATATGATACCAGGTTGAGCGGGAATTTATTCCTCTTTGCTCCCGTAATTGTTCTGGGACCACTTCGGCTGCTGCTATTACTCCTCGTTGCCAGTCTGAATTACATGCTCTAGCTCGGTAGC
>DASTDH010000524.1:0-3387 GCA_035710445.1 Chthoniobacterales bacterium
CAGGAAATTCCGGCTATCGGAATGGGCTGTTGGGCGATCGGTGGCCCTTTTTGGTTCGGTAGCCAGCCACTTGGCTGGGGCGAAGTGGACGATAAGGAGTCCGTCGCCGCGATTCACAAGGCGCTCGATCACGGAATTAAGCTTTTCGATACGGCAAACATTTATGGATGCGGACACAGCGAACGCGTTCTGGGGCGCGCCCTCGCTGGAGTGCGCGAGCAGGTGCTCGTTGCCACCAAATTTGGAAACACGTTCGATGAGTCGACTCGGCAGAAGATCGGTCAAAACGCTTCTCCGGAGGGAATTCGACGGGCTTGTGATGAAAGTCTACAACGTTTAGACACAACCTATATCGACCTCTACCAATTTCACCTAAACGACTACGATCCGATTCAAGCGGTCGAGGTGCGCGAAACTCTCGAGGAATTGGTAGCCGGCGGTAAGATCCGCGCCTACGGTTGGAGCACCGATTTTCCTGAGCGAGCCGCGGTGTTTGCTGAAGGCAAGCACAATATCGCTGTCCAGCACGAACTCAGTGTCTTTTTTGACGCTCCGGAGATGGTGCAGTTTTGTGAAGAGCGCAGTCTTGCCAGCATCAATCGTTCTCCATTGGCCATGGGGCTGCTTACCGGTAAGTTCGACGCGAGCTCGCGACTCAAAAACAATGATGTTCGCGGTCTACAACCAATATGGCTCCGTTATTTTGATAAGGGCCAAGCCAAGCCGGAGTGGTTAGAACGACTGGCCGCGATTCGAAAACTTCTTGGGAGTGATGGCAGAACGCTTACTCAAGGCGCTCTGGCCTGGATCTGGGCTCGAAGCCCGCAGACCATCCCGATCCCTGGATTTCGTACCGTCAAACAGGTTGAAGAAAATATTGCCGCACTTCGATTCGGATTACTCAGCCGGACAGCTGTCCAACAGATTGCCGGTCTGCTTGGGACTGAGTAAAGAGCGCAGCCGCGACGCATGGTAATTCGGTGATCAGTAAATCAAATAACGGTGCTGGTTGGAGGGAACAGGAATCGGGTTCGGCGCCTGGCGCAAAGGGGTAGCGGTGACTAGCCTGTCTGACATAGTCAGGTTTTGTCAGGTTGTCGGTGGGTTCGCCGGGACGACGTCGGATCCGGTTAGGGAGCCTCGTGTTCCTGGCTAAAGCGGTGGAACGAAGCGATTGGGGCGGGGGACCTAAAGGCGCAGTCGCCATCGCTCGCCATCACCCTGTGGCAATACTGTTCGGGCGAACGACGCCGAGGCGACTGCGTTTTCGGGCCGGGGTGAACCAGTCGCCCCGTTCGGGTGAGTAGGTTCAGTGACACGAGGTGCTTCGGTGGGATCCGACGTTGTCCTAAGGAAGCAACACAGCACCTGTAAGTGTCGAGACTATGTCGGACAGGCTAGTTGCCGCTACCGAAATCCAGCCCGTTACCTGACAAGACCTTTCCCGCCAGCCTTACTCCTGGAGAGTGACTGGTGATGGGTTGTTAGTGTACCGTGGTCAGGGACGAATGGACACGAACACTAGGTAGTGTCCCTTAGCGTCACTCCCGGCGGCCATGCATTTGCTGGTTGCTTGCGTCTCGACGCGGCTCGTCAGATATGCAAGACCTTGACTGCAAAGACCGGCTCAGCCGCTTCATGAAAGTTAACTACCATTCGTCGAGCCTGTTGCATCAAACGTCGAGTTTGTTTCAACTCAGCCGGTTCGGATTTGTGAATGCGTATCTTTTTGCGGAGAGGGATCGAACGTTCACCCTGATCGATACCGGAATCAGTTCCGGTCACGCGGTTACCAAAGAAGCTGGTAAGCTTGGCCGGCCAATTGCCAGAGTCGTGCTAACTCACGCGCACGTCGACCACGTTGGCTCGCTGGACTATCTGACTGGTAAATTTCCTGGAATCGAAGTGGCGATGAGCACACGTGAGGCGAGATTGCTGCAGAGAGATTTCTCACTCGATCCGGACGAGCCGAGCACCAAGATCAAAGGGAGGTTTCTCCGTTGTCGGACTCGGCCAACGAGGCTTGTAACGGAAGGCGACAAAGTTGGTTCTCTGAGCGTCGTTTTTTCTCCCGGTCATACCCCAGGGCATATCTGCCTTTTCGATCCTATCTCCCAAATCTTATTCAGTGGAGACGCGCTTCATAGCATGTTTGGCGGGGTGAGTGTGGCGAGCACTCCCAAGCCGCTATTTCCGTTTCTCTCCTGGGGGACGTGGGACGCACCAACGGCGTTGGAAAGTGGCCGGCGTTTGCTTGCGCTCGAACCAGAAGTGTTAGCGCCGGGCCACGGCCCGATTGTAATAAAGCCGGCCGAGGCGATGCGCCAGGCGATTGAGCAAGAGACCGCGCGTCTAGGCTGATCCGCGGTAGCAAAGCTCAATCAAAATGTTGCCGTGGCAGGCACTGGGATAGCACCAGCACCCGAGGACTTTGCCGCGCAGTTCGGGAAGTCTCGCCAGCAGGTCAGGTCGCCCTGAAATGTAGCTCCGGTATTCTTCGACCGCCCGATCGTGATCGGTCTTTCGGCCCTTGGCCGGAGTGAACCAGGGCGAACGTCGGTATCCGGTATGGCGCACCGCATCACCAATGTAGACGAAGCGGCCGGCCTCTTCCGCCCACCGGATCAGATCTTCATCCGCGCGACGGCCTTTCGCCTTTCTGACGTTGGCTACCACGGAACCGCCGGCCTCAACCGTCTTTTTCCTTTCGAATTCGTCCGGTCGCATACTGGTAGGTCGGTTGGTCCGTCTCGGACCGCCGTCCCGCTAGACCCTTTTTTCGAAACAGACTGCGGTGGCGTCGTCTTCGAAGGGAGCAAAGTTTGGCACCCGATAGAATCCGGACTTGCCGTAGAGAGCGATGGATTCAGGTTGCTTCACGCCGGTTTCCAACCGAATGGCATCGTATTCAAAGTCTCGCGCGAAGCGCTCCAGTTCTTCCAAGATTTGCTTGGCGATTCCGTGACCCCGTTCGCCTGGCACAACGAACATTCTCTTAATTTCCGCTACTTCGTCCTCCATCGGGACTAATGCGCCGCACCCGACAGCTTTTCCCCCCGATCTCACTACCAGAAATACGCTTCTGGGAACTGACACCAAGTTAGAATCGAAATAGCCGACGTCGGCTGGAGGCTCATCGTAGCGTTTTCTGACCTCCTCGACAAATGCGGACAAGAGACCCTGTGCCTCCGGCGATCGGGGATCTTCAGGTCCAATGTTAAGCGCCATCAGTGTAATTCCCTAAATCGGTTGAACTGCTGACCCGCGCCTTTTTTCCGTTTTGCGAGGCTCCAGCGGACGCAGAAGCGCATAAATTAATCGAGAATTGGCTAGAAGTCAGCGTTGAACTGCCGCCGCATCGGGGTTTGTTTTTTCCTTTACATTTCT
>DASTDH010000525.1:0-7324 GCA_035710445.1 Chthoniobacterales bacterium
AAAACCCAAACCTTGTGCCAATGACTTCCTCTTCACCTGGCAGCTTGGCTACCAAATGCAGCAGTCATATCTCAGTGGAAAAAGGGAGAAAGTATAATGCGGTGATCATCATCTACCTGCAATTTGTTGAGCAGTGCTCCAGCAAGGTTCGGCCCAGTATTCTGACTATTTACTAGAATCTGAGCCGGAAAACACCCATATGGAGACCAATCAATCTTGTCGACGGAGAATCCGCTGGAGTTGGACAGGAAATCGAAGTCGTTACCGATACGATCTCCTCTGTCGCCGATACAAAGAACCCGGCAATGTGAAGGATTCGTAGTCTCGAATTTCCACTTAGAAACGGCACGTTGCTTCGACACCCCAGCGGGAAAGACGTCTATTGAGCGGCCTGACGAAGCAACAGAGAGTGGCAGCATTGAGAACTCATGAGTCAATAGTTCGACCACTCTAGCTTGAACGTCGATTTGGGCCCCTGGAATAAGATGTATCGTGATCTGACAGTCGAAGGAAGAACGATCGATTGAACTAAACCAATTGGACAACTCCTTTGGTAGGTTTCCGATTGCTACGATCACATCTTCTATATCCTTTATCCGGGCCAGCACCGTCGCTGACCCTTGATCAAGCTTCCATTCAAGAGCACCGTTGTATAAAAAGCATGTAATGTTACGCCATGCAGATTCGGAAACACCCTCGCGGAGTCCGCGAAACACGGATTTGCCTCGACCAGTGAATATGCCGATCGAGAGAGAATGTGACAACCTCTCCAGCTCCCGGCAAATCTCGATGGACGGAACATCATCCCCAGATTGCAGTGGTACCAAAGTGCCGTCAAAATCTAAGCCAATGGCATCGTATCTGTCAGCTATCGCTAAACCGTAAGCAGCACGGACTACACACTTTGGGACTTTAGCCTCTACAGTATCAGGAGAAAATCCGGCCTTTTCTGCGGCCATCCTCTTCCGCTTGACGATCTCCTCCACGTGTTCCGCGAGCAGAGGTAAATCCAAGTGTTCATAAACAGTTGCGCCAGCAAACAGCCGGCGCCCTTCGTCAGGGACCGTAGGAGCTGTAACATTGACGTGCCGGCAATCCACTATAGCTCCATAAAACTGCAACATCCAGATTAGGAGCTCGCATGTACCAAAGATGCCCTCCAAGGATGAGTTGAGCCGCATGAGCTGAAAATGAGGAGAAAGAATTTGCTCCGTAAAACGTGCAGCCCGCAGATCCGAAGGAGTGCTGAAGAGCACAAACCTAGTTTCCTCTTTGTGTTGAAAAGAATTCATGTAGCGGCCGTGAGAAAAATTGCGGAAATCTGAAATCTCAATGTCACCTAAACCGCCTTCAACCCACTTTGATTCAAAATCAGCCAGAACGGGCTCGCTCCAGTAACCTGCTAATCCGACGATACGATTACCGCTCGCTAGATTTTGGATAAGGGAACTCTTGTCGCGCATCCAGTGCTGTGATTCCGTCAGCCATCGTGCCACATCACTCAATAAAAACGACCAATCTTGGCCGAGCGCAAGAGAAAGGCACCTACAAAACGCGCCTAACGCCTCCATCAGTGTCAAAATCCCAAGAAAACCTTCGCGTTCCTGGAGGTTTCGATCACGCATTCTTCCAGTAATGGAGTGATGTTGCCCATAGTCAGAAAGCTGACTGAGAATGCGTGCGTCTGGATTCTGAGTGAATACTACAATGGGATTGTAGGCGGTCGCGAGCGCAATATCAGCCGAATATCTCGCATCAACATTGTCGCCGCTCGCAGAGAAAATTAGTGCTCCATCAAATTGCTGGCGCACTTCATTGAGAGATAACGGCGTTATTGCACAGGAAGAGACATTGAGCTGCGATCTGAGAGCTTTCTCAGCAATCATCGCGAGAGTGCGCGATGCCCCGGAGCCCACTACAGCGATGCGTTTCCCGGAGAGTGAAGTAAGCGCAGCGGCGCCATCGGCCGGGACTGTCTGCCATCCGTTGCGAAACGCAGCGGGCAGCCGAGCAAGATTCTCAGAAAAACTCAATTTTCGCGCAGTCCCCATATTATTTCAGACCGCATGTTGGGCATGAGCCATTTGTCGGGATGCCAATCTCACACTCTGCTCCTCTTAAACTGTCTGACCCGAATCCTTCCGGATAGTGCAAAGTAGAAATAAATGTGTTCACCGCAATTTCGATCTTTTCGTGACTGTGATTGTAAAGAACGCCCTTAGAGCCCAGAAAAACGCAAGCCAGCCCGCCACGAGCTTGGCCCCGCTGAATGGCCGTCTCCAGTTCAAGATCGCTTACTGCATCAAGATTCAGAAGCCTCTCGGAACCCAATCCCAATAAGAATCCTGCCATAAATGCGTCCCCAGCTCCTGCGGAATCCCTTATGTCAGGAAGCGCCTGAGCGACAAGCCTTTTGCGTCGATTCGCCCGCTTGATTTGAACCCCGCTCTGACCGCGGGTTTCAATGACGATCTTGATTTTAGGCATTGCCATTTGGTCGATCATCTTCTGCAATGGTTGGTGCTTCCACATCAGCTCACGAGAATATTTGAGAATATCGACTTTAGCCAAGATTTGTGAAACCAATTCTGACGACCTCGGAAGATGACCCGGCTCAAATATTATCGTTCCACCACTTTTTTCGACTTGCTCCACCAATTGCGTAGTAAGTTCATTAGCCCGATCAACGATCAGCACCGTATCTTTTCCCAATACGCCCCGAATTGACGGCTCCACTATCCGATATTGTGGCGGCGCAACGGGCGGAAAGGGCCGGCGACATTTGCTGCAGAAAAGTTCAAATTTATGTTTGCCTCTGTCCACACCTGAAGAAACGATCTTGTGCAAGATTCTTCGAGTGGGAGTATTCGGCACATCCAACAAAGCGGAACAATCAATCCTGAACTTTGAAAGATCGCTGCGGACGAGCTTTCCGAGTTTGTCATCGCCGATTGACCCAATGACACGGGCATTCCACCCACCGTGAGCTAAATGGCAAAGAATGTTGCAAACTGTTCCCCCAGACGCATAAGCGGGAGGCCTCTCAAGCGGCCGCCAATCAGGAGACACCTCCTGAATAATATCGACTGTCATGAGGCCTGCACCGATAATCGTCATTTGAGCTAGCCCTATTGATATATTTCGCCACTTAACCAGTACAACGTTACTGATGCACTCGCGGCAGCTTGTTTTAACTCGTTCCGGCTTGGAGCTTTTAACTTGTATGTTATAGGTTGGATTTGGCAAACAGGAAGATTGTGAAGCCATGCAGCTACCAAAACTCCAAGCGAAAGGCTCCGTCCCGACAGTGCAGAGACAACCATTTTGTCTGTGCTCATGAACGACCTGTACCGTTCTACGATGTCATGAATCTTTCTGTAGATATCGAAAGGAGCATCCCCGCATGCATACATGATGTTGTTGAATGGCACTCCCCATTCATCAAATAATTTTCGCGACCGGAGCACAATCTTATCTCCTGTGCGCGGATCTGGAGTCGGAAACGGGACAATAGGAAACACTTCCTTCGGATTTAAGAACTCATAAATCTTATGAAGCCGTTCGTTACTGCCTCCAAGAATAGGGATCCAAATCATTGGTTCCAGTGAGCTTTCGGAACGAGCAGAAATAATATAGTGCGGGTCGGAGTAACCCTGCTCTTCGATTTCAACGTGAACTGCTACTTCGCTAAGAACAGCAAACAGATTCTGGGTTGGCTTTAAGCGCTCTTGAAGGCGGGTCAGTAGTGCATACATTAAACTTCTCGGAAAGGCGCTGATATCAACAACGATGTCAGTATATTCACCCAGTGATGTGCCATATTCATCTGAGAAATCAGAAACAAGCTTTTGGTGGCCGTCATAAACATCCTTTTGGCTGAAAAGATTCACCTCGAGATGACTGTGGCCATGATGTGCAGCATTCAAGCTGTTCGATATTTCCTCGATCTCTTTCAAGCATTCATGAGTACCATCAGTGTTCTCTTGGAGATTTTTGTCTTCCGGATTTTTGAATCGCAAACACAGGGTGTCCAACTTCTTCACGCGTTTGAGAGTTTTAGCGGCAAGCCTAAATGCAGGGACACAACGAGGGTCGAAGCCGAGGCCAAAAATAAACAGTACACGTTGATTCGTTAGCTGACGTGTTGCCCAGAACTGCTCGAACTCAGTCTGGACGTGGTAAAAATAGGGAATATCAGAAGAATATTTCACGAGTTCATCCTATAAGGGCTTGTGTCGATCAATTCTGGTGAATAAGGCTGTAAATTTTGGTTGAAAGTCTGGGCGAGTATTAAACCACAAGAGGAACAGGCTGTTGTTTGGCGTGTTTGAATAGAGCACCAGGGGTAGACCATGGCCCCCATAACCAAACTTAATGCCGCCGCCTTTAAGGGTATTGGGCGTCTCGAAGCCGGAGTCGTAATATTTTGTACAGAGGCCAACGATATCGAATTTCGCGGAATCGGATGTTGCAGCGTCTGCATTGATGCCGATTTCTGCTGGCAACACTAAGGGGCAGAGCACTTGGAGCTTAGTCGCGTAATGTGATGCACTCTGAATGTGAAACCGTACCCAATTAATGGCACCTTGCGTTGCCACATACTCACAAAGAAATACTGAGTCAGCATGGTCGATAATATTTTTGTGCTGTCCATAAACACGCTCAAGTGATCCACCTAATTTCGCTTCGCCAGTTTCATTATCGACATCCTGTCTGATCAACGTGTAACCAGAACCTGTAAAATCATCTATCAAAAAGACTGCCCAAAAGTGGGCTGAAGCATCATCAGTCTCGTCCCTTAGAGCCTTCAAATAGTCTTCTGCTGCTGTGCGATAGTAAGGTAAGACCTGTTCCTGGCTGACATCGATGTTGTGCCGACGAAAGAAGTCAATTTTCGCCCCATCACTCAAACCGATGAAAAGGCATTTCCGGAGATAGGATTTGAAGTGTTTGAAAGCCTCACCATAGGCGAATGGCGATAACCCTTTGTCTTTCAAAATCTTATCAAGTATTATCGGCACAATCTTGTCGTAGTAAAGAAAACGCGCTAGGTCCTGAATTTCCCTTTGTGAGATAAACACAAGATTGTTTCTGATAAATGTCAACGCTGCTTTGCGGTCTTTGGCCGTTGTGAATTGGGCTAACCATCTATAAAGGTGTTCAAAAAATCTGCCTGCCGGAGCATACATCTCATAGTGGTCATACTTGTAGCGGGCCATAAAGTCCAGTTCATCCAGGATCTCCTCTGTCTCTGAGCCGGACAGATCCAGTTGTGCAAAAAGACTTCGAGCAACATCACGGTTCATGGCATGCCTTTGCTGAGGTTGAGCACATTTTACAGTAGCATCCCAACCCTTCCAACTCGGGCCCAGGACGCGCAGCCATGGCGGGCCGAGTCACTTCTGACGCTGGCTATGGCCCATTCCCGGACTGATCGATTCAGAACCGGCTGTTCTTGGGCAAAAACCCGAACATGATGCCAATGACCTATTGCAGACTCACCGCATCGGTAAACGGCGCAAACGTCTCCCAGTCATTGGGCAAGAATCCGAACATTTTGCCATTGACTTGCTCTTCGGGTCCACAGGCCCCAAGGTCCCTGAGCGGGCTCGTGTAGTCACTCTTCCAAGGTCGCGGTTTTAGAGGATGGGCCTTGTTTTCCTAACACAAGAGTTCCTTCACGAGAACATTCTGTCAGAAGAAGGTATTTTGGGGCCTCCGAATTTTGCGCGAATCTCGAACCAGCCCTATGTTCTCTTTGCGAACGGCAGAAATATAACGTTCGCTGAGAGGCAGTATGCAGTTTCAAGTATCCAAGGGATATTCCACACGTTCAGCATCTATATTTCTGCTGTTAATTGTTCTCCTGCAACTCTCCCCTCTGGTCCAAGCCCAAAACCTTGGCGGCGCTCCCGCCACCAATAAGGCGGTGCAAGGCCAGACGGCAGCCCAACCCGAGGGAGCCTTCCTCAACCTGGTCAACTGGGTCGGCAATGTGATTGCACCGGTCGGCGCGGCCTTGTGTGTCGTGATGGCGATCATCAACTACACCCACGGCCGAGGTGTGGCCCGCTGGGCTATCGCGGCCGTTGGCTTGTTAATGGTTTCGGGACTGACGCGTCTGCTGGAATTTTGGATTCAGCAGGGTCAGGCGGGAGTCCAGTAGCGCCACGAGGGTTCGTATTCGAGGGATGAGTCATGACGATACCTCAGCTACTGGTTGACCTGATGCAATTGCTGTTCGACATGGCAGTGCCGGCAGCAATGTGCACGCTGGTCCTGGCCGGGCTGGCCTTGCGTCAGGAGAGCGGCGTCAACTTCGAGGTTGGCGGACGCTTTCAGAGATGGATGTTGTGGTCAGTGATCCTTCTGACGCTGCCCCAATTCCTCTCCTGGTTTGCCGCGCAAGGCATCAACGTACCGCCTCAGGGCGCCGGGATCAGTGGTCCCTGGCTCCGGGGAATGGAGACGAGCTTTACCAGCTTCATCTCCGACGTGGTGGTCGGCAAGCTGGTTCCGATATTGGCGGCATTCTTCGTCCTCAAAGCCGCTCTCGATGCTTCGCAGGGATCGAGCCCGCTTGGTTCAGTCGTTTCGGCAATCTTCTTGTTGAGCATTTCCGGAACGGCGAAGCTCATGCAGGGCTTCAACAGTGGCGGCACACTGGCCACCGTCGATATGTTGGCCTCTCTTTGGAACTACCTGGCGGGAACGATCTTGCCGGAAGCCGCAGGCCTGGCGGTCGTTGGCGCTGTCATCAACTATTCACGCAAGAAACCGTTCATGCCGCTGGTGTTCTCAGCATTGGCGTTTTTGAGTGTCACTGGACTTTGGAAGCTTGTCCAGGCGATGGTCGGGTGAAGCGGAGATCGGAGGTGATCCATGTTTGAAAACGGACTGCTGAACCTGACCAACTGGGCAGGCAATGTGATCATGCCGACTCTCGCTGGCCTGTTCTTCGCCGCGGCGATCTACCGCTTCAGCAAGGCGCATCCCTACTCGCATTTGTCGTGGGCCGGCTTTGCCGCGCTGATGTGCTCAGGTTTTTTGAGGGCGCTTGAGGCGTTCGCGCAACAGGCTGGCCCGAACGATCCAGACCGCTACTGGATCTCGATTCTGACCCTGGTGAATTGGGTCGGCAATGTGATGCTGCCGCTGTATGGAGTGATCCAGGTGGTGATGATGATCCTCCACTCAGCAGGTGTGCTGGAGCGAATGACAATTGGCGACGCTTGGGTCAGAAACTTGGTCGCGGCCATGATGTGCTTCGGATTATCGGGCTTACTGCGGCTGGCGGAATTCTGGATTCAGAACGGTACGGCGG
>DASTDH010000526.1:0-3668 GCA_035710445.1 Chthoniobacterales bacterium
TGCAGGCTCGGGGAGAGAAATTTCAACCCGGACATCTCCTAACAGGATTTATCTAAGCTGTTGTCAGTTTATTAAAGTAACAGAATACTAACGTGTTGGTGAGTGCCTTTGGGCGCGAACCCTGGATATCCCCGGCATGAAAATGATTCAAGAATACTATCGTCAGATGCGGAAGTTTGGCTGCAACATCCTTGCCGTCGTGCAGCAGTACGACATTATCAAGGACTCTCCCGTCCGAGGAGCGATGATCGGGAACTCAAAGATGTTTACCACCGTTGGATTACACGACTAGCTGGGCTTATCAGCCAGGCTCTCGAACTCTATTGCAATGGGAGAGCGGTCGAAGAGGCCACGGGCCGGATCCCACAATCTGTTGATGAGATATCTGAGCAGCGAGCGTCTTCTGCTAGACTTGCGTCCAACGGTGCATGGGAAAGGCCAGCCGTTTTCTTAATGCGCACACTTTCCTGGCCGAGTTAGCACGATCGGGGGATTGGTCTTTTCGATATCGCCGAATAAGAATTTCCCGATCAAAATCGAATCGGTAGGTCCAGTCGAAATCATGGACGTCATAGTAGAGGGGCTGCCTCCGAACACAGACTTGGATTTCTTCGTAGTCCAGATACAAAATGCGGGGTTCGGCCTATCCTGGTACGGGGCGATATCGAGACTAATCGTCATGGCGTCGGCCATGGCAGGTTCATCGGCCGCTTCAATATTGAGACCTTCATCGTGTCGCCCGCAAGCGAGCCTTCTTGGATCGCGTTCAACCACACGTTTCCGGACGAGTCCCGGTCCTACGATTGGACCGATCCACACTTACCACCTGGGTCTATGGTTCAACTCCGCAGAGGATGCCAAGAAGGCAGGCGGCCCAGGCACCGTGACCCCTTTTTACGGAGAGCACAACGCAGGTGTCCAAGTGCTCAATACCAGCAATTTCCAAGATCTCGGGGGACCACTTATAAATGTTAAATGACAAAGCCTCGTCGGCGAGGGCAGGGTCTTATACCTAGGAGTTCTACTGACAGCCCGGGGAACAGACTGCGGTGCTGCTACCCGGTCTAGCTCCTATAAGACGTGGCGGGTTGCGATAACATCATATCCAGCGAGGGAGGAAGATTTTCGGTTCGACAAGCTAAAGTAGATCTCTCTCTCTCTCTGAGAAAGAGAAAACTGCGCTATCTCATCAATGGCGGTGCTCCTTCCGCGGACGAGTCCGGCCTGCAGCCACGTCGCGCAATCCCTGGCTAAGAATGCCCCTCTTGCTGAACTTTGGCGAATTCGAAAAGTGTTCCAGGTGCAGCGTCGGATACCGCCCAACAATCGAGGCCGTTTGCATTCCAATAGACAAGATTGTAGCCCTGATAACCGAAAGTCTGTTGCTTTGAGTCGGCCTCCGGATTGCGCTCACGGCAAATGAACAGGCTTACGTAATGTTTTTTGAATCGATAGATCAGAACCGCGACATTTTTGCCTCTCACATAATCCAGGCGTCCGCCGACTAACTGAAAACCTTGATCGGCGAAGTCGCGCACCGGCGGCGAAAAATCGATTTTGCCGGCAAACCAAGGCTTCACGGTATGCTGATCGCTTGATTCGACATCCACTAGATGCGTGCCAATAAGCGATCGAATATGGTCGGAGGCGACTTCAGCCACCATCGAGGCTGGCCCAGTAGGAACCAGTCGTTGAATGTTTGCGTATAAGAACGCTCCGAAGATCGCAGCCGCAGCAATGGCGACCGGAATCCAGGCGGCAGACGGAAACGAAAGAATCCTCCTGGTCGGTCGAGCTGAGAGTGAAAGTTTCTTGCGAATTTGGTGCGCGAAATCCTTAGGAATCGCGTAACGCAAATCTGGATCTTTAAGCCGATCACGGAGGGCTATTCTGAGCTCATATTGGGAGCGACAGCTGGCACAACTCCGAAGGTGCTCTTCGATCGCAATAGTTTTAGCCAGGTCAAGCTCATTGTCGAAGTACGCGTCGAGTAAGGCCAATGTCTCTTCGCAATTCATTGGTTCTCTCCTTCCTTTTGGAGCAGAATCGCGAGTTGATGTCTTGCGCGAGAAAGACGGGACATCACCGTACCCATCGGGACGCCCGCTATATCGGAGATCTCCTTATAAGATAACCCATCGAATTCTCGGAGGATAATCACAGTTTTGAATTCTAAAGGCAAAGCTTCCACCGCCTCACGGATTCGTAATTTGGTTGAATTCTGGACGGCCAGCACATTTGGACCGGGCTTTGAGTCTGGAACTTCGGCTGCCGTCTCTTCATCGAGCGAGATTATATTGTGCTCCGACTCCTTAGCCCGGAACGCGTCGTAACAAACGTTACGGACAATCCGAAGCAGCCAAGCTCGGCCAGAGTCGCCCTGGAACGACTCGAAATATCGAAATGCCTTGAGGTAAGCTTCCTGAACGGCATCGCGGGCATCGGGTTCGTTTTTCATGAACCAGCGGGCCAGGTTGTATGCTTCTGGCATGAGTGGCAGCATCTGATTTTCAAAGCGCTTGCGCTGGTCTTGGTCCATCATTGAAACAAGACCATTAAATAGAAAACCAAATTTCTGGAAATATTATTCCCGGAAGAGGCTAAGTAGCGGGCGAAATACCGATAGGACCGGCTCCTGCCGGTCCGTTCTTAGGTAGGGGATGCGCTGCCTACTACGCAAAGCGTACGTCGCAGCTGCTCTTTGGTGATCATCAAATTTTCCTAGTTTGGACTATCGCATGGCGGAAGTGGTTGAACCGGGTCTCGAAGGAAGTCGGAGGAGGAGCTAAACCGCGCGTGCGAGGTAGAGTTGCATGCCTGGCGGAGCGAGGAGCTTTCAACGACAATTTGGAGTCGACGTTTCGGCAATGGCACCCTTCGTTCCTGCGTGCTGCTGCATCACCCCCGACTTCTTAGCGGACTCCCGTTTGCGGTTCACTTTGCTTCGGCTGAGTCACCTTGAACGCCAGTTGTTCACCAGCCGTGTGCACCTCCAGCGTGTCGCCCGGCTTGATGTTCCTTCGCAGGAACTCCTCAGCCAGTGGATCCTCCAGGTATTTCTCCACAGCACGGCGCATCGGTCGAGCGCCGTAGGTTGAATCGTATCCCTTATCGATCAGAAACTCGACTGCGGTCGCATCCAGGTGAACCTTGATATCCTTGGCGCGTACCCGCTTGATAACTTTTGCCACCTCGAGATCCACAATCTTGACTAGGTCGTTCCGCTCGAGCTGGTGGAAGACGATCATGTCATCCAACCGGTTCAAGAATTCCGGTTTAAACACCCGTTTTGATTCGTCCAGAATCTTGTCGCGCATTGCCTCGTACGATCCGTGCCCGCCGATCGCGCCAAAGCCCATCGCCGTTTGGCGTTTGATCAGCTCGGCGCCGACGTTCGAGGTCATGATGATAATCGTGTTCCGGAAATCGATCTTTTGGCCAAGGCTGTCGGTGATTTTGCCCTCTTCCAGAATCTGGAGCAGGAGATGCATGACATCCAAATGAGCCTTTTCGATCTCATCGAACAGCACAACAGAATAGGGGCGTCGTCGAACCGCTTCGGAAAGCTGACCGCCTTCTTCGTAGCCCACATAGCCAGGAGGCGAACCGATCAGGCGCGACCCGGTGAATTTCTCCATGTACTCAGACATGTCGATCTGAATCAGAGC
>DASTDH010000527.1:0-22550 GCA_035710445.1 Chthoniobacterales bacterium
AATGGCAGCGCGTACGGGACTCGAACCCGTGCACCGGCCTTGAGAGGGCCGTGTCCTAACCGACTAGACGAACGCGCCAAGTGGAGAGAATACAGGAGTTCAAGGAGTTCAGGAGTTCAAGTAGAGAATTCCGAGGGGCTATCGTCCCGAGAGCTTCGTTGTCTGCCATGGGCTGATTCCTTGCCCCGCTAAGGGTCCGATAGAGGGGGCCTCCGAAAGAAGATAAAAGGAATTGAAGAGGCGCTGAGCGAGGAACCGGAGGGTAGATGGATGAAAAATGATCGAACAATGAGCCGGCAGGCCGCCGGAGGTGGTCTGGCGTGGAGAACCCCTTCGGTTGCCTTAGAAGCAAATTTCACAGCTCTCCACCCAGTGTGACGGATCCCAGGACCTAAAGTTGAAACTTGCGATTCTTACCGGGAATAGTGTGCACAGTTATCGTTGATGGGTTAACCGAATTTCCGAAGCTTCCTCCCAATCGCTCTAGGAGGATCTTCTTGGATAAGTTCGATAAAGTACAATTTCGACAAAAGTGCATACATTTATGCTTGACTCGACCCCTACATTTACACAGACAGTATGGTATGACGACCGACAAGCACCTGAAGGTCTGCCTCATTGGAACAGGCTACATGGGCAAGTGTCACGCGCTAGCATGGAACGCAGTATCGCCGACGTTCGAGGATGTCCCGCGACCTCGTCTCGAAATGCTGGTCGAAGTGAACGAGCAACTCGCGGCAAGGCGTGCCAATGAGCTCGGTTTTGCGCGATCGACCGGAAACTGGCGATCAGCCGTGGCGGATCCAGATGTCGACGTGGTCTCGATTGCGTCACCGACATGGTTTCACGCAGAAATGGCGATCGCGGCGCTGGCGAGCGGCAAGCATGTCTGGTGCGAAAAACCGATGTCGCTGAAACTCTCCGATTCCGAAAAGATGGCAGACGCCGCCGCTAAGGCCGGAACAAAAGTCGTCCTTGGCTACAATTACATTCAGAATCCCGCCATTCGCCTCATGAAGAAACTGATCCAGGAGGGCGAGATCGGTGAAGTGAATCACGTTCGCGCCGAGATGGATGAGGATTACATGGCCGACCCAGACACCCCGTATAATTCCTTCTTTAGCGGCCCGCATGCGGGTGGCGCGCTAGAGGAATTCGGGGTCCATCCGCTAAGCCTGCTGCAAGTGCTCGTTGGCGATGTAGCCACAGCCTGCGCTGATCAGTGGAAACCTTATGCTACGCGGCACGACGCGGACGGCGTCAACCAGCCGGTCGCGACGCACGATATTGCCGGAGCTCTTCTGCGACTGGACAACGGTAGTTCAGGGGTCTTCGCGGTCAATCGCGCCGCATGGGGGCGAAAAGGACGATTGGTCATGCAGCTCTATGGTTCACACGGGTCGATATACTACGACCAGGAGCGACTCAATGAAATACGACTCTACACTTCGTCTGGCGATCCAGCTCTTCATGGTTATCGCGACATCCTTAATGGGCCCCTGCACCCACCCTATCAAAAGTTCGTGCCAACCCCCGGACATGGCCTCGGTTTCAACGATCTGAAGATCATTGAATGCCGTGAGCTTCTGAGAGCGATCGCGGGCGAACCTGCGCACGTCATCGATTTTAACAATGGACTGCGAATTGAAAGGTCGATCGATGCCCTAGCGAGGAGCGCGAAGAGTCGCACCTGGGAACAGGTTATCCAGTAGCACGCTGGCTGTCAGTGGCAATGCGACGTCACGTTCAAAAGAACCGCATAAGGATGACGGCCACAAGGACTAGGCCAGCGCCGAACGCACGGCCGATGGTCAACGATTGCTGCGGCAGTCCCAGTGCCCCATACTGATCGAGAACGAGCGAGCAGGCGATAATCCCGGCGAGAAAGCAAGTGAACATTGTCGCGGCGCCAAGCCGTGGTGCAACAACTGTCATCATACCCAGGATAACGGCCCCCAAGATGCCGCCCGTCCACAATAGCGGTGGTAGCGAGGTGAACAAATGGGGGGGCGGCAACGGCAACCTCCAGATGAGCAGCGCGGAGGCCGCGAGAGTCAGTGAAGTGACGCCGGCGGAAATCGCCGCAGCCCAGAGTATGGTCGCGCCTCGTTGAGCGAGCTGGGAGTTGAGCGCCGCTTGTATCGGCTGAAGAGCTCCAGCAAAGACTGCGAAAAGCATTAGGACGATGCGCACGGTTGTTCCTCTCTGGTGGAGATTCGGCTCGGGCGACGATTCAATCGCCGAACTGGTTCATGGTAGTTTCGAATGATCGGCGAGCCGCTTCCTTAAGACCGCGCTTCCGGTGATCCCGCGAAATGATCTCCCCAGAATAGACCCCGCGATATCCCGCGCCGCGGAGAGCGGCGATGAACTCGCGCGGCCGCAACGCGCCCTCTCCGCAGAGTCGGCGACAATGAAGGGTGTCCTCCCAAAGAGAGCCTTGCGGTTCGGCATCCGCATCATCCAATTCGACCGAGACAATCCGCCTGGTCGGTACGATCGCGACCTCGGTGTAGGCCATGCCGCCGCGTGCTACGTGCCACAGATCGAGGAGAAGGCCGCCGTTGGGCGCGCCGGCGCTTTCGACGAGACTGAGAGCGCGAGAGAAATTATTGATTTGGCTGAAGGGCATCATTTCCAGGGCAATTGCTGCACCGTATTCAGCGGCTTCCCGGCAAAGAAGCGCAAACTCATCGACGACGCGTGACAACTGATAGACCGCCCCGTCAATATCTGGTGCGACTTTGATGTGGCGGGCATCGAGGATCGCTGCTGTCTCCAAAAGGTCACGCCTGACCGCATCAGAGGCTTTTCGCCGTGCGCCGTCAGCGAACCAATCGACCAGGAACTCGAGTTCCACATACCTCATTCCGTTGTGCTCGAGCATTGACTTGATCTCATGCAGATCATGGTTTGCAATAGTCGCCATAAGGTCGACGTGGAGGAGCCCGATTCCTCTGTAACCGGCGCTGGCGGCTGCCTCGATGCGATCGCAAAGAGGGAAAGGACTGATCTCGGATTTTGCGAACGGATTTGTATCGCCCGCGAGCGTCCAGTAGCCTGCAATGAGCTCGATTTCTGCGTTCATGGCGTTGTCACCGCGACAATTGAGCCACGGCTCGCGCGCGACTCCAGAAGCTCATGACCTTTTGGAATCTCACTCAGGGCCAATTGATGCGGATTGCCAACTCTGATGGTTCCATCCCGCAAAGCCGAAAAGACGCGATCGCTCGACAGGATAAGGTTGCTGCGGCTGGCGATGTAGTGTTGGACCCCCGGATTTGCGAGGGTCACCGATTTCTCATTGAGCAATCGAATGTCGAATGGCTCTGGTACTCCCGACGCAGAACCGAACGCGAAACAAATGCCAGTCTCACGCGTCACGGACAGCGATCCAAGGAATGTCGTCCTGCCGACTCCGTCGTAAATGACGGTTGGCCCCAAGTCACCGGTTATTCCGCGAACCTCTTCCACCCATTCTTGCGTTGCATACGAGAACACATGGTCGCATCCGTTCATTCTGGCGCTCGCTAACTTGTCCGGAGAGCCGACCGTTCCGACTACGGTCGCTCCTTTCCTCTTTGCCCATTGGCAGAGGAGCGATCCGACGCCTCCCGCGGCTGCGTGCACCAGGACCAAATCGTTCGCGGCCACCGCATGCGCGCGGTGGAGTAGATATTCCGCCGTCATTCCCTTCAATAGCGAAGCGGCCGCGTCAACATCGGAGACGTCCGGCGGAAGCAGGATCGCACGGTCCGCGGGAAGAAGACGAAGGTCGGCGTAAGCGCCGGCGACAAGCGCGTAGGCAACGCGATCTCCGGGCTTGAGGCCATTTACGGCGGAGCCGACTTTTTCGACAACGCCAACCCCTTCGAAACCATTGATGAACGGCGTTCTCGGCATCGGGAGGTCACCACGCCGGTAGTAAACATCGAGAAAGTTGAGTCCGATGACGGTTTGGCGAATGAGAAGCTCCTCCGGGCCGGGGGCTGCGACTCGAGTGCGACCGATCTCCAGCACTGAAACTGGACCTGGCTCCGTCATCAAAACGGCCGTAGCCACACGCTCTAAGTCCGCCGCCATGACTCCTTCTCAAGCTGCTCGGCTACCCGGTGTTCTATCTCGCCCGTCTGGCCCGGATCGCCTTTCGAAATTAGGTCGAGTTCCACGGCTAACTCATCCAGTTCCTCTCCACCGGCCATCATCTGTAACAAGTCTTCGCGACGGGTTTCCTCGCGCTTGAACGTTCCATAACTGGATCCACGATTGAGGACAGTAAAGGTGTCACCTACGGCCCATGCATGATGGACATTGTGGGTTATAAAAATCACTCCAATTCCCTTGAGCTTGGATTGAACAATATATTTCAGCACGACCGCGGCTTCCTTCACCCCAAGAGCCGAGGTTGGCTCGTCGAGGATCAGAACTTTCGCTCCGAAATAAACCGCTCGAGCAATCGCCACTGCTTGTCGCTCGCCCCCAGAGAGTGTTCCCACCGGTTGATCCGCATCTCGAATCTGAATTCCGATCTTCTTTAACTCTTCCGCCGTGATGCTAGCAGCGCGTTTCAAATCAAACATCTGGATCGGGCCCACACTTTTCTTCGGTTCACGACCCAAGAAAAAATTTCGGGTAATACTCAGCAGTGATAACATTGCCAAGTCTTGGAAAACGGTCGCGATGCCCAGATCTAGGGCTTGCCGCGGCGAATCGAGATCGAGCGGTTTTCCTTCAAAGAGGAACTGTCCACGAGTTTGGCGATGAACACCGGAAAGAATCTTGATGAGCGTCGATTTACCCGCACCGTTATCGCCCAAAAGGCAGTGGACCTCGCCCGGATAAAGCTGAAACGAGATATCTTCTAGAGCGACAACCTTGCCGAACTGCTTCCAAATTCCTTCTAGCTTGATAATCGGGTCCATACAAATTTCGATCGGTCACCGACTCCGCAATGCTCGTTGCCGCAGGTAGTTATTTAATAGAACCGCGGCGAGGAGCATACCGCCGAGCACAGCGCGAAACCAATCGGTGCTGATGCGGGTAAAAACGATACCTTGCTGTACCATGCCAAGGATCAGGGCGCCGATTGCCGCCCCATAAACTGAACCGTAACCACCGCTCAACAAACAGCCGCCGATCACCGCCGAGGCGATGGCTTCTAGTTCCTTCTGTTCGCCCCGCAGAACATCCGCGGAGCCGGTGTCCAATACCTGAATAATGGAAAGCAAAGTCGCCGCGACTGCGGTTAGTACGAACAAGCTGATCTTAACTCGAGCGACCGGAACACCAACATTACGAGCCGCCAAAGAATCCCCGCCGGCAGCGAAGATCCAGTTTCCGAAAGGAGTTCGAAAGAGCATCCAGCCAAGCATCAGGCTAAGACCGATCCACCAATAGATCGAAATTGGTAGATTAAGCGGCCGGCCGGAGAAGATGGAAGCGACGGGATCACCGTCAGCGTACGCTCCCAAACCGGAAGCTCGAGTGACGTTTGTGATCAACAATGTAAATCCAATGGTCAGTCCGCGGAGAAGAAACATCGAAGCCAGCGTGATGATAAAAGAGGGTAATCGGGTCGTGACCACTAACCATCCATTGACGTAGCCAACGATCAGAGAAAAGAACAACGTCAGAATGATGGTTAGCCAAACCGGAAACCCAAACAGTGTGACCGGGACGGCGATAATCATCCCCGAAGCGCCGATCATGGATCCGACGGAGAGATCAAACTCTCCCGCGATCATCAATAGCGACACCGCGACCGCCAGAATCCCAACCTGGGCTGACACTTCCAAATAATTAACCGTCCCGCTGACCGACAAAAAACCTTCGCCGGCCACAAGAGCGAAGAAGACAAAAATGCCGACTGCGGCACAAATACCCCGAGTTCGGGACGACTCAGCAGTTTTCGAACATTCACGCTGGCTCTCCTAAGAGGCTGGAGTCCCAGACACTATTCCGGGCACGCTAGATATTTAACGGATGCCCTTCTTGGCCAAATCGATAACCTGCGCGGCGTTTTCCGCGGTAACGAATCCTGGACCAGTTAACAGATTTTCATTTGCCGCCAAAAGGCCGTACCTAATATAGTTATCAAGCACGATCACGGGCAAGTAGCCTTGGAGGTACTGCTGCTGATCGATGGCGAAATCCATCTGTTTCTTTTGCAACGCCTGAAGAACCGTCGGGGATAAATCGAAGGTGGCCAACTTCACTTTTCCGATCATGCCCGCGCTCGTGAGTGCTTGCAGGGCGGGTTCAGCCGCGACAGGGCCGAGGGCCAAGATGCCTTCGACGTCCGGATTCTTCTGCAGGTAGGCAGCGACGGCATTCCTGGATTCCGTAAAGTCCATTTTCACGGCTAAAACCTCGGCTGGCATCCCTAAGCCTTCGGAGAACCCCTTCGCCCGCAGATCTAGAGCAACGTTTCCGACCTCTTGGTTGATAACGAACGCTTTCTTGATGCCTTCGGCTTTCATCCGTTCCCCGGCCTTCTTGCCCGCGTACTCCTCCGCTTGACCAATGTGCATCAAGCATCCTAAGCCCTTGGATACGTCAGACCCTGAATTCATCGAAATCACCGGAATCTTCGCGGCAACCGCTGCCTTGATCGATTTGCCCAGAGCATCGGCGTCGGGAATGGAAACAATGAGTCCGTCAGGTTTGGAAGCGATGGCGGCATCAATCAGCTGCGACATTGCCACCATGTCAAACTTCTCCGGTGCCCTATATTCCACGTCGGCGCCGGTTTCTTTGGCAGCCAGTTGAACGCCATTTTTTACGACGACCCAAAACGAATCGGACACTTGGCCGTGAGTAACCACGATGATGTGCGGCTTCTTTTGGGCTAGGGCCGGGATTGGTAGCGCGGCGAGGAGTGAGCATGCTGCCGCGATAGGCAGACTTATTAACTTTGACATAACAGGATCGAATACGAATGATTTTGGGGTTGTTTACGGAGGGAAGCAGGGTAGACCAAAGCCTAGACGGCCTCCGCGACGGTGGGATTCGGGTTGAGCTAAGGGGAGAGCCAATAAAGTGTATACATTCTAATTAACGCAGCTCCAGTTGGCAACATTAATTTGCAATCAGAACCAGGTTTTTTGAAAAGCGATTCTGGACTCGTTGTTCCCAGAGATAGGTGAGCGACACGCCGCGTTCCTTTTACGATGCACTCACTATGAACCGCTTTTAGCGGAACGCACCTTAACTTAATTATCCCTGATGTGCATACATTTTCTCCGGCAGAAAAAGCTCGTTTCGTCGTAAGACAACGGGTGACGGTATTGTCCTTTCTCCTACCCTAACCGAGCCCGAATGAGCGTTGGCAATGTTGCGCACACAATTGTTCAAGGGACAGTCGCAACACCTATAGAGACTTCCTGGATGGAAATAAGACTGCCGGTTTGCGCCGAACGCTGCGCCGCTTCTGCCAGAACCAGGGAACGAAGGCCGTCCGCAATCGTTACTGAGAAAGGCTGGCAGGCCCGTGCCTTAAGCACAAAGTCTTCGAGCAAGCGTTCATAGGCCGAGGCGTAACGTTCCGGGAAAAAATCGTATAGACGGCTCCGCGTCTCACCGTTGCTCGTAAAAGTTGAAAGCTGGATCGGTCGAGGATTCTCAAGCGCGACTTGTCCGCCAGATCCGAAAATTTCAATTCGTTGCTCAAAGCCATACGGACAATGCCTTGAATTTATGACCGTGCAGGTTTCACCTCTCGGTCCAATCAAGTGAACGGTCACGCTATCATAGTCGGAAAAAGAGCGTACTTCTTCGGAGAACAGCACGCTCCCGTATGCAAACACGCTGGAAAATTCAAATCCTGCGAACGAGCGCGCTGTATCGAAATCATGAATGGTCATGTCACGAAAGATCCCGCCCGATTGACTGACGTAGAGCCGCGACGGCGGCGCGGGATCACGCGAAATAATCAGAATCTGCTCGATCGTGCCGATTTCTCCGGCCAAAACGGCTTCACGAAGCGCCTGCTGAGATGGATCAAACCTACGATTGAAGCCCATCATTACCCGATTGACGCGTCCTCCAAGTCGTCGGACACAGCTGGATGCTCGAGCCAAATCGAGGTCAACGGGTTTTTCACAGAAGACATACTTACCGGCCTCCACGGAGCGGAGGACAAAATCAACATGTGTGTCGGTCGGAGAACAGACATAGACTGCCTCAACACCAGGAAAGTCGATAGCTTCTTCGAACTCCGAGGCCACCTGGCATCCCGCCATTTCAGCGACCGCTTTTGCCCGTTCCTCGTCTTGCTCGAATACGCAGAGAAGACGGGCCCGGGGATTTCTTACCATATTCCTCGCATGCAGCTGTCCGATTCGGCCGGCTCCGATCAATGCGATTCCTAATGGCGCTATGCTCATCAAAACAATCTTGTTAAAGCAGTGGCGCTATTTAAGCCGAACTTCCTGTCCTCCTTGAGCGGACGATGCGTAGCAGGCGGCGATCAATTTCAGAACATCGCGAGCGTGTGCCGCGGGGATTTCAACCGGTCGTTCACCGACCGCCGCCGCGACGAAACTCTCCATTTCGCGACGGAAGTAGTCTAAGTTGCCAATTTCAGCTAATTTCGGACTGTACGCAGTTTTTTCCGAGGCCCAGGCGATTGGAAACGAGGTCTCATTCCAGATCGTCCAACCTGCGTTGAAGCGGCCCTTCGCCTCCTTCAGGAAAAGCTTACAGGTTGCCGGCAGCGGCCTGGCATGTAGGACACCCTCGTTACCATAAAAAGAAAGGGTCCAACTTTCCACCCACGGCAAAGGATCCCACGAGCTAAAGTCAAAGCTCGCAATTTGGTGCGGGTATTCGAACAGAGCGATACCCGTATCTTCGCGTGATTCAGGACCAAACAGGCCAGCAAACTTCGGAACCTTAGCATTCACACAAACAGGCATCCCCAGATGATGAACGAGTAAATCGATCAGGTGACAGCCAATGACAAAAAACGCCCCGCCAATGTCATCTGGCTGGTTCAGGTGCGATGTCGCCGCTTCGTCGAGAGAACAGCCCCCGTGTACTCTCACTTGCAGAACCCTTCCTAGAATGCCCGTCTCTAACACCTCGTCGGCGACCCGTACGGCCTCCGAGAACCGATAACAATACCCCACTTGGCAGACGCCATTCGTTTTCTCAACGACGCGAACGAGGGCTTCCAAATCTTCTTGGCTCTTTCCCCCCGGTTTTTCTACCAGGACTGCCTTCCCGGCACGTAGCGCTGCCGAAGCCAGCGGCACCATCGAATCGCTCCGACTGTGTATCAGGACGACTTTGACATTATTGTCCTCCAGGATCGCTTCCAGCGGCCGAATCGGAATCTCGAACTTCTGCGTGAACGGTTCTATCACCGGGTCATCATCCCACGCGCCTAAAATTGGTAACGATCTTTCCATCAAAGCACGAGTTCGACCGGATGTATGGGGATGAGTCACTCCGAGTAAAGCGACTCCTGGCTTAGCAGCGGCAGAGGTCATAAACTGGATTTTCAAACGCGAGACGGACTCCTATGCTTTCATTCAAAGGTAATGCCACACTGCTCGATAAACCGTATCGCCTTCCTAGCGTCAGCAAGTGCTGAGGAGAAGGTCTTCGGACTTCGATCTTGTTCAATCACGGCAGGCCCCCTGTATGTTGCTTTGTTCAGCTCGCTGCAGAACGCTCGAAAATCGACATCGCCGTCGCCCAGGCAGCAGAACACTCCCCGATCGACGGCCGCTAAAAACGGGAGCGAATTCCGTCGAGCCTGCGCCAACCCGGAGCTCGAAATGTCTTTGAAGTTAATATAGGCAGTGCGTTTCGCGTATTTAGCAAACAGTGAAGCCGGATCGATCTCCGCGTATAGGCTGTGCCCGGTATCGATGGCTAATGTGACTTCCGCCGGATCGGTGCCATCCATCAAGTCATCGATCTCGTCCTCGAATTCCAGGAACGACCCTGCGTGCGGATGAGCAGCTGCGGTCAGGTTAAACTCGTTGAGGCAGACCCGCCCGATCTCGCTGACCAGGGAGTGGAAATCTCGCTTGGCCTGACCTTTGAGGCGACTCGCCTCCTTGGTTCGCCCAGCGGTCAAATGGCGTTGAGGGCTCCAGTCTACCAGAATGAGGAACGCTCCGCCGGCATCGGCCACGAGCCGCGCCAGTCGCCGCGCTTCTGCTAGCGTTTGTGACCTTCGATCCAATTCACCTAGTGAAGCCAGGAGAGCGGCTCCCACCACCCGGAGTTTCCGGGATTCCATCTCTTTGCGTATCAGTCTCCCATCTTCGGGGAGGTAGCCGAGCGGTCCGAGCTCCGTGTACGGAAACCCGGCGTCAGCGATTTGGTCAAACACAATCTGCCATGGCGGAAGATCCGGCCGTCCCATATGATCCACGCCCCACGAGACAGGCGCACCTGCTAACTTTATGTTCGCTTCGTTACTCATTTGAAAATTCCGGGAGCCTTTACCCTCTTCCAACTTCGAAGGTCGCCAGGCTTTGTCGCTGTTTCTTGAGAGATCAATCGTTTCGTTCGGGGCATGTGATTGATATTCATTTGCGGGAACAACAACCATCGGCATCGAACCAGCCTCATTTACCAAAGCGGCTTTTAAGAAGTGTACACACTATGTGTTAACACGTAAAACAAAAAGTGCATACATTCTGTATCTCAACGAGACCTGCGATGTAGCGAACTCCTCGTTCAGAGGTACCCAGAATTGCAGGCTTAAAACACCGATGCTAGCCCGCTGAGCGAACACTTTACCTCGTATCTTCCTTACCGGTTTCCGACATAAGCATCCGCATCGCAGTGCGAACCGCAACGGGTTCATGCTCCGGAGCCAGCATGCCAAGCAAACCAAGTACAACCGAGGAGTAATGACGAGCCAACCGTTCCGCTGCCAAAAGGGGATCTCGGTCGATGCACGCGTCGAATATCGCCTTGTGTTCCTTAACTCCTTTAGCCCAGGCTCGAGGTGCTTCGGTGGTGTACGCTCTCCGGTATCGCTCCGCATGTTCGGACAACCGCTCGATCTCACGCCTCTGACGATCTCCTGCACCTTGGACCAGATCAGCATGAAATTTCCGGTGTGGCACTTCCCAAGCCTCGTCGTCCTCGATTTGGGCGAGCTTTTCCATCTCCTTCAGAAGATCTTTCAACACTGACAAGGCTTGAGTTGACAGTTGCGGCACGGTTAGACGAATCGCTAGTCCTTCCAAAAGGATGCGCATCGCGTATAAGTCTTCCAGGCCGTCTAAAGAGAGACCGGCCACGCGCATCCGTTTATTGGATTCACCTTCAATCAGGCCCTCTCGTTGGAGCATCCGGAAGGCTTCGCGTAACGGTGTTCTGCTTACCCCCAATCTTTTCGCCACGTGAACCTGATTCAGGATCATTCCGGCCGGCAACTCGTTGCGGAGAATAGCCGCTCGCAACTCGTCATGAACCGCTTCCGCGTTTTCCCAATTTTGTCGTCGAGAAAGGACTTGCAGCGCTTTAGCACCGTTACCGTCAAGCGGCTGAGATGAGTTCACCTTCTTCATGCCACTACCAAACAAACAAATGAAATTACCGGATTCCGGCGGCAGCAGCAACTGTAGACATTTAATTATACCCTAGACGAATCGAAATCCGTTGTGAGGCTAAGTGGCCAACCCCACTCCATAGTCTCTGAAATTTGCTGGAGGAAGCGGTCCCCAGATATTATTCCATTCCGGTACATCGGTCCAATCCCGCCATTGATAACTTTCTTCGTTCTCAATCCGGAGGATATCCGCAAAGTATTCGACGAGAGCGCCAGTCGGGTCCGCATGATAGGTAAACAAATTGTTGCCAGGCCCGTGCCGCCCCGGTCCCCATACGAGCTGCCTTTGGTGGCCTCGCAGCACGTCGCCCAATTGCTTGAACACCGGCCAATCGTCGACTTCCCAAGCGTAGTGGTGAAGCCCGGGTGGACCATGCAAAAGGTTGATCGAATGATGGATCTCGCTGCATCTTAGCCAAACGATGTCGCCTCCCACTCCGCGATCAGAGACTCGAAATGACAAGATGTCGGTAAGAAAACTCTCGACCCGAGGAATGTCTTCGACCTTTAGAAGCGCATGACCCAGCCGGCGCGGTTTAACTCCAGCCGTGGGATAAAATGACTGCTGGGTTTGGCCCGCTGAGGAGTGCAGCTCTATCGGATGACCTGAGGGTAATAAGAATCGGGTCAGTTCGGTAACACCGGGATAGACATCACGTTCCTCCGAGAATTTAACGTTTGCCTCAGTGAGCCGCGATTTGAGGAGACTGAACGACTCGTCGTTGGTAGCTTCCAGGCCGACTGCCAGCAGGGCCGGTTTCGCTGCTGAGGTTAAGACCAACTCAACCTGCCGGTCGTTCGAACTAAAGCAGTTTCTCGTCGACTCAGAATGCACTCGACGTAACCCTAGGACCTGTTCGGCGATTTCGGTCGCCAATTCGAGATCTGTGACCGCCAAGGACACGTAGCCCAGCGCCTTGCTGATCGGAAAAATCTGTGGGGAAAACATAGGGGAGAAAGTTTCTTATCTAAATCGATGACAGCTGAACCACAGGATTGGAGAGCACCCCAATGGAAGATATCTCTACCTCGACAACGTCGCCTCCCTCGAGGAATAACGCAGGGTCTCTTTTAAATCCAACACCGGAAGGCGTACCAGTGGCAATAATGTCTCCGGGTTCTAAGGTCATTGACCGGGTCAAATGAGCGATGATTTGTGCGACGCTAAAGATCATGTCCGACGTCGACGAACGCTGTACGACCTGGCCATTTACGCGCGTGGTCAAATTGAGCTGTTGCGGATCAGAAACCAGCCGCGCTGGAACAATACCAGGTCCCATTGGGGCGAAAGTGTCGATCGCTTTTCCTACCGTCCATTGACTAACCTCTAGCTGTAGATCACGTGCGCTGACGTCGTTGAGGATGCTGTAGCCCGCCACCACGGACAATGTTTCAGCCATCGGCACATTTTTACAACGCTCACCGATGACCACGGCCAGTTCCCCCTCGTAGTCAATCTGCTGGCTGATCGCCGGTAACTCAATGGCAGAGCCAGGTCCAATCAGAGAGTTCCGGAACTTCGCAAATACGACTGGAACCGAAGGCACTTCCAGGCCCGACTCACGTGCGTGCTCCCGATAGTTCAGGCCGATGCACAAAATCTTGTCCGGATCGGGTACCGGTGGGCCAAAAACTACATCACTATCTATCTCTCGCCACGCCTTCGACTCTTCCGCGAGCCGAACCACTCGGTCGACGGCAGTCCGGCCCGATACCAGTAGCTGACGCATCGTCCCGGTGAAGCCAAGAGCCTCGAAGTCTATTAGTCGGGATTCCTGGCGGACAGCGCCGCGCCATTCGTCGGAAGCAGACAACCGATAGGTGACCAATGTCAACTGGTACATGCAATGAGTCCAATGTGTATACATTTTTAAAGTTGATGTCAACGACTTTGTGTACGAGAGAGCTGGATGTCCTCTCCTTTTGCCCCTTTATCCCGGCCACTCGAAATCGTGATGCTGAACTCTTGTCCCGATCACCAGTCTAGCTTCAGTTGTTGAACACTATGGATAAAGGAAACCTCGGACTTCCCCCGATTGATCGCGTTCGACTTCACGGCCGTGTAGCCGTGGTCACCGGCGCCAGCCAGGGAATCGGTTTCGCCTGCGCCCGCCGCCTGGCCGCTAACGGATGTTCAGTCGTCTTAGTTGGCCGAACTGCACACACTCTACGCGATGCTGAGCGCCTTTTATCGTCCGAGGGTCATCAAGCCAAGAGTATCGCTTGCGATGTGTGCGATCTTGATGCCTTCGCTTCGCTGATGAACGGATTGGACCGGCTTAACATCCTCGTCAATAACGCCGGCGGTAACCGGCCGGCGCCTTTCCTAGATGTGACACGCGACGATTTTGATCGGCTCGTTGATTTGAATGTGCGTTCCGCTTTCTTTGCCAGTCAGGCAGCGCTACGAAGAATGATCCAGCTTGGCGCCAGAGGTTCGATTATTAACATGTCTTCTCAGATGGGGCATGTGGGATCGCCGAGACGGACCGTCTATTGCCTCACCAAACATGCCGTAGAAGGTTTAACCAAAGCGCTGGCGCTGGAAGCCGCCCCTTTTGGCATCCGGGTAAATGCGGTGGCTCCCACGTTCGTGCGGACTCCGATGACGGAGAGTTATTTTGCAGATGCCGAATTTACTGAGTTTGTTCAATCACACATTCCGCTTGGCCGATGCGCCACTGCTGAGGATGTGGCGGACGCAGTCGCTTTTCTGGCCTCAGACGCCGCAGCCTCAATTACCGGGACTAGTCTACGAGTGGACGGCGGCTGGACTGCGCAATGACCTTTTTTTCGATATGTTGAATAAACTACCTAACACTACGACCTGGAGAGAGACCTATGATCAAAGTCATTAAAGCGGGCGTCGCCAGTACAGAAAAGCGAACGATCGATCCTGAAATTCAACGAACGGTCATCAATATTATTGAGCAGATCACGACCGAAGGAGACAACGCTTTGCGGCGGCTTTCAGCAAAGTTCGACAAGTGGGATCGGGAAAGCTATCGTCTCAGCAAAACCGACGTCGAGCAAACTCTCGATTCAGTTCCTAAGTCCGTGATCCACGATATCGAGTTTGCTCAAAATCAGATTCGCACTTTCGCCCAGGCACAGCGAGCAGCGCTTAAGGATGTTGAAGTGGAGACCCTGCCCGGAGTTCGGTTAGGGCACAAAAACATTCCGGTCAACAGCGTCGGCGCCTATGTACCAGGTGGCCGATACCCCATGGTTGCATCGGCCCATATGAGCATCGTTACGGCCAAAGTCGCGGGCGTAAAGCGAGTGGCGGCTGCGACGCCGCCGATGAACGGCGCACCTCCGGCGGCAACCATTGCGGCCATGGTACTCGGCGGTGCGGACGAGATTTATGTTATGGGTGGAGTCCAGGCTATCGCGGCGCTGGCGCTGGGAACGGAAACGATCAATCCAGTCGACATGCTCGTCGGACCCGGTAACGCCTACGTCGCAGAGGCCAAACGCCAGCTTTTCGGGACCGTCGGGATTGATCTGCTTGCAGGTCCGACTGAGACCTTGATTATTGCGGATAACACCGCCGATGCAGAAATGGTCGCGACCGATTTACTCGGCCAAGCTGAGCATGGACCGAGCTCCCCGGCGACTCTCTTGACGACAAGCCAAAGCCTGGCGAATGGAATTGAAGAAGAAATTCAGCGCCAGCTTAAGAGCCTTCCAACAGCCGATGTGGCAGGCGCCGCCTGGAGAAATTGTGGTAGCGTCATTCTGGTTGATTCTGAAGAGGAGCTCATTTCAGAGGCGAACAAAATCGCGTCAGAACATGTTCAGGTCCTGACAAAAAATCCTACTCTGTTCCTGGATCACCTCACCAATTATGGAGCGCTCTTTCTGGGTCCGGAAACCAATGTGGCTTACGGCGATAAAGTGATCGGCACGAACCATACCCTGCCCACTAATCGGGCCGCCAGATACACCGGAGGACTTTGGGTCGGCAAATTCCTAAAGACCGTCACCTACCAGTCATGCACGCCGGAGGCGAGCGCCTTAATTGGTGACTACTGTTCCAGGCTCTGCGAGCTCGAGAACTTCGCAGGTCACAAGGCCCAGGCCGATCTTCGGCTGCGTCGCTATGGCAAACGCGTTCCTGCTGGCCGTTCGGATAGGGCGACATAAGGGCGACGCCATTTTGCTCTGCAGGATCCGCAATCAAGGCAAGCCACGGCGCCCCCTCACCGTTCCAGAAATACAATCAATCCTGAGTGTCGCGGATCCAGAATGGCAAAGCCTCATTAAGTTTGGACTCTTCACAGGGCAACGATTAGCCGACTTAGCCTCCCTGACCTGGGACCAGGTAGACTTGCAGCGCGCGGAGATCCGACTTGTAACTCGCAAGACCGGTAAGCGAATTATGATTCCTATCGCTGGGCCACTAAAGGCACACATCGATAGCCTAGAGGTGCCAGATCAGCTTGGCCTGCCGGTTCATCCACGGGCCTTCGGCATCCTAAAGGATCACGGCAAGGTAAGTCTATTATCTCACCAGTTTGTTGATCTCATGGCGCAAGTCGGATTGAGGTCCGGAACGTCGCATAAAGCCACTGGCACCGGTCGAGATGGCAAACGCAAAGGCGTGGATATTTCATTTCATTCCATTCGTCACAGTGCGGTGAGTTTACTGAAGGACGCCGGTATTCCTGACGCTGTGATCATGGAACTTGTCGGCCACGATTCTGCGGCAATGTCGGCCCGGTACACTTCAATCGGAAAAGAATCACTAGCCAAAGCACAGGAGGCGATGCCGAAGCTATGAGCAACCTTAAACAGCGTCGAACAGATCCGGCAATGGTTGCGCTTATTGCTGCAATTATCGATCCAGACGAGATCCGGAAAACTGAACCGACCAACGAAATTCCGAACTCTTTACTGGCCGCTATCGATCTAGTGGAGAAGGCTCAAAAATTGATCGATGGTGCCTTCACCCTCGAACAGCTAAGACCAGAATGGAAAGAGCGCTTCCGCTTAACTGGTGTGCTCGACAAATTAAACAAGCGGGATGCTAAACTCAGCAGCCGTGATGGAATCGCAAACAGACTCTTGCCCTCCAGAGAAACCAGAGATTCGAGGGCTTGAGGTCGTGCGGCTCGATGGGAAAAAGAAGACAGGTCGCCCGCTGAAGCGCGGTTCCGTCGCATGATCGGTCTGATCCGTGAGGGCAACACTAACAGTGCAGCGTGCCGCATTGAGGGAATTACCTACACAACTTGGCGGGAACACATTCAACAGAAGCCGGCATGGCGAGCTGAGTTAGCCGAAGCCGAGAAGGTTCGCGATGAAGTTTGGCGCGACCATGCGCTCGAGATGGTCAAGAGTGCGATGCCGAAAAACTGGGTCGCGGCGACGACTTACCTTGAGCGCAAGTATCCCAATGAGTTTGCGCTCAGGACCGTCAACCGCAATCTGAACTCAACCGATCAACTGATCGGTGATAAGGTCGACGAAGAGCAGCTGCGCCGGTACGCGGTGCTGATGGAGGACTTTCGCAAAGAGAACCAGGCGAAAACTCGCGAGCAGACTCCCACCCTGCCGAATTCGGAAAACGCCGCCGGCTGGCGGCTGGGAAATCGAACAATATGTTCGGTTTCTCCCAGAGAGTCATGACGCCAGTCATGACAGAGGCCATTACTTAAAACGCTATTTCCGCGGGCTCGAATCCCGCCCCATCCGAAAATTAAGAGTTAACTTCTTTATTGATAGTAGATTACGTCGATGTGCAGTGCGGTCAGCCAGCTGCTTACTGGTAACAGCTTCCCTACGCTCGTGGTAACAAGTCCATGTTCTTCCAAGCTTGTTCGCGAATAGCGACCGGTTGATAGGACCCGGGCCGGAGGTACTTCTTCCATGCCGTTGAAGCTAATCTTAGCGTCGGCGAGCGTGACCAGCTGCGGTGTTGCTGAAGGCTTCAACTCCAATATTCCGTTTATCAAGGTCGATGCCAGAGGGTTTCGCAACTTCCTCAGCAACCGCACCAGAATCCTCTTCTTTTTCTGTGGTCGCCTGGACTTATTCCCGCCTGCTTATAGGATTAGACAACGTGGATGCCCAAGCAGCCTTCAGCAACACGCTCGAAGTGCGCGAATGCTACCGTGATCAATATTGGAAGCGGCGGGACCCGATCCTTGACGATCGAATGGCATGGCGTGCACAGACCTTCCGACACCTCATGCATCTCCTGCCGGGTCAGAGGATACTGGAAGTCGGGTGTGGCGAGGGAATTTTTACGCGACGGCTGGTGGAAGCTACCCGCGGCGAATGCCCAATCACGGCGCTCACCTTCCGCGAGGACGCAGCCCGACCCGAAGGCCTCTCCAATTGCGTCACCTTCCTCACGGCATCGTCGCTTCCCGGCGGCCTTACTACCAGCAGCTTCGATTTCATCGTTGCTCAAGACCTGCTTGACCGTCGGAACAGCGCTTGGTTGCTGCAGCAGTTATACAGCCTTCTGGTCCCGGGAGGTGAGGTGCTGTTCTACGAAAGCAATCCATGGAACGTGGTCCTAAAACTCCGGCGGTTCTTCGCGGGTATTTTCGGGAAGGACGATCCGCGATTTCTGCTGAGCCGCCCGGAGTTGTATGAATTGTTGTCTGACGTCGGCTTCACGCGGGTGTTCGCAGTGTTCAACGATTTCGTCTACGCGCCACTCACTCACCATATGGCCTGGATTTTGCGGAATCTCTCAATCGTTCTCGAGAATACTCCCGCTGTTCGAACCCTCGCGGGATCGATCCTGGTTCACGCGCAGAAGCCGCCTCGCCCGGCGGAGATCCCGAAGGTCTCGTTCGCTGCGCATGAACGGCTTCGCCACGCGGTTTCCGTAGTTGTGCCTTGCCACAACGAGCAGATGAATGTTGGCCCACTCGTGACACGCCTGCGCAGCTTGTTTGATCAATGTATCCACGAGATTGTTCTCGTTGATGACAACAGTCAGGACGATACTCGCGAGGTGATCCGGACCTTGTCGGCACAAGATCCAAAAATCAAACCCGTCTATCGCTCTCCGCCCAATGGCGTGGGACTCGCCCTGGCCGAGGGCATGCGCGTCAGTTCGGGACGCTACGTATTGTTGATGGATTGCGATTTTCAACACTTGCTGCCAGAAGTCCGTGAGCTGTTCGAGGCAGTATCGGAGGGCTATGACGTCGCCGTGGGCAGCCGATTTTCCCGACGCAGTGTGCTTCTGAACTACCCATTTCAGAAGATCGTCGCTAATCGTGCGTTCCATTTGATTGCGAATGTTGTCCTGTGGGCGCGGTTCCGTGATTTGACAAATAATCTTAAGCTCATGCGGAGAACGGTTGTGACTCGACTGAAGCTGCTTGAGCAGGGCTTCGCTGTGAATGCCGAAATCGGGTTGCAGCCGCTACTTATGGGTTATGAGATCAAAGAGGTGCCGATTTCATGGATTGGCCGCGGAATCGATATGGGCAATTCCTCCTTCCGCGTCCTGCACGTGGGCGGGAGTTACTCCCGAGTGCTTCGAAGACTCTGGCTACTTCGATTTTTTAAGACCGGTGCTTACAGGGATCTCGCCAAGCCGGCAGGCGAACCGCTCGGCAGCTCGCGGCCGAAAAGGACCGGCGGACACCGTCGCATGGCTACTGACCGTACGCCGCTACATCCCGATGACAAAAGGACATTATGATCCATCGTTTATCGGGTGCCCTGCGCAAAATAGGATCTGATGAATGGGCGCTTACCGGCATTCTTGCCCTCTGGGCTGGCATGGTGAGCGTAGTGATTGGCTGCATCGCTGTTTACGGCCGCAATGTGCCCTTGGCCGAGGATTGGGACATGGTTCCGGCGCTAATCGGACAGGAGCCGAACCTGCTCGAATGGCTGTGGGCTCAAAACAATGAACATCGATTGCCGCTTCAAAAAGCGGTTTATCTTGTCCTCCTGAAAGCCAGTGGTGGCGATTTCAGGATTGGCATGATTGCCAATACCCTGATGCTCGGTGGGCTGTCTCTCGCGATGATCCTGACAGCCCGTCGCCTTCGAGGCGGCCGAACGCGACTGGCTGATGCGTTCTTTCCACTCGCGCTCCTTCATCTCGGGCATTGGGAGAACATGGTTTGGGGCTGGCAACTCCAGTTCGTGATTTCCACGGTGCTAGTTTGCATATGGCTGCTGGTCATCGTGCGCGAACGTTTGCCGTTGCGGCCAAAGATTGCTGTCACTGCCGGGCTTACAGTGGTGTTATTGCCGCTGTCAGGTGCGAATGGCCTCCTGTTAACGCCTTTTGTTGCCCTATGGTTGGCCGCCGGCACGCTGCTGCACCGTCGCGGCATGACGGCCAGGTGGATCGCTCCGTTTCAAATCGTGTGTGTCGTTGTGTCGATCGCGTTAGTCGGTCTTTATTTTATCGGGTATGTGCGACCGGCTTGGGCGCCGCTCAATCCCGGGTTTGGGCCGACGGTGAGGACGGGCGCGAAGTTCGTCGGAATGGTCTTCGGCCCGGTTGGCGGCGGCAAAGTCCACTCTGGACTGATCACAGGCCTTGCCTGCGGGGTCGCCTCTCTCCTATTGGCATCGAGCATCATCCCGCTGTGGCTTGGGCTTCGCGACTACTCCACATCGGAACGGCCCCGGGTCTTCGGATTGCTGATCTTCGCAGCGGCAATGGCAGCTCTGGTTTTGGCCGTAGCCTGGGGTCGCGCCGGTTCCGTGCCACGCTTTGGTATGCCGGATCGCTACGCATTGTTGAGCGTGCCTGCGTTGTGCGCGGTCTATTTCGCCTGGATTCTTTACGGGCCTGAAACCGTTCGTGACCGCATTGCCATCACCTTCGTGATCGCGATGCTCGTGGCACTCCCGTTCAATCTCCGACAGGGCCGCGTGTGGCGTGATTGGTATGTGACCGGCATGCAAGCCTTTGAGCAGGATCTCTCAGATGGAGTGTCTTGGCAGGAACTCGGCGACAGGCACCACAAATTCCTCTTGCATTGGGATCGCGACGCGTTGGTCGAACGTATGCGAATGTTGCACGAGGCTAAGACCGGTCCACTTGGAAGAGCTACGCCGCGATGACGCATCACAAACCAATCTCGCTGGGCTCACGCGTTATGCTGCATACGGAGGGGGTGATCTGCGTGGTCAGCTTGATGCTCTTCCTCGTTGCACCGGCAGCAAAAGGAAGCGTACAGCGCTAACTTCGTGAACTCATTTGACTAGCGGTGGACAAAGAGGTGGGCTGGATCAATGAGCGGCGATGCAGCCGTGATTATGATGGCCGACGAGTCCGACGATTGCCGCGATGTGGTGCGATATTGGCAGAAGCTGAACGAAGGATGGGATTGCATCTTCGGAACGCGCTTTATGAAAGGCGGCGGTGTGATCGATTATCCCTGGCTCAAGCTTCGAGTGAACCGCCTTGCAAACAAATTTCTTCAGCTGCTCTTTAATGTTGGGCTCAATGATACAACCAGCGCTTTTAAGGCTTATCGCAAAACGGTTATCGATGGATGTCGCCCGCTGATTGCTCCCCACTTTAATCTTACGGTGGAGATCCCACTGAAGGCCATTGTACGCGGATTCACCTGGACGGTCATCCCAATCACGGGGCGGAATCGGCGGACGGGCGTTGCCAAGCTTAAGATTAAGGAGATGGGCAGCAGGTATCTTTTTATCTGCTTATACATATGGCTGGAGAAATATTTCAGTCGAGGCGATTACAGGAAAAAGACCGCAGAGTCAGTCTGTGATTCTGCTCCTGCGAATCTGAATTGTCCTGAGGAGAATCCATGAAAAAGCTCCTGGTTACCGGTTCGAGCGGACTGATCGGAAGCGAGGTAGTCGCTTTTTTTGCTGCCGAAGGAGACGAGGTTCATGGCGTAGATAACAATCTGCGGGCCGATTTTTTTGGACCCGAAGGGGATACTTCCTGGAACACCAAGCGTCTTCAGAATTCTTTTAAGCGTTTTCGCCATCACGACGTGGATATCCGCGATCGAAGCGCTGTGCTGAAGCTGCTTGAGGAAATAAGGCCGGACGCCATTGTGCACACGGCTGCCCAGCCAAGCCACGACCTGGCAGCTTCACGTCCGTTTGATGATTTCGATGTGAATGCCACCGGCACACTCAATTTGCTGGAAGCAGCACGGCAGTGGTGCCCCGAGGCCCCGCTTGTCCATATGTCGACCAACAAGGTCTACGGTGATGGACCCAATCTCCTCAACCTGGTTGAGAAGGCGACGCGTTGGGATTACGCGGATTCGGAATATGTTGACGGGATCAAGGAAAGTTTCCCGATCGACCAGTGTCTGCACTCACTCTTGGGAGCCTCCAAGGTGGCGGCTGATGTCATGGTGCAGGAATACGGCCGCTATTTCCGGATGCCGACATGTTGCCTGCGAGGAGGCTGTCTCACCGGGCCAAACCATTCCGGGGTCGAGCTCCACGGTTTTCTCAGCTACTTGATCAAGTGCCATGCCGAAGGCAAAACGTATAAGATTTTCGGCTACAAAGGTAAACAGGTCCGAGACAATATTCATTCGCTGGACGTTGCTCGTTTCATGGACGAGTTCATCCGGCAGCCAAGAATTGGTGAGGTCTATAATCTCGGCGGTGGGCGCGGGAACTCTATCTCGATCCTGGAAGCGTTCGATTTAATTGCAGAAATCTCGGGAAAGAAGATGTCGTATGAATACGTCGAACAGAATCGAAGGGGGGATCACATCTGTTATATATCCAATTTATCGAAAATCCGTTCCCATTACCCGAATTGGGATATTACCAAGGGGCTACAAGAAACGTTTCAGGAGATATTTAACGCGTGGAAACGGCGCTCTTGAAGCCTTCAGAATCAAACACGCAGGAGGCTCGTCGGCCTCTTCGAGGCCTTTTTCCTTGATTCCATTCGGTCAATTAGCCCGCTTTTTGCACCGTGTAGTGGCGGACGTGGAGTTAATTCAATCGGGTGGCCGTAGTAAAGGCGCCGAGC
>DASTDH010000528.1:0-3226 GCA_035710445.1 Chthoniobacterales bacterium
GACAGTCAAATTCCTGAGCGTAACCGATCCCTTCGATCTCGGCTTTGGTTAGCCAACCGTTGTCAGAAGCCAACTTCAACACATCGCTATTCCGGCCGGCCGGATTAGCTTCGGCAAAACCACTGCGCGTTATCCATGTAACTTGCAGATCTTCGGGTTTTCGACCGCGATTTTTATTTAATTCCAGCGCCCGCAGGACAACCCAGGAAGCGGTAGCGGATGCACCTTGGATCGCCACCCGGAAGCGACGAAAACTTGGCGGAGCTTCTACGTCTGGGGTCCATAGGTATTCGGTACCGCCCATAACCAGGTTAAACCAATCTCCGTACACAGCTTTGAGTTTATAGGAACCGGCCTCAGACAAAGCCTTTTTGACAAAATCCGGCATCTGGCACCGGGGAAGCGCGGATCGTCCAAAGCCAGTAGCCACAATCACGCGATCGGCAAAATACGCTTTCCCTGTCTCCGTCTTTACCCGGATCTTGGGACCTACCCGGCTAATGCTCTTTGCCAGATCGTACACAAATTTTACGCCCTTCGCGGCCAAAGAATCCGCCATTGCCTGTAACTGCGAATCGATCTGATCTGCCGTCTGGAAGCCTTTTGGGTTCTTTGGATCGACGTTAACCGTCGGTTGTTTCCCACCCAAGTGTACAATCTGCGGTGGTTGACCAAACCGATGTTGCGGATCTTTTGCCGCGATTTTGCTCCAAAGGTCATCTTTACCGATAACCGTTACCCTCCACTGCTTTAGATTACTGAAGTCGGTCTGTGTGGCGTAGTAGAGATGCGTTAGCGCGCTTGCCCCGCAGCCAACGATGATTTCATCACTCATAGCTAGAATTCGTGCTATAGATGGGTTCAACTGCAGTCAAGTCCCGCTTTTGTTGGTTCCGAGATTGCACCGATGAGAGCCGCCTGCTCAAGGTCCAATGTTTTCTCGTTCGGAACTCTTGATTGGCGGCACATTCACGCGGTGACGCGGGTGCACCAGTTTTCCCCAAGTGGCATTGTATGGGTGAACTATCTCAACCTGCTTTCCCTCACGCTCCAATGGACGACCTTCATTGGCCCATTAGAAAATCCAGCCTTTCATGTTGTAAACGTTTCTTAGGCCGGCAGCGATCAAGCGCCATTCATCACTGGCTAGGTCTAAAATGGTCCGTAGCTCTGTTAGCGTGAATGGACGTTAATATTGGATGCTCGTTCCCTCCTAACTGTTTCAACGAATTCGGTATGATGGTTAGCGATGATGTTGTCTCTTCGGGCGCTCTTGAACATCATTTTGAGAGCCTTCAGGTCGTGATTAGCGGTCTTCGCCGAGACTTGCCTGATCAACGAGTTTCGGAAAGCCACAACATCTTGCTTTGTGATGTTGCGGAGAGGCTCATCGAAGCGATTGCCAAGGAACTGCACAAACTTGTTCAGACTGCCGCGGTAAAAGGTCATCGTAGATGGGGCGGTCTCCGCGTCCTTGGCCTTCAACCAGTCGTTTAAATATTGGTGAAAACACGTCCGCACGACGTCCTCACCGGAGAGCTCTTCGTGCACTCTATCCAACACAGTTTGCGCCCGTTTCGAGGGTCCGCCTGCTGGACGAAAATGGTGCCGGTTGCGGAAGGCAAAGACCCTTTGGGCTTGTCCGGTCGCGTTTCAAATCGCTTGGCGAACCAACTTCTCCATTGCATTACGTCCATAACGCCTCGGGCGCGTTACTTCTCCTTTCTTCCGTGGTGTGTCGCCGATTACCGGCAGCATCAAAAGGGTACTCGAAGGGATGACGGTTTGGATGGCGCGATCCGCTTACGCGAGCGCGCATTTACACTGGGATGCGTTGCAAGCCATAATGGTCAGCGCCATTGCACCGGCGGCAGCTTGGTGGGCAGCAAGAAAGCGCGGGCTTGCTATGAGAAACGCGGACGAACTAAGCCCAAGCTTACGAAGTTATCTTGGCCCGCGAGGGGACCGGGAATCCCACTGACTATCTCCCGACGTCTCATGGGAGGCTGAGGAATGCTCTCCGAAACGTTGGGGTGCCTGAGCCGACCCACCGAGCTATCGCAGACGCCCTGAGAGAATTCGAGATCTTAACTATGGACGAACTGGCCGCGTGGGTTTGCGTAAGCCAGGATGGGGGATAACTAGCGGTAAATCGATGCCCAGCATTTGCGGCGCCGTCATGGTTCTGGCCATTCCCTGAAATTCTCATTCGCGGGCGCGCTCTCGATTGCTAACGTCAGCGGATCAACCTTATCCCGCGGATGCGAACTGGCGCTGTAGACCTCAAACCTGTCAGGCGTCAGCTGTTTAAGAAAATATTCGGCAAAAATGCTGCGCGAACTGTTCCCGGTGCATAAGAACACCCGACTCGACCGGGTATTTCCTGGGGATGTCGGAGGGCGACGCAGTGTGGTCGGGCAGCCGCGTGGCAGCCGCGAGATCAGAGGTCCCTTTCGGCGAGCTTGCGAAACGCGTCGGGAACGGAGCGGGAGATTCCCAATGCGACCGATCCGTATCCAACCGCGTCCCATCCGAAGCGATCGCGGATGGTGTCCACAGCGCGATCGGCTGCCCAGCGCGCCATACCTCTCTTGCTGCCGGGGCGGCGCGGCTCATCCGCAAGCCCAAGTGGAAGCTCGAGCTGCAGCTCTGGGCGCTCTTCGAGATTCGATACAGAGATCGCCAGGAGCGAAATGGTCTTCTCACACGGATGCTGTGCGAGCACCGTGCGCACCAGTTCCTCGGCGATCTCAGCAAGGATTGCCGTTGTCGAAATCGACGCATCGAGCGTTATGGAACGGCTGACGGAGCGCAGGTCGGTGAAGCGAACCCGGACCGTCACCGTTCGGCCGGGCCGGGAATTGGCCCGAAGCCGGCTGCAAATCCTGTCCGCAAGATGGCGCAGCGTCGGTCGGAAAACGCACTCTTCAGCAGGCTTGCTGCCGAGCGCTGACTGTGCGCCCGCCGATCCGGCCCGCCGATGACTCCTGATTTCCCGTGGATCACAATTCCACGCGAGCGCCGCGAGCTTCTCTCCCGCTGCGGGACCAAGCAACTGCGTGAGCGACCGTTCCGGTGTTCGCGCCAATTGTCCAATGGTACACACACCGATGTCCGCCAGCCGCGCCTTAGTGACCGGGCCCACGCCCCACATCAGTTCGACGGGCAGATCGTGAAGGAAGTCCAGTTCGGTGCCGGGATCGACAACCACCAGCCCGTCGGGCTT
>DASTDH010000529.1:0-9498 GCA_035710445.1 Chthoniobacterales bacterium
AAGTGCTCCAGCGAATCATTAAGCTCGCTCACGATCTTCCGAGCCCTTGAACTGCCCGACTTCCGTATCCGTTGAATGTCCTCAAGTTGAGCCTTTCTTAGGGCCTCAGTCATCTCCAACATTTTCCGAAACAACTTGGACGTAATTGCCGGATTGTCCTCAGCGAGAACCCGCTGCGCCGCCACAAAGCCGTCTTCTGTCAAAGCTTTCAGAGCAAGCTCGTCCTCCAATATCGACGGCAGATCTCGAACCTGTGCGCCTTGCTCCAGCTTTCCGCGGCCGACCCAATCAACGAACAAATCCTCGTTTGCTTCTATGGAATTAACCCAGTCTCGAAGCGGAGGCTTTTTGTAAAGCTCCTCGAAATAGCTGAATTTCCGAACGCTGGGTGGGCCAGGGTACTTCGGCAGGAACTTGTTTTTCATTAGATCGAAGGCCTTGATCAACTGATTCACCTTCGACTTGGACATCCGGAGCCGCACCGCAATCTCGTCCTGGGTAAGCGCAAAGTCACTGTGCATCCGGTAGACATGGCCGGCCTTTTCGAAGGGTGTCCAGGTGTTCTTCCCGGCAACATGCATTTCACCCAGAAGGATGGCTACTTCTCGATCAGCAATATCGGGAGGAAGAATCCGGGCCGGGATTTGTTTCCAGTTTCGCTCTGTCGGCTTGTTCTCTCGAAGCTTCCTATAAACAACAGTCCGGCAGTTGCCTTCCACAACACTGCCATCTTGCCGCACGATAATCCGTTCTACTAACCCTCCGTTAGCCAAAACCTGACGGTATAGATCCCGGACGTCGTCATCCTGCCAGAGCAAGTCCTCAAGCTTTCTCTGAAGTTTCTCGCCCTGCTCCGAGATGGAAACAGAAACGGTGTTCGCAATTCTCGGATTCCTGGGATCAAGCCTCACGTGATCGAGCGGCAGCTCGACACTCTCGACTTGAACCCTTTTGCCATCGAGTATAATTTCGTCAACAACCTGAGGTGCAGCAGCAGATCTAGGCATCGTTGTGTCCTATTTCAGTTTTACTCTGGCTGTCTTAGCGGCATCATTAACGGCTTGAAACAAATCACGCAAGATTGCCTGCGTTTTCTCGTTCTCGCGAAGCTTTTCTAAGTCGGAACCCTGCAAACGCAGGAGTAAATGGGTCGCCTCTTTTAGCTTCTTGAACGTCCTTGAATTGGCGGTCGGATCTACATTCCCCACAACGATCATCGCACCGTCGATTCCTTCTTTCTTGAGTTTTTCGAGCGCCCGGGGGTGCTTGACGATCTTTTCGAACTTGCGAACGTCTGTACCACGCTTCAGTTTGTTGTTAACAACGAGCGAGACAAATTGATCGACATTCGACGGTTTCGAACGAAAGTCCTCCAACTGCTTGCGCTTAAAAAGCTCCTGTACAAAGCTCCACTTCTCGAGACCATTGCCATTCTTCATTTTTGGGAGGAGCTTTTCGGTCATGACCTGGTAGGACTCGAGATCTTTTTTGACCTCTCCTTCTCTCATTCCCCACACCTTCGCGATGGCCTTTTCGTCCATGTTGAGTGCGGTGTGCATCCTGTAGATATGACCAGCCTTTTCATAGGCCCGCCATTTGTTTTTACCCGCGACATGGTAGTACCCTTGAAGCACAGCTATCTGCCGATCAGAAATTTTGGGAACGAAAATCGCGGAGATCTTTTGCCAGCGATCATCCTTTTTGCGGCTGGCAATATCATGCAGCCTCAAATAACATGCAGCCCGGCAGTTGCCCTCGATGATGCGGCCATCTGGGCGCACATAGATCGGTTCAAACAGGCCCGCATTGTCGCGAATAGACTTGAAAAGGTCTGGCACTCCGGGAAGGTCGAGGATTAAGTCGCGCAGTTCCTCCTGGGTCAATGTGCGACCTTTGCTTTTTTGCTTTACGGCATGCTGGATGCGGGGATTGTTCGGATCGAGGCGCACATCCGCTAGGTCCATTTCGCGGTAGGTGGCTGGAATCTTCTCACCCTCGATTATGAGCGTCTGCCCAACAAAGATTGGCGCTGCAGCGGGATCAAGTGGATCCATCTTTCTCCTCCAGTATCATTACTATATTTGATACTGAGTAATACTATAAAATCCAAAATGCACTACAGGATCCAAACTTTACCGTCGCAGTGTCTAAAATGTCAACGAGATTCTGGGAAGAAAATCCAAACAGTTGACAATCCACCAAATTTGCAGCAACAATTGCAGTCATTCAGTGCAACTTTGTTAATTGATTGGTGCGACTTTGGGGCATATTCGTATCACAGGTCAGCTCGGAACATCTGCAAAACGAAGAGTTTTCCTGGGTTTCGCACCTGCTAATGTTCTTTATAATCTTAGCTTTGCGGATGTATTGGAGGAGGATACGGGGCGCGGCTACCAGCGCAGATTCAATCCCGCACACAGCTTAGACTTTCGAAAATACATTCAGCAGGACAATAGCGCGACGATTCCCCTCACGTTTAACCTTCGTCCCCGGCCCGATGGGGCATGGAAGATTCACGAGAGCACAAGCCGCCAAGCAATCTTAGAAATCGATGACTCCGCGGGAAAGGTGCTTACGCAGGTCGATTGCCAACACAGACTGGGATATCTCAATGACGTTGGAATTGAGATGCCGTTCATGTGCTTCATCGGGTTGGCGGAACGCGAGGAGATGGAAGTCTTTAACGTCATCAACAGCAAGGCTAAGGGTCTGAGTACGAGCCTTCTGGATTTTCATGATGCCACCTTGGCAAGAGACTTGGCCGGCGAAAGGCCAGAACTCTTCATAGCCCTGCATCTCAATAACAACACTGAGTCACCCTGGTACAGGCAACTCGATCTTGGTGGCGCCAGCACATCGGGACTCATGCGTCGAGCCTCGCTGCGAACAATGCAGAAAGCTGTTAAGAAGTTCCTCAGCCAGACGCGCATCCTCCGCACGCAAAACGCTGAAACTGCGGCTAGGATTGTTCTGGACTTCTGGTCAGCCATCGCTGTAGTCCTGCGCGAAGCATGGGACAGCCCCCGTCATTATTTGATTAACAAAGGAGTTGGCGTTTACGCGCTGATGGCCATCGCCGCAGATCTCTACTCGGAAAGTGCAGGACACCCTTGCGATAAACGATATTTCATCACGAAGTTATCCGAGTTCGTGATGGATCTCGACTGGAGTAGTCAGGGGCCACTGAAGGGTTTTGGTGGCGAGGCGGGCGTGAAATCGGTCGTTACGCTGATCAGGGAAAAAAGAAAGACGCCGCATCTAAGGGTGATCTCAAATGGCTAATAAGAACATCCTCCTCATCGAGCCCGGCTATAAGAACAAGTATCCGCCGCTGGGCCTGATGAAGATTGCCCAATATCATGGTCCGAGAGGAAAGCGGGACCGAGTTCGATTCATCAAAGGCGAACCTGCCGGCGTCGAGAAAACGGCTTGGGACCGAATTTACGTAACGACGCTTTTTTCGTTCGAATTTTCGAAGATCTCGAAGAGTATAGATTTTGCGATCTCAGCCGCCAATGGTCAGCGCGATAAGGTCTTTGTAGGCGGTATTGCTGCATCGTTAATGCATGACCGTTTCTTAAGCGAATCGAGATGGCGCGGAGTGCGCTTCATCAAGGGATTACTGAGCACGGCGCCCGCAGCCTCTCTGCAACTCGATGACTTTTCTGAAGAACTATATTCCGATGATCAAAAGGGAACGGCAATCGAGGATCTCATTCCCGACTACAGCATCCTGGACCAGATCGAATATAAGTATCCCGTTCGAGACGCTTATTTCACCTACGCTTCGCGCGGTTGCATCAGGAAGTGCAGTTTCTGCGGGGTACCTAAGCTGGAGGGCGACCAACGGGACACGGAATCAATCAGCGCAATCGTCAAAGGGGTCGATGAACTGTACGGTCCCAAGAAAGATTTGACGCTGATGGACAACAACGTCGTCGCTTCCGGGCGCTTCAAGGAAATTATTGCTGAGATTCGAGACTTGGGTTTCACTCCCGGCGCCAAGCTCAACCGTGGGCGCGTACCCGTGCAACGGCGCGTGGATTTCAATCAAGGGGTGGATGCCCGCATCTTGTGCAAGGACAAGATGTACCTCCGCGAACTTTCAACAATCTGCCTCAAACCGCTGCGAATTGCATTTGATCACATTGGATTAAAAAGGCCCTACGAACAGGCCATTCGCTTTGCCAAGGAATTTGGCCTGGTCGAATTGTCCAACTACATGCTCTATAACTTTCATGATTCTCCGGCCGATTTGTTTGAGCGCATGCGGTTGAACGTTGCACTAAATGAGGATTTGGATATCCGAATCTGGTCTTTCCCAATGAGATATCAACCGACCGACCTCCCCCACCGTACCTATGTTGGCAAAAACTGGTCGCGCTATCAGCTCCGCTCGATGCAGCTGATTCTGCAAGCAACGCACGGGGTGGTAAGCGGAGCTCCGGTATTTTTCAAGCGTGCATTCGGTGATACATACCAGGATTTCGAGGACATCCTCCTTCGTCCGCATCATTTCATATTCAATCGGGACTGGTACGAGCAGTTTGCTGGAAAGCCAGAATTTGAGGAATTCAAACATGCTTTCCGGCTTCTTTCGTCGTCTGAAAGGGCCGACTTGCTCCGTCTTCTTTCGGAAGTGGGCCCGAGAGACTTCGTTCATCTTCCTAAAAAGACCAATAATTCACGGCTGCGCAGCATTCTTCATTTCTATCAGCCGATTTCGAAGGAAGAAGAGGCAAGAATTTGGGCAGTCCAAAAGACGCTGGACCATAATCCAGTGCCGGAGGAAGAGTGCGTCGAAGATGCCGGATTATCGGATGATGCTTCAGAGGATGAACTCGGTGAAATGAGAACGACACACAGGGTCGAGGTATCTATCGCATGACAACCGCCGTAGTTTCGTTTCCTCAACTTGAAATCAAATGGTCACGCCCGGAACAGCCTTTGGTTGTGGGCAAAGACATTCTCGAGTTGCTGAGCACCTCGATGTATGTCGATCCGATGTCGATGTATCGGGAGTATATCCAAAACTCTGCTGATGCGGTGGAACTCGCGCATTCTGCGGGATTAATTCGGGGACCAGGCCAAGTCCAAATCCGTATGGATCAAGCATCCCGAACCGTCTTTATTCGCGACAACGGGGTCGGCATTGGCAAGGAACAATTCGTACATCAATTAACAGCACTTGGAGGTAGCAAAAAACGAGGTACCGGTGCGAGGGGATTTCGGGGCGTTGGCAGATTGGCTGGGCTGGCTTTCTGCCAGGAGCTCATATTTCGGACGAGACAAAACGACGAGAAGACGGTTCACGAACTCCGCTGGAATTCTCGCGATGTGAGATCTCTATTGCGGGCGGCCGATGATTCATCCGACCTACGCGAGATCGTTGCAAAGACAGTGGAAGTCCGCGAAGTCCCTGGGAGAAATTGGCCCGAGCGTTTTTTCGAAGTGGAATTGCGCGGAGTCGTAAGACATCGAGATGACCGGCTTCTAAACGATGAATCTGTCGCTAATTACCTCGGACAAGTTGCCCCTGTACCGTTTTGTCCTGACTTCCAGTTCGCGGACCAAATTCGATCATTTTTGGAAAAACATGGAGCGCGGTTGGGCGTAATTGAGCTTGAGATCGCCGGCCGGGGCAATGTATACCGCCCGCATCGCAGTTCGATATCAATGGGCAAATCCGGCCAGACACAATTTCACGAGCTGACCACCATCTATACGCCAGGCCGCGATGGCGAGATAGCTGCTGCGACATGGATTCTGCATCATGACTATCGAGGCTCCCTGCCATCTAGCTCTCTCGTGGACGGTTGGCGTGTACGTTGCGGGGACATTCAGATCGGAGACAATGCCATTTTGCAGGGGTTATTTCCTGAAACAAGGTTCAACGGTTGGTGCGTGGCCGAAACTCACGTATTTGATCCGCGGATCTTGCCCAATGGGCGCCGCGATCATTTTGAGCAGAATACTTATTACTTCGATTTGATAAATCATTTGACTCCGCACGCACGTGAGATCGCCCAACGGTGTCGTACGAGTTCGATCGCGCGAAATCTGGTGCGATCTATCGAGGAGCGCCTGAAAGAATGCCAGGAGAACGTTCGTGTAATCGAAAAGGGTATGATCGGCGAGAGCGCAGCGTCGAAGTTGATCAAGCGGCTTGAGGCAAGTCTGGATTCTCTACAAAAGCTTTCAACACGTACGGGGATCAGTGCCGAGCAGCAAACGCGATACTCCACACAAATAAAGCGCCTTCGTCAGAAGCTCCTAAAGCTGAATTCCATTGCAAGCAAAGATTCGGCTTTTGCGCGTTTCAAGCCAGACCAACGCTCGATTCTGGCAGAGGTCTTCAATGTAATTTATCAGTCCAGCGACGATCTACAGGAAGCACAGACTCTGATCGATAAGATCCTGGGAAAACTAAAGCGAGGTCATACAGGAGCGCGGGGTAACAGCCGGCGACAAGGGGCACGAAGGTGAAACTGGAAGATTGGAACATCAACGCAATCGAGACGAAACGTACATGTAATTTCGCTCGACAGGCTGCGAACGACATTGCGGTTCAAAACGAAGTTCAAGGAACATCAGCATTTGCACTTGCGGTCTGAGCTGGCATTCCGCGGATAAGGCTGAGAGCAAGTAGACTGTGAAGAACCCGGTCAGCAATCTGACGGTTGAACATTTCCGGCCCTAAAAGTCCGTGTGCCAGGTCGTTTCTCAAATTCAATCCACCCTTTCGGTCAACGTAGAGAATTGCCAGATATCTCCACAGATCTTCTGTCAGAATTTGGCGCACACGCGTATCATCCAAAACATCATTCATGTTCTTTGCATCCATGATGCCTGGATGCCTCGGAACACTTTTGAGGGTGGGAACTCCGATTAATGATAAAAATGCACGCAAAATATGTTCGACCTGGGGCACAAGTACATGAATCGCTTTAAGAAAGTCTTCTTGTTCGTAGGCTATAAGCCCTTCGCGCAATAGCTCACGTCTGCTGTTAGCGAACATCGGGGAATCGAATAAACAATCGAGGATGTCATCAACAGATGCGGAATATCGCTCTCGAAGTCTAGATAGTGCGCGCACTAAGAACGGCTGATGGAAATTCAGGGTTTGGCCTAGCTGGTTATGAAGCCTTCCATCAGGATCATCATCCAGGGCGCCGATCATTGCAGTGGGTCGGCCATCGTCAATTTTCACCATGGGAATCATGCTCATCAGTGGGGCATTCTCGCGAATGTACTCCAATTGCTTCTTTGCTTCCTCCACCTTCGGGACGAAGTAACCCGCCACTAGCAGGACAGCCTTCTTCAATCCGCCTGCGGTAAGCTGCTCAATAAACTCTTCGATTTCTTCCTGTTTCAACTCGATGCTGACAGAAACCTCTTTCAGATCGGCAGCCATGTCCTTTCCCTTGGTCGCCAAGACAATCTGAAGCCTTTCTGCCTCGTCCTTCAGTCCCTCCTGCTGATAAGCCTGCACAATCGGTCCAAGCACAGAGACAGCAAAGATAGGAGCGGCTTTGTCGGCTAATTGTTCAAACGCCTTGCCGTATGTCTTCGTGACTCGTTCCACCTCCGCCTGATTCTGCTGGCGGCGATAGTGACGCGCCAGTCTTTGGGCCGCCGCTTCTGCTCCGTAGGGATCAAAATACTTGGCCGTATTGACGTCGGAAACCTCGGCCAGCTTGGTTTCGAGATTCTTAATGAGCAGCTGTTCCTGTTCAGCAGAGAGCAGGCCTTTTCGGTCATACAGCGTGTCAAATAGAAATACCCAATTCCCGGTTTGCGGTGGGTCGGAAATGCGGTCGTGAAATTCAAACATGAACTGCACAATGTTTCCGGTGCGGATGTTGTCATTGATGCTCAGTGATAAGTCCAAAGCCCGCTGTGCCCAATGCACGCCTTCAATTGGCATTGTGTATCGCTGCTGTCTGGCAGACTCCAGATACGCGTCACTGGCAATGCGGGCATATTCAACGGATGGCTTTTCCCCGGTAATCAGTTTTTTGAAATCCCAAACGAGGTCTGCATATCGTGCTTTCATGACTGAGTCGTGAATTGACTTCGCCCGGGCTTCCCAGTGCGTGATGATTTCAGAGTCAATGTCCTTTATATCGGGCCAAAATACCTGCTCCCCATCCGTCCGTGTACCGCTACCCATTGGACCAAGGTGCGTATTCCAAGGACACGGGCGCGTTCGGTACTCAATAAAACAAAAGGCCGATCTCTCCGCGACATATCCCCTGAAATCCTCGTCGGAAAGATTGACTTCACTCTTTCGGGCACGGTCAAGGGCCTCCATAACTGTTAGCTCGTTATGAGGCTTCGTTTCCTGGTCAAACGTTGAAATTGTCTTTTCTACCCATTCGGGAATTTTCATACTTAAAAGCCTCTGCCGGCCGGCCGCTCAGCTCTGGGCAGTGTCACGCTGTCTCATTGAGCGAGTTATTAATTCACTTCTAAGGGCGGTGAGCTCTTCTGTAGCAAGAAGCTGACGCAAACCGGCAATTAATGTTTTAACGCTGCGCTCATTTGACATTGCATTGCCAGCATCGTCCACAAGTGGAGTGCCCGCCGCTATTGCCTTAATTGTGGATTCAAATGTATCTAATCTCCCTTCGATTCCGTCTGTCAGCCATAACGACCACTTTTGGCGGACCAGGAAAAAACCGCTGAGATCCAATGGCTCTTGCGGTGTTGATGGTGCCATACTTATCCGCTGCAGTGCCTTGGTTGTAACCTCCAAATACTCCTCACAAAACCCGATATGTTTATCGAATGCGATTACGGCCATATGGGAAGTTGCGCCCATTGAGAAAATATTCTGCCTGTCGCTCAGTAGGACGGCCCGCACATGCGCTAACTCGGCCAGCTCTTTGCTATACCGTGCTTTCAAACTTTCAATCCATCGGTCACCGAGGTGTTTGGATAATCCATACACCATGGCAGATGCACCGAGTCCACCAAGTATTCCACTGAGGATTGTTTGAAGAATTGACGACCAACTCATCGGTGCTCCGATTGTCGAGTCTCTGCAATGCTGTCTCTGACTTTGGCTACCCAAGTTTGAAACCAGACATCGTCCGAAGCTCTTGCCCTAACGTAGCCTGCGTTCCGGTACTCAGTAGCGATGCGGTCTGTGTCTGTACCACTCGCAATGATGATTTCGGCATTTTTCTTTGGGCGGTTGAGCAACAACGAGCGAGCGCGATCGTCGACGGCAAGAAGGCTATAGCCACATATCACAATACGAGCTGAGGACTCCAAAGCAATTGCGGCTTGTCTCCAAAGATCATTCCAAAAGTCCGCGTACTCGACTCCGGTATTTGCGGAAAAATAAAAATTCTTTGAACGCGCGGGAAAGATCATAACCGGCAATGCGGCGCCGCCCTTGCCGAACTTTGGATCGTTCGCGTCCGTGTATCCCAAGAAAGACAACTCATTCTTGGGAATCACAGGCCGTGAGCCCAGAGTATTACCGGGAGT
>DASTDH010000530.1:0-3743 GCA_035710445.1 Chthoniobacterales bacterium
ATGTTCTCAAATGGTAAGACGGCAATACTCTTCGCAAAACCGGCGGCGAGCGATTTGTACGGCGCTGTTTGGTGCGCGGCTCGATCCTGGCCGGCGAAGAACCAAACGGCTGCGCAAATCGCGATGACCGCGCCCGCCAGAGCAGCTGCAATGATCCGCAGAGATCGCTTCGATGATGTAGTTCGCCTTGGCCGAATTTTTCTTTCCAGTGCGGACTCGGCGGCCAGTTCCCGATCGGCCGGCCTCGATCAAGAGTCGCTTCACCCGCTCGGTGAGGGGGCCCAGATGCTTCTGCAAAGGCGGAGTGGTCGCATCAAGCCAATGCACGGTTGCGAGGAAATACGCCAAGCTATCCCGTGGTGCGACAGCCTCGACCCGGAAAGGAATCACTGCCAGACCCATGGAAAGGCTCGCGCTACCTCGCGCCCGACGTGCTCGGACCCATTGGCATGAGCAGTGAACACCACGACCAATATTCGGCACTCGGCAATCCCTTGTACGATTCCCGTGGTCCAATCGGATCCTGCTCCGATATCCCGCGGAGCGATCCAACATTTGATTGCAGCTGACTCGAGATGGTTACAAATCGCATCAGCTATCGCCTTGTCTTTACTGGAATGGCTGATGAAGACTATCGAGCACGACACAGTTCTCCCTAAACGCTTGGACTATAACGGCAGATGAGAGTGGTTAGCGGCGACGCGCTGGGAAATCCCTTACCCTGACAGAGGGCGTTCTTCAGCAAGGACAGGCCGACCGCCCGGCTTACGTCGGTGACTTCTGTTTTCCGGCATCACGAAATAAGTTACGTCCGGATCTGGCGAACCGAGTTTTTTGTCTGAATTGCCGTAATCGTTGTCCGAACTGCATTATCTCGGCCTCAGGTCTTACTCGTAGTACCGAAGGCGCTGCAACTGCTCGATGTCGCTCTTCCCTTGGAGTTCAAATGCGACGGCTAAAGACGGCCGAAACTGTAACGGATCTTTCGATACATCCGCTTTGATGTAGGAGGTTGCTCCGGCCTCCAGCTTCAAACGTTGTAGTGCCGTCGTATTGGTTGCGAGAGCAAACTCGTGAATCCCGGGATTCGCGTTATAAGAAGAATAGTTACCCTCGGGCAAGGTGCCGAGTCTTAGTCCGTTATCCATCAACGGAAACGGCTGCTCCGGACGAATCGTGCGGGCGATAGAAAAATACCAGAGCGGACCCCGCACTAGGAGCAGGGCACGGAGGAACATGTCTGTTGCCAGGAAGCGCAACCCGCCAGCCGTGCGACCCAGATAATCGGGATCAACCTCACACGAGTACGTCCTCCTGCAGTCAGGCTAAGCCCCCTCCTGCCAGGACCCGAACATGTTCTAGCTCGTGCGAGTAGGAAGAAATGACTTTTGGGCGAAACCCAGGCACCGCCGGGCGCTATTTTCGGCGCCGTACAGTGCCCGCTCCCAGCGATCCCTACTTATTCAAATGCCTCGCGTACCGGTCTCGTCCGATGATAGATCGTTCTTCCCGCCGTTCTTGCCACATTCGATATGGTGTCTCCGGTATCCACAGCGGCGTCCCTAACATGTCTCGCTGCCCAGTGCAGTGGCCCTTCTGCGTCGGCTCTAGGTACCGCATACGGCGACAACAGCACGACGGCTAGTATTGCAAACATCCTTTTCATACATGCTCAATAATATCTATATAGATTCGACGTCCTTGTGACCGAAGTTATTCGCACTTTACGTGACCGGCACGCGGAAACGTGCCGGCGGGAACGATCACTTCCGGGGCTTCATGAGAGGGGTGCCGGTTCTCGCATCCGACTCGGGCTATCATCCGCGCTCTGGTACGCTACCCCTCGCGAGAAGCTCCGGTATTCAAATCTATGACTCCAATCTGCGACAACAATGCCTGGAATTCTATGGCTACAAAGGATGATTCTTCACTACTCGGACGAGCCGTTTCGAATTATGCCAGGAGAAATTGCCATGTTCGCCCAGACCTGTTCTGGTAGCGACAAATCCTTTATCAGACACAATGTCGACCAGCCACGAAGAGGGAAGTCGAATCGCGCCCTTGACTGCCGGTTAGCAAAGGCTTTGCCTCGCTTTATGTTTTATACTCCAATCGTAGTCGGGAGCACGCGTCGGGATCGACAAGCCATCAAAGTCGCGCGCTTCGTTTTGGCGCGGCTGCAGAGCCGGACCGGTGTTCAATCAGAACTTCTCGATTTGCTCGAATACAACTTTCCCATCATGGAGGAGAGGTTGCATCGTCGTGACGATCCTCCATCGCGTTTGCAGGAGTTCGGTGACAAGATCGGTCGCGCCGACTCAATAATCATCGTAACGCCTGAATACAACAACGGCTATCCTGGTGTGCTCAAAAATGCGCTCGATTATCTGCTCCCCGAGTACGAGCGAAAGCCGATTGGTATTGTAACGGTTTCTGCCGGCGGTTTTGGCGGCCTCAACTGTCTGGCCCAACTCCGATTGGTGACGCTGGGTATGGGCGCATTTCCGATCCCGGCAAGTCTGCCGGTCTCTCGCGTGCGCGATGCGTTCAACGAGGATGGCACTCCCAATGATGCTGCTTATGAAAAGCGAGCTACAGACTTCTTAGATGAGGTTGTCTGGTTCACCGAGGCGATCGCAGACCGGAAGGCGAAGCTGAAGTGATCTAAATCTCCACGCCTCGACAGTTTTCATCGATCGCATTAGAAATATTTCGGATCTCATCTGCAGACAGCAACCGCTTGGCGGCGAGAATTCTTCCGGCTAGTAACTTTGGATTCAGCACCTGCAGATTACTCTTCACTTTTTCGGTCACATACCACCCCGGTAGTGCGAGAACCGGAGCGACATGAACTTTGTAGCCGAGACGCCGATGGAGCAGACTCGATATCATCTCGGCCTGTCGCTTCGCCTGTTCCGAACCACGTCTATCCACACAGTGTGGATAGACCAGCTTCTGGCCGTCGAAGCAAACTTTATAGTCTTCCGTGCCGTTCGCGCCGGATCGTTTTCGGCGAGTCTTTGTCTCGATTGCGAACACTCCGGTCGGACCGACAACAACGTGGTCGACGTTGGATCTTTCGAGCGGATAGTCGTGAAAGATCTTGTACCCATGTTCGCGCAGTTCATCGAGGTATTGGGCCACGATCAGTTCTCCGGCTAATCCGAGGCGGTGTGCGCGTAGTTTCCTGTGCCAGAAAGTGAGTCGCCACAAACAAGTGCCGACAATGCAAGCGATGAGAATCGCGAGTAACCACGAAGAGATGAGTGTTTTGCTAGTCGCGAAAACACATGCCGTTAGGAACATGGGCGCAAAGCAAAGGATTCCGACCCACTCCAAATATGTCTCTTGCAGCTGGTCGACCTCCAATCGCAAGCTGTAGCCGGGAGAACGCCGGATCTTTTCGGAGATCGGATGGCGTTCCTTTCGAAACTTGCGCCGAAGTTTGATCCCGCCAATCCACAAAGCAGCACAGGCCATCGACAGGGCCAGCATGCCATATACAACGATGACTCTTTGCCAATCCAGGCCCATTGCGTCTAGCAAACTAAGATGCGCGTCTTGTGAATTCTGAGACTTCTAAATGAGACATCATCGATGTGGAATTCCCTGTCCGAGGGCTAGTCTCAATAGTAGTTCAACAGAGCATTCTGGGATGTTGAGTATATTAGACCGAACGCCATCACGCTCAGGCTAACGGTACAGGTGGAAATGACCTAGCTACCGAGTCGTTTCACGCTCTC
>DASTDH010000531.1:0-4823 GCA_035710445.1 Chthoniobacterales bacterium
CGGGCAGATGCTCGTCATTCGACAAACCAGCTTCCTTTTCTCTCACATTTCTTCCAACCACCCCAGACCTCCGCATTTTTCTGAATTTTTTTTGTGCTATTCGTTTACGCGTTAGGCTTCCCAGCTACACGCCACAATGGAGATACGGCCCGTCATTCGGTCCGACCTGGAAGCTGAAGAGCGGAAGCCTCGATCCTGAGGCCATAGCAATGAATCTACGATCTGTTCAGTTGCCGTCCGCTCAGACTAAATACGGACCAAATGGCCGGCTCTCACAATACTGATATTGCGAGTTTCGCAGTCAGTTGGTGGCGCTTATCGCCCGAACTTATCCCTCATTACATTCCGCCGCTTTCCTGGAATTCGAACAGGGAAGGTTTGAAGATGGGCTAAAAGTCCTGCTCTGTTCTAATTCGACTGAATTACATGCGTGTTCGTACGCCTGAGAAAAGTGAAAATGACACACTTCCATCTCAATTTCGTCCTTCGGCGTATATAGCAGCACGGTACCGGCAGGCATCAGACCCTGTGACGCCAAGTAGTGCGGTTCAGCCCACCCGCGCAAAATCGCCCAGTGGGCGGTTACCAAAGGCAAGATCAAGTGTATTGTCGGAGCCTCCAAATAAACCTTGGCAAACTCCTTCACAGAGCTAGTCGATGATGAAGCGATTGCTCGCTCAGCTTGTTTTAAATGGATAGATATTAGGTCGGGAGACCTTACAATTGATGGAGTGCACTCGACTCGGGGCCAGGTTAGGACTTCGGTAATTAACTTACGAAAATATTTAGCACCTCCACTACCAACACACTGAATGTGAAGTGGGCCACAAATCGTGTTCGGCCTTGTTCCTTTTCTTACGGGAATACTATCGCATCTATTTAGGCATGATTTAAGTGTCTCCATGTGGGTCCTTTGGTATATCAGGAACGGCCGGAACGATGGTGGCCGCCTTCCTTTGTAACCCGACGTCCGAAGCGAACTGTCGTGACAAACATTTCTGGCGTCGTAAAGTTTGAATCAACAAGTTGTATAATCTGTTATCTGCCACGAACCCCCAAGGCTGTCCGTTTCGGTAGGATGGTTAGTAATAGTTGTTCAATAATTGAAGCTAACATTGAGAGCCGGGCTCTCGAAAGAACCCAAGGCCATCTTGGCAATGTCCGATGGCGTCTTTGGGACCTTTGCTCCGTCATGCCAAACCTTTTCCTTTCTCCGCAACTTCAACGTTCACCGACGCCGTTGCAATTCGCCAGATGAGGGGGCTAGTTAGAAGCTGAATGGAGTGCCAACAAGCGGTTCGAACGAGCAATATCAAACCCATAGTTCTTCCGGGACAAATGTCGGCCGCTGAACGGACAGCAAAATGGCGAGCCTTCCTCCGCAGGTTGACGATTTTCAGATAAGCCAAGGCGGTAACAAACGGGAGAAACTCGAGGGACCGGGCAATCCTGTCGTCCTAGCAGTTGCAAGCAAAAGGCGCGTACGTTTTAACCTTTCCGGATTAATCCGCGCTTTATAGCGATAGCAATCGCCTCGGTCCGGCCCGTTGCGCCAAGCTTCACCAGTATGGACTTTAAGTGGGCCTTCACCGTGTGCTCCGTGATCTGGAGCATTTGTCCGATTTCCTTGTTGCTATTTCCAGCCGCTAACTCCCGCAACACTTGTAATTCTCGAGGCGAAAGCTCGGGACGCGCCAACGATTGTGTCAGTACTGAGGCGATTTTGGATGGCACCAGCGCTTCCCCAGCGGCAACTCGACGAACCGTTTCAAGAATTTGGTCGGGAAGCGCCCCTTTCACCAGGTAACTTTTTGCGCCTGCTTGCAAGGCTCGGCGAACATCGTCTTCGGTCTCATAGGTGGTCATCACGATTATCCGAGGCTTGGGCCGCCGGCTAGACGTGAGCTCGGTAACCACCTGGAGGCCGTCCTTGCGCGGCATCCGCAGGTCCAGAATCACCACGTCCGGGAGGTATTGGTCGTACAATGCGCAAGCGTGCGCGCCATCCGTGGCCTCTGCGACAACTTGAATGTCTGGTTCGAAGCGCAGGATAGCGGCCAATCCCTCTCGTACCACCGGATGATCGTCCGCGATCAGAACCCGAATAACATTAGTTGGAGAGGATTTCATGAAACGGTAGCTCCAAAGGGGAAGCCATCAATTGAGGCTACGCGTTTGTTACAGTCCGAGAAAGGCGTTTTACCCTGCTCGTTAGAGGGGGGTGCGGCCCCGCCCGATCGACCAGTCGGCCATCCGCAGACGCACAATCACGCTGGTGCCGTGACCTAGCTTGCTTTGAATGTGCAAGGCTGCGCCAAGATTCTTAGCCCGCTCGCGCATATTGGCGAAACCGAAACCTTGGCCTGCGCTCAACAGCCCGGCCCGCGCCAATCCAGAGCCGTTATCCGTGACCCTAAGTACAAGGTTTGACTGATTTCCTCGCAGACTAACCTTGATCTCACTGGGCTGCGCATGGCGAAGCGCATTGCTGATCGCTTCCTGACCAATTCGTAAGAGATCCTGTTGAACCTGGGGCGACAAGGCTTTTTCGTCCACCCGGCTAGCCTGAAATGAACAGCTGATAAGACCTGGAATATTCGAACGCTCCGTCAACTTGCGTAGCGCTTCAATTAGGCCCGATTCCTCGATAATGTTCGAGCGCAAGCTCAACGCAGACCGGCGCGCTTCCGAGAGCCCGAAGCGGGCCAGTTCGTTGGCGCGTTCTACGTAGCATCGTGCATCTTTACTCTTTCGGGCCATTGCTCGTCCCGCGGCAGAAAGCTGCATAGAAATACCGGCAAAACTTTGGGCCAAAGAATCATGGATCTCACCTGCCAACCGGTTTCGCTCCTCGAGCACGGCAGATTCCCTGGCCGTTCTTGCTAGTTGCGTCAGCTGAATAGCCAAGCTCGCCTGAGTTGCTAAAGCTCTGGCAATCTCCAGCTCCTCCTCTTGAAACTGACGATCATCTTTAAACCGAAAGCTCAACATACCGTTGACCTGACCCTTGGAGGTCAACGGAATGATTAAGACCGCCTTGATACCTTCCGCGATTAGATGGGCGCGTCTGCCTTCCGGGATCTGCATTGCCAGCGGACTATCAAGGCGTAATACGCTGATAGGGTGGTCTAAGCTGGCCGGGGCGAATTCATCCAAGTTGAGAGCGCTCAAGTCCTTTGAGAATCCCAATTTATCGCATCGCCTGACCGGTCCGTCTTGGTACACCAGTTCTGGCACCATCGTTTGGTCGTCAGGCCTCACTAGCGCCAGCACCGAAGAAGTCGCGCCCAACTGTCCAGTAGTGGCTGCCATGACCTGACCAATGAACTCATCGAGCTGCGGGACCGAAGCGAGCTCATCGAGCAAACCACGCAAAGCCGCGTTCGCTTTGGCCAGCTGAGCTACCCGTTGCTGGGCAAACGTCTCCCGCTCGCGTGCCATCGCGGCTTGCAGTTCTTCTGCTCGTTTCGCCTCGGCGTACAAGCGAGCATGATCTAAAGAAATGGTGGCTTGGGATGTCAATAGCTCCAGCAGGGCGAGCCGCTTCGGTGTGAAAACCCGAGGCGCGAGGTTGTTCTCCAGGTAAAGCGCGCCAATCAAATCAGTCCGCTTTAGGAGCGGTAAACAGAGCACCGAGCGGGGCCGCTTTTGCAGCACATAAGGATCTTGAGAAAAAAGAGTTTGGCCGGAGGCGTCGTCGAGAATCAAACTCTCCTGCGACCGGATTACGTAGCGGAGAAGCGACTCGGGCAGCTCACTGGGTGACGTCGGAGCGTGACGTAATTGAACTTCAACTCCGCTCGGACCGACCTTGGCCTCAGCTTCAATCCGATATTCTTCGCCTTGCTGCAATATCAGCAGACCACGCTCCGCGCCAGCGTGCTCGACGGCGATCCTCATGAGCGTTTGAATCAGCTTCTCTAACACGATCTCACTTGCAACCGCCTGAGATATTTTCATTACCGTCTGAAGATCCAGCTGATCGACGGGCGCCCCCATCGAACGTGGATCGCTCAGCGAGGGTGAGTCTACGATGCCTGGGAACTTCTGCTCCAGCTGGTCGATCTTGTTAAATGCTCGCCAACGTAGATAGCACTGACGTGCATTCCGGAAGTAGGCGTAGGCGATCGTTTCATTCCCACGATCAAGATAAAATCGAGCAGCCACTTCATTAGCGACGGCTTCGTTCTGAACAAACCCATGTTTGCGCGCCGATAAGATCGCGTCTTCGTACAGACTCATCGCCTCCAGCTCCCGGCCTTCAATCCGTGCTGCCTCAGCTGACACTAACGCGTATTTGTCAAAAAAAGTCGGAGGATGCGCTTCCGCCCACTCGCTTAACTTTGTTAGATACGGTTTAAGTGCCTTGGTTGAGCGGCTGGAGTCGGCCGCAGAAGGGCCAATCATAGCCGCTGTGGCTAACGCGGCATAGTAATAATAGTCCGCTGCTTGAATATGGCACTGAGCGGACCAAAGCAACGGCTCTATTTCACGGGCTATGGCCATCGCGGCCTCATATTGGCCGGACATAAAACGCGTCCGCAGTTTCAGGATTAGACCAAAACAAAAGGCTACAGGCGCAGAATCTTCACTGAGTTCCAGACCTGGCGGGTTTACTTCTTCGCCGGCCAAACTGGAGACGCTAACATCGCCTCCGCGCATGCTTTGAATGAAAGCCTGGGTACTAGTTAGAATGTTTACGACCTGGAGGAATTTCGCTTTCTGGGCAAAGTCTAGCGCTTTCTCTGATTCAAGCCAAAGCTGATCCAGGTTATCGCCATGGGCCAGCATGTCCGTCACCATGTGTTCCAGACTGTAACAGG
>DASTDH010000532.1:0-3267 GCA_035710445.1 Chthoniobacterales bacterium
CTGGAAGATCGCTGCACTGGTATGCTCGCGCGGTCAAGAACGGAGACAAAGTCTTTTTGACCACCGCGACAGCAACCCCGGAGCAATGGGATCAGGTATCATCCAAATTGAAGCAGTGCGTCGATAGTTTTGTGTTGACGAACGTGCCTCAACCAGCCACGTAAACAAACCCTGGCATCGGCGGGCAGGCCGTTGCCAACTTTGCCTAGCCCAGCTTCGCATGTCTGATATTTGCGGATAAAATTTGCAGGAATTTGAGCGCACTCGCTGGCAGGTCGGTCCCTTTCCAGACGGCGTTCACTGTCAACTTCTCGAGGGTGGGCTTGATGCGATGAGCTCTTAGGCCACGCGGCAAACCGTCTGCCAGCAAGAGGCTGCATGGTGCAATCCCGAGCCCGGCGCGGACCAGCCAATGCAAGGAAGGGAAATCCTCTGCTACATGGATCGGAAAGAGCCGAACCCCATGCTGGGCGGCATGGGCCAGCAAATGGCGCCCGAAATGCGGATTGTCGCGCAACAAGACCAGTCGCCGATCAGCCAGACTGGAAATGGGAATGGTCCGCGTTGTTGCCAGCGGATCGTCTTCGTTCAGCACGATCCCCTGTTCTTCGGTAAAGAGCCGGCGCTGTTCCAGCGACCGATTACCGGCCGGCCGGCCAATCATCAGGTCGATCTGGCCGGCCAGCAGTTCGTCTATGAGAGGGTCTTGGCCGCCTTGTTTGACGCTCAGTTCGACGCCTGGATTCTCTTTGGTGAACCGGCGTAGAGATTGCGCCACCGCTGTGGTTGTCGCCGGTGGAATGACTCCAAGTCGCAAGAGGCCGGTCTCACCAAGAGACGCGTACCTTACCATCCTGGACAACGAATCGGAACGCTCGACCAGAGAACGTGCCTCGGGCAACAAGGCTCGCCCGGCGATCGTCAACCCACGCATCCGATTGGTTCGCTCGAACAATGGCGAGCCTATTTCTCGTTCGAGTTGTCGAATCTGCGCAGTCAACGCCGGCTGAGCCAGCCTGAGACGCCGGGCCGCCCGGGAAAAGTGCATTTCATCAGCGACCGCAACAAATGAGCGTAACCAGCGCAGTTCGATTGGCACAATCCAGCATGATCGTCAATCGCGATGGTGACAATTGTTTTATTCGATTTTGACTATGATGGGTTTGAACCCATCATGGTGGGAAAAACGTCCCAGCCAGTCGTTATCGGTATCGGACGTGAGTAACCAAGATCCGTCATCATGAATATCGCAATTATCGGAGCGGGAAGTGTGGGTCAGGCGCTCGGCCTGGGGTGGGCCAATCGGGGGCATCAGGTCCATTTCGGCTTAAAAGATCCCTCGGATGATCGCGCCGCGGTGTTGCGCTCAAAAAATCGTGTCGTAGTCGCCACGAACGCTCAGGCGGCCGCAGCGTCCGATGTCCTCGCGCTCTGTACTCCCTGGAACGCTACCCAAGCCGCCATCGAATCGTGCGGTGATTTGAGTGGGAAAGTTTTGATCGATTGTACGAACCCGTTAAAGCCAGATTTCAGCGGTCTGGAGATCGGTTTCGATACTTCCGGCCTGGAGCAGGTCGCTGGTTGGGCCAGAGGCGCTCAAGCTTTCAAAGCGATGAATCAGATCGGCTCCAATCTGATGGACCGTCCAACATTCGAGCAAGGCAAGCCGGTCATGTTCGTCTGCGGTGACGGCGACCGGAAAGAAGTAGTTCTTGACCTAGTACGCCAGCTTGGATTCGAAGCAATTGACGCCGGCGGATCAAAAATAGCGAGACTGGTCGAACCCTACGCCATGTTATGGATCCACTTGGCGCTGGTGCAAGGCTTGGGCCGCAATTTCGCTTTCGCTCTGTTAACCGCAAAGGACGCGAAATAAACCCGGAATAAACCACGAATGAACGCGAATAGACGCGAAGAGTCTTTTTTATTCGTGTGCATTCGCGTGCATTTGCGGTTGTAAGTCTCTGAGTCCGCCGCATCAGCGTCCATTCGTAGTTGTCAACCTGTGTCCATTCGCGGTTCCGCGAGCGAGGCGGTAGAGAACGTGATGGCGAAGCGGGTGGCCGTCCGGCAAGAGCGGATGCTGAAAGTCGTCCGAGGCAGAGCGCGTCATCCCGAGCCGTTCCATCACCTTTCGTGAGCGCCAGTTGGCGGGGACTGTGAAAGATACGATTTCTTTTAGCCGAAGTTGGCCAAAGCCATAGTCACAGGCCGCACGGGCAGCTTCAGTAGCGTACCCGTATCCCCAAAAGTGGTATGCGAGTCTCCAAGCGATCTCGACACATGGCGTGAAGTGGGCCTCGAAACGCGGTACCGAGAGTCCGGTAAACCCGATAAAATCAGCTATGCCGATCACCTCAACCGCCCAGAGACCAAATCCTTTTCGTTCGAAGTTTTCTCTAATCCGGTTGGCAAGCGCATCGCTTTGAGCGCGGTCGAGCAGTTCGGGCAGATACTGCATGACCCGCGGGTCCGAGTTCAGTGCGGCGAAAGCCGGCAAATCATCGTGGCGCCAGAGCCGTAGTCGTAGGCGTTTGGTAGTGAGCTCCATACCGGACCGCAAATTCTATGCAGACCAGCACCATGCGCTAACTTCGATTTGTGTCCATGAAGTCCACTTGCGAGCGAAAGCCTGCGATTCACCGAAGGAGGAGGGATCCCTCCTACGCATCCGCATTCTTGGTCCCGAGCAATAAGCCCATCGCGATAAAAAAGCCGCCGGTGATCGCATCCACCACTCTGCGTGCAAAGGGAGGCCTGGCGACCGCCCCGCGCGCTAAAATTGTGACCCCGGCGTATCCGGCGAGAACTGCTGTTTCTACGCAGATTGCGCTGACCCCCAGGAGGAAAAACTGCGGCACCAAATCACGAGTTCGATCAAGAAACTGCGGAAGTAGGGCGGTCCAATAAAGCAAAGCCTTGGGGTTACCCAATTGAGTAGAAATCCCTTGCAGCATTGGATTAAGCGAACGCACATTGATTTCGGATCCATCGGCCGGCGACATCCGCAGAGAAGCGACGAGCAGTCGGATGCCTAAATAGATAAGGTAGGCCGCTCCTAGCCACCGCACAGCGGTGAAAAGAGTGGCACAGGTCACTAACAACGCGGTCAGGCCAGTCGCTGAAGCGAGGACATAAACCGTATTGCCAATCTCAATACCAACGGTTGCTCGCCAGGCGTCGCCAAAGCCTTTCTTAAGGGCATTGGACGTGACCAAAAGGACGGGCGAGCCCGGGAGTCAACGCGGCTAACAGCGTCATTCCGAT
>DASTDH010000533.1:0-4829 GCA_035710445.1 Chthoniobacterales bacterium
GTGCCCAACCTCCCGCGGCTTCGTTCAATCCAGCTTCTATGAGGTCGCACTCACGACCGTACAGCGGGCCCGTTCTCGCCACGCGACCTCACAGAACCCTCAAGATTCCCGCTGCGCAAAATTTGTGATTCCTGGGGTCTCAGTTTGATTCGGACCGAGGGGACCACAATGGGGATGCCGTATTCGAACGACCTGCGCTTGCGGGTTCTGGCGGCGGTGGATGGTGGCGTGCCGGTGCGGCAGGTTGCCGCGCTGTTGCGGGTCAGCGTTTCGTACATCGTGCCGCCGAGCAGAACCGGCCGGACGTGGCGGCGGCCCGCGCGGCTTGGTGCGACAGCCAGGGGGCTCCGAACCCAGTTCGTCTCATCTTCATCGACGAGACCTGGATCGCCACCAACATGATACGCCGCTATGGCCGCAGTCCGAGAGGCGAGCGCCTCGTCGGCGCCGTCCCCTACGGTCATTGGAAGACGACGACTTTCGGCGCCGGCCTGCGCTGCGATGGGCTCACTGCTCCCTTCGTCATCGATGGACCGATCAACGGCGAATGGTTCCGCACCTATGTCGAGAAGGTGCTCGCACCGACGCTGCGGCCCGGAACCCTTGTGCCGCAGCGCTTCGGGGATTTAACATATTCCACGTTGGCGTGAAGCGACTGGTCAAGACGCGCTAAGGCAAGTTGCGTCTCTTATGTCCGAGCCTACGGCGCGCGGCGGCAAACTCTGGCTGTTCCGCTGAGCATCCGTCCGGGTGACAACGGAAGACATCCATGCTCGCCGCAATTCGCATGACCTGCTCGCTCCTGAAGCTTAGGATCGGCGGTGCGGTCGCTGCGAGCGCGCTGGCCGGGATGGCGGCGGCTAAAGGCCCTGCCATCTCGGTCGCGCAAGCCTCGGCCTTGGCACTTGCGGTGCTTGGAGCATCAGGCGCTGCGGGTGCGTTCAACCACTACTACGAGCGCGACCTTGACCGGGAGATGCGGCGAACCCGGTCCCGCCCGTTCGCCAGCGGCGCGTTTCAGCCAAGCCTGTGGTGGCCAATCTCGTTCCTTGCCTTGCTCGTCGCCTCGCTCGCGTTGGCGGCGGCAGCGAATGGGCTTGTGTCATCGCTCCTCGTTTTTCTCGGGTCCTTCACCTATGGCGTCGTCTACACGGTGTGGCTCAAGCGCCGAAGTGCCTGGAACATCGTGATCGGGGGCTTGGCCGGAAGCTTCGCCGTGCTCGCGGGGGCGGCGGCGGTTGATCCGACGCCGCAAGTCGTTCCCGTCTTACTTGCGCTTGTCCTGTTCCTCTGGACGCCGCCGCATTTCTGGAGTCTCGCCGCTGCCAAAGGCGACGACTATGCCAGGGCGGGGGTGCCGATGTTGCCGGTCACCGCATCGCAGCGGGTATGGACCTGGGCAATTCTTCTGCATGCGGCCGCGTTGGTTGCGATTTCGCTCGTGCCTCTCTGGTACGGCCAAGGCCTCCTCTATGGGCTCGGCGCAGGCGTAGGCGGTGCATACTTTCTCTGGAAAAGTTGGCTGCTTTATATCGCACCGTCGAAGCACACGGCGATGGACAATTTCTTTGCCTCGTTCATACAGCTTGGACTCCTGATCGTTGGAGTCGTGCTTGATGCTCTCGTCGGGCTTGCGTAAGGTTATGAAAGCCCTTCTCATTCTGCTTGCGGCCGCCTGGATCACGACCGGTGCAAACGCAACTTCTGAGGGCGAGCGTGCGCCGGGCCTCGCCGACAAGCGCTTCGTTTCCACCTACCTCGATGCCGCCGTGCGGCTGGCCACTGACGATGCCTTCGCGCTTGTCCTCCCCGAGGTCAATGCCAACACCATGGACGTATTCCTCGATCGCTCCGCCGGCCGCGCGCAGAACACCCACGCCATCGTACTGCTCGATCAAGCCGGATGGCACGGCGAGAAGGCGTTTGCGATGCCGGTGGGAGGAGCCATCCACAGCATCAAAAGCGTGTATGTTCCTCTTCCTCATGGGTTGTCTAGAACCCACGGAGGTAGTAGAAGAATCGCGCTTTAGTGCATATATTCAAGGCCTTCAGAGGCAAAGATATGCCTACAGCGATCATATTGGTTTTAGTCGCGCTCGGCTCAGTATTGTTTCACCTTCTGAGCCCGTGGTGGTGGACGCCGATTGCCTCAAACTGGGATTACATCGACCACACAATCATCATCACATTCTGGATCACCGGCATTGCTTTCACCGCCATCCTCTTGTTCATGGCCTATTGCGTATTCCGCTTCCGTCACCAGGAGGGAACACGGGCGATATACAATCCGGAGAACAAGAAGCTCGAGTGGTGGCTCACCATCGTGACCGCGGTGGGCGTCGGGGCCATGTTGGCGCCCGGTTTGTTCGTATGGAACCAATTTATCACGGTCCCGCAAGGGGCGTCCGAGGTCGAGGTCATCGGCCGGCAGTGGCAGTGGAGCTTCCGCCTTCCGGGCAAAGACGGCCGGCTCGGCACGTCCGATATCCAGTACGTCAGTTCCGACAACCCTTTGGGCTTGAATCCAAACGATCCCGACGCGCACGACGATGTCGTGATCGAAGCTGACGACTTGCACCTGCTGGTCGACAAGCCGGTCAAGCTTTTGCAGCGCTCGATCGACGTCTTGCACAGCTTCTATGTGCCGGAGTTCCGGGCCAAGATGGATCTGGTGCCAGGCATGGTCACCTACGTCTGGTTCACCCCCACCAGAACCGGGACCTTCGAGATGCTCTGCACTGAGCTATGCGGTGCTGCCCACTATAACATGCGTGCCAAGGTCGTCGTCGATGAGGAGAGCGAATATCAGGCGTGGCTAAGAAAACAGAAGACGTTCGCACAATTGTCGGCTCGCACTAGACAAGCGAAGGAAACGCAGTAGACCTGGCTTTGAGCCACGGGGCGGCATGGGGAGAAGAGACGATCTGCACGATGAGACTCAAGGTCGTCGTGCCTCATCGGAAAGAGCGAGGGCATTCCAATGGTCGATACCACGATTGGCGCAGCTGGAGTCATCCAACCCGCCGAAGTGAAAGACGTAGAACTCTATCATCCGAAGAGCTGGGTGACGAAATACGTCTTTTGCCAGGACGCCAAAGTCATCGCCATCCAGTATTCGATCACTGCGCTCTCGATTGGATTGGTGGCTCTGGTGTTGTCGTGGCTGATACGGCTGCAATTGGCCTTCCCGAGCACCTTCTCCGCCATCGGCCCCGGAGACTACCTGCAATTCATCACCATGCATGGCATGATCATGGTGATCTATCTGCTCACCGCGCTTTTCCTGGGAGGCTTCGGGAACTACCTGATCCCGCTGATGGTGGGCGCCCGGGACATGGTTTTTCCCTACGTGAACATGGTGAGCTACTGGGTCTATCTGCTCGCGGTGCTGGTCCTGGTGGCGAGCTTCTTCATGCCGGGAGGTCCCACGGGCTCCGGCTGGACCTTGTACCCGCCCCAAGCCATCCTCTCCGGCACTCCGGGGCGGGACTGGGGCATCATTCTGATGGCCGCCTCCCTGATCCTGTTCATCATCGGCTTCACCATGGGCGGATTGAACTATGTGGTGACGGTGTTGCAGGCGCGCACGCGGGGGATGACGCTGATGCGCATGCCCCTGACGGTATGGGGGATTTTCACGGCCACCGTCCTCGCGTTGCTGGCCTTCCCCGCCTTGTTCGTCGGCTGCGTGATGCTGCTGTTCGACAGGATCCTGGGGACCAGCTTTTTCATGCCGGCCGTTGTCGAGATGGGAGAACACTTGAAATACCGCGGCGGCAGTCCGCTATTGTTTCAGCACCTGTTCTGGTTCTTCGGCCATCCCGAGGTCTACATCGTCGCCGTGCCGGCCTTCGGCATTGTCTCCGACCTGATCGCCACCCATGCGAGAAAAAACATCTTCGGCTATCGCATGATGGTGTGGGCGATCGTCGTCATCGGTGCCCTCAGCTTCGTCGTATGGGCGCACCACATGTATGTGAGCGGCATGAACCCGTATTTCGGGTTCTTCTTCGCCGCCACCACGCTCATCATCGCCATCCCAACGGCCATCAAGGTCTACAACTGGGTGCTCACTTTGTGGCGCGGCGACATTCACCTCACGGTCCCGATGCTGTTCGCCCTCTCCTTCATCGTCACGTTTGTGAACGGGGGACTGACCGGGCTGTTCCTCGGCAACCCAGTCGTGGATGTTCCGCTGTCCGACACCATGTTTGTTGTCGCCCACTTTCACATGGTGATGGGCATGGCGCCCATTTTCGTGATTTTCGGTGCGATCTACCACTGGTACCCGAAGGTCACCGGGCGAATGCTGAACGAGCCGCTCGGCAAGTTTCACTTCTGGGTCACGTTCCTCGGGGCCTATGCGATTTACTTCCCCATGCACTATATAGGCCTGCTGGGTGTGCCGCGCCGGTATTTCGAGATGGGCGATATGGCTTTCGTTCCGCAATCGGCCACGACGCTGAACGGCTTCATCACCATGGCGGCATTGATCGTGGGCTTCGCCCAGATGGTGTTCCTGTTCAACATGATCTGGAGCCTGTCCAAGGGCAAGCCGGCCGGCAGCAATCCCTGGCGGGCCACCACGCTGGAGTGGCAAACACCCGAAACCCCGCCGGGGCATGGCAACTGGGGCAAGGAGTTACCAGTGGTCTACCGCTGGGCTTACGATTACAGCGTGCCAGGCGCCAAGGAGGATTTCGTGCCGCAAAACCAGCCGGCGGTCGCACGCGCCGCTTAGGAAAACGCGCCGTGAGCATCACGATACTATTCGTCCTGGCTCCGATCGGCGCCATCGTTGCATGGTGGCTATCGCGGCAAAGGTTGAC
>DASTDH010000534.1:0-6839 GCA_035710445.1 Chthoniobacterales bacterium
TTACGCCGTCTTGCGCCAGTCGCACACGGTCCTCGCGTTTGTGTTGTTCGCAACGTTCCTGGCTCATCTCGGCGCGGTGCTGTTTCACACACTAATCATTCGTGACCGATTCCTGGACCGAATGGCTCTGTGGCCAACCCGCTCTGGTAAGGACAAAATGAAGTAAGCCGCTTCTGATCGGACCATCCTACTGCTCATCAGGTCTATGGCCATCTGCGGCTCGACATCAAAAGGCAATCATGCGCTGGCCGATTGCCATTGTGAGTAACCGATAAATTCGCTATGACTCAATGAGGGCAAGGCGCTGGAACGATGGACGCATTCGTAATCTGCAATCTAGCTTTTTTACTGGCCATTGGAATCGCCGGTTTTGTCGGGTCAATTCTTCTTAACTGTGACGGTGTTGTTTATAACTTATGATCGGCTTTCAGTATTTCTCCGGCGCGCTCGCCGATGATGGCGCAGGGAGCCATGGTGTTGCCGGTCGTTACGCGCGGCATGATGGATGCATCGGCAATACGCAGATTTGCGATTCCATAGACTTTAAGATCGCCATCAACCACCGACATGGAATCACGTCCCATCTTGGCGGTACACGTCTGATGATGGTAGGTAACGACTGAATCCCGGATGAAGTTTTCCAGTGCCGCGCCTTTCAGGTTGCCCGGCATCACCTCGCGTTTGGTGAACGGGCGAAGCGCATCGGAATTGCCTATCTCGCGACAGAGTTGCACGCAGGCTATCGCGGCCTTCAGGTCGTCCGTGGGACAGGTGGTGGGGCTCGATCTGGAGAGGATCAAGGGGATTGGGCCCCGTTAGCCGAATCCTACCTCGACTCTTTGGCCGTACGAGGCCTCCGAACATCGCCCAAGAACCTGCTGGTGGATTGAACCTGGTTAACATCTCGGCACTGGTGAGCGGTACTTCAACCTGGCAGGTCTGAATGTCAGGGGTGTCGAGACTAGGATTGCTCTTCCAGAAGAAGGTTGCCTCGCCGGCGTTGTTGCGTGGGGCAAGCGGTTTTTGGTACTCCCAGATGCAGCCAATACCTGGATGGTCCTGAAAGTTCTGTCCCACGCCGGGCAGATGCTGCACGACTGGGATTCCGAGCCGCTGCAATTCGACCCGGTCGCCAAGACCGGATTGCATTAATACCTTCGGGGTCTGAATCGCACCCAGCGGAAGGATCACCTCAATCCCCGCCTCAATCCGGTGCGCTTTGCCATCGTAGGTAATTTCCACGCCGGTGGCTCGCTTGCCAGCAAAGGTCAGTCGGGTGACCAGTGCATGAGTGAGGACCGTCAGATTCGGCCGGTCCATATACGGGAAAACGTAGGCACGGAAGACGGACATGCGTTTTCCATCGCGGGCTAGCAGGTCAATAATAGACGCGCCGCCACTACCTTCCATCATGCGACCGTTCTGATTTTCAAAGGTTGGAATTCCGACCGACCGTGCTCCGTCAAGCATGGCAGGAGCGATCGGGTTTGGGTTAGGCGCCTCGAATACGAGATCAAGAATTCGACCGGAGCGACCCGAAAGAAATCGGAATATAAGCTAGTACTCTGGCGCCGGGAGGAAGCCCAAGCGGAGCAAGATCAAGTGGCGGCGAAGGCGAGGTGGTCGAGCTCCCGAGGAAAAAGTGGCACTCCGTGAACCAACAAGCCCAAAGGAAGCGCTTATAGCGGAGCGAACGCTGTAGCCGTGCCCGTTTTGTGGTTAATTTGCACTAGACCTCAAGAAGGCGGATCCGAACTGCTATATTGTTCGCGCAATGTGGAGCTGAAAGCTCCAGAAGCGGAAGCATCCGAGTCTGCATGTTCTCATTGGAATACTCGTCTAATTGATGGGCAGCGGGATATCCATTGATTCTTCTTTCATCTCCATCATTGGAGAGTCCAAAGGGGAAACAGATCTCCGATATTAAAGCCGGGGTCTTTATGGTAGACTAAGTCAAGTCGGCCATCCTTAAAGGAACCGCTGTGCGGTTTGATCTCTCCAAAGGCTAAGGTATTAAATGAGCCTCGATATTTCGGACCGATTTGAACGATCACTTGATACTGATCACCTCGCTTTTCGATCGCCGTGACCTTCGCAAGAATCGGTGTCATCCCTGGAAACCCTTCATATAACTACTAGGCCTACAGCCAGACTATTTAGGGTTCCTCTTTCCCTGATTATGTTTCAAGCCAAAACCGATGTCCGTTCTGGATTGAGCACTCCCTCCAGGGAGCTTCTGAGCGCGCCAGTAACGCAAGTACGCGCGCAGGCTCTCGAGGAATTCGTAACGGAGTTCAGACGTTAGCGATTTTTCGCTAACGTGGACGGGGCGCAAGATATCTCGCCGCGTGAGCGCGACGATCTGCGCTGGCGTCTCGTCGAACGCGTGGGCGAGTTGCTTAGCCGTGACAATCTGTTCGGCTGGATCGAAGTCGGACATAGGGGAGGGATGTTACGCGTAAGGTGGATCGCTGCAGTTTTGCAGCGCTAAAGTAGGTCGTCGCCTAAAAAAAACTATTATCACTAAGGATAGTTTTTTGGTCGCCCTGGGACTGGTGCGGTATTTGATTTGAGTGGCGCGGAATGATGGAAATCTGGGTCACCGGAACCGAATTCAACCCTGCTGCAAACCAGTTCAGGTTTGCGGCATTTTATCGAAACCCGCGTGCCACCGCTGAATAACAAGAAGAGCGTTCACAGAATCGGTTGTGGGCCATCCTGTACAACCAGATGTGATTCGCTACGTTTTAGTGAAAAGACCGTCTTCTTGGGCCAATTGGATCTCCCGTCGGGGATTTTCGGAAACAGAGAGATCCGAAAGCCGAGCATCGATTCGGCTCGTAAAGCCAACGTGCAGTGAAACAATCCCCCGGGGCTCGAGACACCAAAGGAGGAGCGCACGATGGCCTTTCTCTTTAATCTCCGCTGTTGCCGGCGCGTATCTCCCAGACCATGCGCCAGAGTCGGTCAACCTCCCCTCGCTCAAGCACCTGGAGCGGGGTCGAGCCACCGAAATTCGGAGCCGGGCGTTCCCACCATGCTCCTAGTTTTTCCGGCTTAATCACTTTACAAAGAGCCTCAAGCAGGCGCCGAAATTCATAAATGCGCACACGATTGCAACGCCCAGGCTCTTCACCCGCTAGCCACATGCCAACGGAGCGCCGCGATACGCTCAGGGCTCTAGCAAGCATTTCATAAGACATCCCTGCTCTTCGAACAAGCTCAGGAAGTTGCTCACTGACTTGGTCATGTCCAACCGCTTTCATTTAACACAATCTCCTCTATACGAGCAATATTGCAAGCAATTCTGCTAGCCTGGGAGCTCATCGCCATGAATCACGCGAAAGATACTTCCCGGACGGATACTGTCTGGAAAAATCGCGATATTTAGTCCGGTCCGGACCGAAGAGCCGGTGATTAGCGCCTCTCCAAATTGTGCCACAGTCCGCCCGAATGCTTGTGAGGCAGCCTCTCGGCCTTCAGCATTCTCCGCTCGCCAGTCGATAGTGAGTAAATGGTCATAATCGATCCACCCCGGGATTTCACTGGAAGTCTTCAGAATGAAAACAGCCTGTAGGTTCAGCTCGATTCCAACGACTACACGAGGATGGATATCCTCACTACAAAAGCCAAAACCGCGCAAGATGGCGTTCAATGATTCGTCAACGCTCAATCCAGCCTCCAGAGATCCATAGACGGCCCGGAGACCGGGCGGATTCCACCTACCGCCGGCTATCGCTGAGCCATGGCCGCTGATTAAATCCTCAGCGCTTCCATGATCGATCGTGGCAGACCGGAAGATCGTACCACTCCAAGGAGCTAATTGCGCCTGAGCTAGTCTTTCGCAATACAAAGAAAAAGAGGGATGCTCCTTCAGCATAGTCGCCACTAGAAACCCACGAACGGACGCATGCCGATGTTACTCGGTGGCTTGACGGCCCAGGCTATTGAGTGGGCCTCGATATTTCGGATTGATTTGAAGGATCACTTGATACTGATCACCTCGCTTCTCGATCGCTGTTACCTTTGCAAGAATCGGTGTCATGATTGCTAAGGTGCGGACTCCCAGTAGGTGTGAACGCACATCACTCGAAAAGTTCCGCTTACCGAACGATAGCAAAATCTGCGGATTACCGCGGGTGTACGACTGTCCAGCATTGGCAACACCCTCTAAGGGCTTCTAAGGCCAGACTACTTCTTCACCCCTAGAATGGCGTCCTTTGCTACCTTGGCGACTCGGAATTTGACCACGGTCTTGGCTGGAATCTTGATTTTTTGTTGTGTCTTGGGATTAACCCCGGTGCGCGCTTTCCTCTTCTGCTTCACAAGCTTGCCAAAACCAGGCAAGACAAACTCGCCATTCTTTTTGATCGCTTTGTAAGCGAGGTTGCCGAGCGCATCGAGGAAGACTCCAGCGGTTCTTTTGTTGGTCTGGGTGGCGGCAGCGAGTGCGGTTTGAAGTTCAGTCTTGGTCATCTCTAGCCGTGGTTTATGGCAGCGAAATCAAACTATTTCAAGGATTAGGATGAGGGAGTAACAACCGGCACGGCATTTCTGGCGCGAACTAATAGCTGTATGGATATACACCTAGGTTACGCGCTCCTCCGCGACCGGCGCGTCTCGCTCCGCTCGAAGCTCATCGCTCTTACCGTCGGTCTTGCCATCACCGGCCTGGTCGAGCTTCTGCAGCTTCCCTTTGAGAGCGTTTTCGCGCTCCTCGCGCCTGTCGCTGGCGCGGCCGGCGACATCGTCATCGACGGCGCAGAGGCCGTCATGATCCCGGTGCTCGTCGCGACAGTGCTTATGCCCCATCTCGCACCATCAGCCATCGTCCAGCAGCTCCGCGCCGAACGGGCGGCCAGCGTTCATAGGCCTGACCAAGGAATATAGCAGCGCCACGATGCGCTTCGAGGTGGACGGCGCCAACGCGATTATTCGCCATCTATTTGGGCAACAGACTGTCCTGAGCCCGCCCCCAGAACCTAGGAGAACGAGGAAGGAAAGACAGCTTGCTGGCTTGACGGGGAGAAAGTCTTTTCTCCCGAATATTACGGCTCTTCCAATGCGGACGAAGCATCGTCGAGCACGTCAGTTAGATGCAATCCTCGACTTTCCCCAGTTACAGAGTGCTTGTAGTACGGGGACTAATGTTTTCCCGAGTGGAGTTAGCGAGTATTCGACCTTGGGAGGCACCTCGGCAAAAACTTGGCGATGAATCAGTTTATCGCTCTCAAGCTCGCGGAGTTGGTTGGTCAGCATCCTTTGGGTGGCAAGAGGGACGAGACGTCGCAGTTCACCAAATCGCTGCGCGCCTTTACAGAGGTGATAAAGAATGGCGACTTTATACTTTCCACCGATGACCTCGAGGGTTGCATCGATGGGAGAGGTGTAGCCTGTGTGCGAATATTTCCCGCGACTCTTCGCGCTGGTCCGTTTGTTTTTTTTCATCCCTAGTCCCAAACTTTCACCGGTTTAGTACATTTTTAGATACTAGGCATTAAAAATGTGCCTACTTGCAGATAGTATACTAGTGCGGCAGATTGAATTAGCAATTAAACGATCATTATGAGCAGTAAAGCCATCATCGCCGGGGGCTCACTGGCGGGACTTATGACGGGAATCGTCATGAAGGCGATAGGCGTGGATGCGCGTATCTACGAGCGGTCGCCCAAGGTACTCGATGATCGTGGTGCGGGCATTGTCATGCAAGCCGAGACCGAAACTTTTCTTACGCAGTATGCCGGTTTAAGGCGGGAGCAAACCGGCGTCCGGTTAAAATACCGGCAATATCTCAATCGCCAGGGAACCCCGGATAGTTATCAAGAAATGCCCCAATGCATGACTTCCTGGGGTCTCATCTATCGGGCTCTACGGGGAGCTTTTCCCAACGCGAATTACCATGAGGGAGCCTCCTTAAATGGTTTCTCTCAAACGGATCATGGAGTTGCAGCCACATTTGAGGGCGCAAGTGACCTGACCGCGGACATCCTGGTTGGAGCGGATGGTTCCCGCTCCTTTGTTCGCCAGAAATTGATGCCTGACGTGAAGCCGCATTACGCGGGTTATGTCGCTTGGCGAGGCGTTGTTCCCGAGAGTTCAGCTAATGAGCTCCTGACCAAAACCTTTGTTGACCATTTCACGTTCCAGCAAATGGAACGCAGTCATATCCTTTGCTACCTCATTCCCGGGGCAGAGGGAGAGACCGAGCCGGGAAAGCGCCGTATCAATTGGGTCTGGTATTGGAACGTGCCGGAGGCGGAACTTCCGAAACTTATGACCGGTGTGGACGGACGCGAGCTGGACTTCTCTGTCCCTCCAGGTCAGGTGCGCGAGGAATGGCTTGAGAAACAAGACGCTATCGCGGAGAACGTTTTCTGCCCTCAGTTTCTAGAATTGTGGCGCGCGACCGAAACGCCATTTCTACAGCCCATTCTCGACCTGACGGTGCCTCACATGGTGCAGGGTCGGGTGGTCCTCCTGGGCGACGCAGCATTTATTCCCCGCCCGCACACTGCGGCAAGCACCGCCAAGGCAGCAGCGAATGCCTTGGCTCTTGGACGCGCCTTGCAGGAATTTCCAGATGACATCGATGTGGCCCTCAAGGAATGGGAAGCCGATCAACTGGCGCTGGGAAGACATCTCGAACAAAGTGGCAGAGCCCTGGGCAACCGCTCTCAGTTTCCATAATCCCACATGGTAGTCTCGCAGTCGCTAGCTTTATGAAATTACGCGCTAACGGCCTTCCACGAAACACCAACAACCAACATAAGACTACGCGATGAAAACACAGACCGAAGGAAATGCTATGAGTGAGCCTGCGATCTACCGACCGAATGATC
>DASTDH010000535.1:0-6377 GCA_035710445.1 Chthoniobacterales bacterium
GTCTTCAAGAGTCGAAGGCCTTCTTTACGAGGATGCAGGAGAGGGTTTTGGCGAACACCGAATCAGTCGGGTAATCGGTGAAAGCAGAAATGACCAGATCGTGATTCGACGCGTTACCGAGGGCAGCCTTCCATCCGTTCGCGAATCAGAAGAGATTCACTTGTTAGGTTTAGAACGGGCGTCATCCATCGAGGGATCTATTTCTCATCAACAGCGCGGAAATAAGCTCGTTATCCAAGTGCCGATCGATTGGACCGAGTTGAAGGTTGCCACCGAGGCTACGGAATCGACGTAGCTGTTGGTATCACGACAGCCTGTTAAAAAACGTGAGGCGAAAGCTGCTAGGCACGAAGCGTTTACCTCAAAGAATTTCGGGGCTCGCAGATTACAGCCTAGCAGACTATCGAAGAAAGTTCGGCCGCACGCCGCGCAGCCTAGCGGCGAAGCGGTGACAGACCTTAGCCTAGGGTGAGTCTGCGAGCCCTAGGTAGTTAGCAAATAAAGTCGCTAGCGCTGAAAGCGCGGCAGAATCGTGGCCACGATTTCAGCGCTGAGTTGGAGGAATTGATGCGGCTCGTCCTCAATGCAAACGGCTGTTCTTACGCGCCTTCAGCGCTGAACGCTTTGTTATCCAATACCTAGGGCTCGCGGACTCACCCTAGGCTAAACTCTTCCAGCGCTTCGCGCCTCCTATCTCACTGTCTGAGGTGAACGCTCCTTAGCCGCTGATGCAAGAAGTGTGATCAGCAAAGCGATCGGGGCAATATCTAGGAGCGCCCGATCAAGAGGCATCCAATGAGCAAGCAAGCCGATCAAAGGAGCCGCAATCAAAAACCCTGCATACCCGATGGTCGCCACTTGCGCGATTGCGGCAACGCCACGTCCCGGGATTTCGCCTGCCGCGGAGATTACTGCCGGGAATACTACCGACAGTCCAAGCCCCCAGGCAAAAGCGCCAAGCAGTGCGATGAAGGTTGAATTGACAAGGCAAAGGACCGTGATACCTGCGCAAGCCAAGGTGCCTGCCGATCTCAAGACCGGGACTCTCCCGAAGCGTTGAATTGCCGAGCCTCCGGTGAAGCGGCCAATGGCCATCGCTAAATTAAATCCTCCGTAAGTTAGGGCGCCCCACGGCCGGAGCAGCTCCTCGATCGTCAACCAGCACCAAAGCGAGCCAATCGTTCGCAACGCCTTCACCGACGGCCGTCGCGAGAATCACGATGCCCAAAAGAATTATTATTGGTTCGAATCTAAGTCGTCTTTGTTGGCGCCTTGTCGATCCGCTCACCGGAAGCGTTTGCGGACCACGAACAACAGCTTCCTTCTCGAAACTCGAATCCAGAATCCCATCCCGCAAATAGTGAGTGGTCGCCAAACCCATAACCACCATCAAAATCGCTGAGACCGTTGGTAGTTGCCAGCTCAACGGCAGCCCGGTCACCGCTGAGAGCCAACCGAAGAACGATCCGAACACCGCGCCGATTGAAAAGGTTCCGTGCCAGTAAGGCATCAACACCCTTCCGCGGCGTTCTTCGACCAAATGGCCTTGTACATTCATCGCAACGTCTCCCACCCCCGCACCGACGCCCGCGATCAACAACGTTATCCCAAAAACGAAAAGAGACCGACTTAAAGGCAATGCCGCGCAGCTGCCAAGAAAGGCTATAGTCGCAACCAAGCTTACCGTCCGGGACGAATATCGTTCGACGAATCGTCCAGCGAAAGGCATCCCAAGAACCGAACCGATCCCCATGCAAACCAGCGCAAACGCAAGCTGCTCTGGACTGCAACCTAGCTGGTCACGGACGCGTGGCATCCGTGAGAAGGTCGAGGCTATAGCGAACCCGTTGCCAAAGAACATCGTCGCAATTGCCAAGGGAGATCCGACTCCGCCTGATTTGTTCATCCCGATGCTTACCCCACAATCTGCTACGTTTCGGATCATCGAACTTGGCCCCTCACGACGCTTCGGAATCACAAAAGCAAAAGCAAGGCAACCTCAGCCATGCGGCTTTCCGATGAAGGATTGCTCGAGGATGCGGAACAGACGGTTCCTGACCACGCCCAAATCAGGAGGCCCAATTCTTCCGATAGTCGGCCGAAAGAGTGAGCCCTCCGTCGGCATAGATCGTTTGACCTGTTATGTAGACTGCATCCTCCGAAGCCAGGAAAGCAAAGACGCCGGCAATTTCCTCGGCGGTCGCCGCTCTTCCTAGCGGGATGTGGCTTTCTACGTTCGCCCGCTTTTGTGGATCATCGGTCCAACTCTTGTTCAGTGGCGTCACGACGGCGCCAGGTGCAACCGAATTAACCCGAACTCCTCGATCGGCAAACTCGAGAGCTAATGTTTTTGTGAGGTTTCCCAGCCCCCCTTTGCTCACCGAATAGGCAATAAAACCTGGCTTCGGCTGGCTCTCATGGTTGCTCGAATTATTGACGATGACACCGTGAATCTTCCTGTCGAGGAAATGACGGATCGCATGCTGGCTAAAAATGAAAACCGCCCGCAGATTGATATCCAGTACTTCATCGAAGTCCTTGGTGGGAAACTGATCTGATGGATAGCCACGGTTTATACCGGCATTGTTAACTAGGATGTCTATTTGCCCAAGGGCGGCGATGGCCGCCTGAAACGCTTCGTCCACCGCCACTTCATTAGAAATGTCGGCTCGATGCCCAGCAATCAATGCCTTGCGGCTTTTTGCCACACTCCGGATCTTTTCGAGAGCAGCCGCCATCTGCGCAGTTTCTACTCGATCAACGATGAAAACTGACGCGCCTTCTTCGGCAAATCTCTTTGCGACGGCGAACCCAATTCCTTGGGCTGCGCCGGTCACCAAGACGTTTTTCGATTCTATTCCTTTTAACATAGTAATGAATAACCAACTGCAGACTAGGGACTCGGTCTACTAGAGGATCGGCGAGCGCTCGCAGTTCGATAAGCGCTCGGCGCCTTCGTTAGTCACGATGAGATTGTCTTCGATCCTGATTCCGCCAACTTTATCGATGTAGAGGCCAGGTTCGATCGCCAAAAGCATCCCGGGTTCTAAGAGCACATCCGAGTCTGTCTTTAGGATGGGCTGTTCGTGGAACGCAAACCCGACAGCGTGCCCAATATAGTGCAAGAAGTACTGCTCCAGCCCCGCGGATCGAAAGCCTTTACGAGCCAGCTCGTCGAGGCTCCCCCCACTCACGTTAGGTTTGACCGCACGCACAACGGTCTCCAGGACCTCGGACACGGCCTCGATCATTTCGTGTTGTCGTTCACTTGGCTCGCCAATAATGAAAGTACGGCTGAGATCGGTCCAATAGCCGTCGGCAAATCCGTTGAATTCTATCAGGACGAAGTCTCCTTCTTGTAAGGTCCGTTTGGTAGAAAAGTTAGCGGGCAACCAGGCGTTAGCTGAATTGACAGGCCCGGACATAACAAAGGCGTACCCTCTGGCTCGGTTCGCCGTTTCGACGGATATGCCATACTGTTGGAACGCCGACTCCATGATCGCGGCCACCTCGATTTCCGTCACTCCAGGACGAGCGGCCCCTCGTGCCCTAGAAAATGCATAATCCGCGATTCGATTGCATCGCCTAAATGCATCGATCTCCCGCGGCGTTTTTAGTCGTCTCAAGTTACGAACAAGATCAGAGGCGTCTTGCATCGACAGGCGAGGCAACTGTTTGGTCAGAGAGATGTACATCTCCCGACCAGGTACATTCGCTTCTGATCCGCGGAACGAACCGGCTACGGTCTCAAAAGTTAATTCACAGCCTAAACGTCCAGCACTCAGGCCGAATTCCTGCAGCGCAACGGTGAGCGCCCGGACAACCTTATCTCGAGGACTCCCTGCTTGAAGATCAGTCGGGTCGATATCGTAGCAAACCAAAAGCCCGTTCCAATCGTCTGGTACGAAAGGCTTGTCCACCGACGGAAGAACGAGGGCGTGTTGTCCCCGTCGAGTGACAACGACGGCGGAATCTCCTGTACTCGGCCAGTACCCACTCAGGAAAAGGATATTCTCAGGTAAAAAGCAGAGCAAACCGTCTAGTTCTGCTCCCACCAACAATTCGGTAATTCGTTCTGCGCGAGATGTCATAATGGCGTTAGTTCAATTTCTGGCGGGCATGCCCATTAGCAGCGAAGCCCAGTTCGGTTGACAGTCCGATTTTTTATACTGCCTCTCTTAACTCCCGAAACACCGCTCTTAGGACTTCCAAGGCCTGATCCAAATCCGCTGACGTATGAGCAGCAGTAATTCCCGCGTGTACAGGGTGAGCTGCTCCTCCTGCAGACCAGCCGCCCGCGTGGAAGTACACACCTCGTGCCAACGATTTTTTTACGAACCGCGCGTAAAGATCATTGTCGAATTTGGCCGAAATGGTTCTCAGGTTGTAATCGTCCTCTTCGTCCTCAATGCCAAAGTAGGTCGCAAACCGAGGACCGACTCCCTTAACATGACCGGGTATGCCGAACTCCTCAAATAAGGCGTTGAATTCACCGTAAAATTTGTAAGAAAGAGCGTTCAGCGATTCATAGAATTCCCTTTCCCTCATCATTTTCAGGCATTCTATCGACGCCAAAACGGGCATCACGGCCGCCGTGTAGGTCCCGCTCATCACCACTTTGCCGCCGGGAGTTAGTGCATCCATGATGTTTCTTTTCCCAACGACGGCTGCGAGAGGAAATCCACCCGCCAGCGCTTTGGCCAAGGTGGTTAAGTCCGGAGTGACTCCGTAGTGCTCTTGGGCTCCCCCCAATTGCATTCTGAAGCCCGAGAGAACCTCATCGAAAATCAGCACCACTCCTTGTTCGGTGCATAGCCGGCGAACCTCTTGTAAAAATCCTTCTCGGGGTGGCATGCAACCGCAATTGTAAGAGATTGCCTCCATTATTACGGCGGCCACCCTGCCCTTGTATTTTTCTAACGCATGCTCGAGGGCTTTGACATTGTTATTATCTACGACAATGACCTGTTTTCTAAAGGCTTCCGGAAAGCCCGCCGAATCCGGAAGGGTCTCGACTTCGCCGTGTTCGTCGATCGCGCCAATCCGTCCGTGATTGTAGAACGCTCCTTCATGCATCCCATGGAAATGTCCCTCGAAGTGGATAATCAAGTCTCGGCCGGTATAACCCCGGGCCAGACGGATTGCTCCTAACGTGGCCTCGGTACCAGTGTTAGAGAACCGCACTTGCTCCGCAGATGGTACGGATGAGCAGATTAGTTCCGCCAATTCTGCGTGGTGAGGTGTATCGAAATTCATGAAGAAACCCTCCTCTACGGACCGCTCCACCGCCGAGCGCAGCCGCGGATGATTGTGTCCAAAAAAAGCTCCTCCCGCCGAGTTGTGGAAGTCGATGTATTCACCGCCATCGACGTCGTAGAGACGCGCTCCGCTTGCGCGCTTTAAATAAAGCGGTCGGCCGATGCTCCCGTGAATCCGGCCCGGAGCGCAGGCTCCGCCCTTCATATACTTAGATGCCCTGGCGTACAGAGAATCTGCCGCCGGCGTCACTTTCGCTGCTTCCTTAGTTTGAGTCGTCATAGTTTAGAAATGTTTCGATGTTGTTTGCTTACCGCGTTGAAGTCGCCGTCACGTCTCAAGGGACTGGCACCTCTCGTTTGTTAGTGCTGGCTCCCGCGCACACCCTATCGGCGGAGCTAATCTGATCGGCTACGCGCAGTGCCTGTGCCGCGATCGTTAGAGCCGGATTTACCGCCGCCGAGGCTGGAAAAAACGAGCTATCTACCACGTACAAATTCGGCACCTCGTGACTCCGGCAGAATGTGTCCAGAACCGAAGACTCCGGATCCTTACCGAAACGTGCGGTGCCACATTGGTGCGAATTAGCGCCAATGCCCATGCGCTGTACAAAGACTGCCTGATAACCTACCTTTTTTAAAACCCGGCTGACCGTCTTTAGGAGCGCCTTATGAGCACTCAGGTTTCTCGGTTTCCAGAAGATCTGTATCTTGTCATCAGGAGTGATTGACACCCTGTTTTCTTCATCTGGCAGGTCCTCGCTAATCGCCCACCAATCCACGCTATGCTGTGCGATGCGATTTGCTAACCAGTGCGGCAACATCGCGCTAACCGTCCTTAACATCTCCGCCTTCGATTTGCCGAGCAGTTGGACACTACCAAGCGGGAATGGGTAGCGCCGGCCCCCATTGAAATAAAAATCACTTATTACCATCGTCTTCTGAAACACCGTGGGATTGCGACGCGTGAGATCGACAGCCAGGATGGCGGAATTCAGATGCGTCATGTAATTGCGGCCGACGAGGTTGGTTGAGTTACCGAGCCCAGACCGATGCGTTTTGCACTTTGACCTCAATAAGAGAGCGGCAGAGTTGATGGCACCGCAGGAGACCACAAAAGTG
>DASTDH010000536.1:0-2482 GCA_035710445.1 Chthoniobacterales bacterium
AAGACGAGGGGAATTCCCGCCAGATTGTTCTGATCCCGAACTTGACGGTAGTAGAGTGCATACGCGCTCTCGCTGCTAACGCTCGTGGTCGCACCAAACGTATAGGCATGGTAGCTCCAGCCCCATTTGTATGCTTTTGACTTCATCGCCGTCGCGAGCGGAGCAAAAATCGTAACCGGAGAGGGTTGGCCAGAGACCAATGATCCGACTAACGGACTGTAGCCGGACTTATGCATCAGATCGGCAAGGCTCGACCAGAACGAAGCCACCCAATTCGCAACCGTAAGATCGTTGTACCAGTTCGGGAGATTCTCCAATTCGTTGGGTCCTTCCAACCAATCGATCTGGCTTGGGGAACCGGCGGCAATCAAACCCTGCGTGGACATCTTGCTCCAAAAATCGCTGGCGGAAGCGGCCGGATCGTCTGCAACACTATAGGCCGCCATGGAGCCAGGAACGTAAACCCTGAGAACCACCGTCCCGCCCGGACATCGGCTCTTATAGCTGGAGATCTCGGAATCGATTCCAACATCTGGTGCTACCCACTTCGCAACCCGAGGACACGCATCGAGAATGGTAGCCGTACCGGCATTGTTCGGAACTGTGAGTATGTGCGGGCCCAACTTGCTGGATGAGAGATGTGGCGGGGGCGGGGGCGGAGGTGAACTGCCACTCCCACCGCAGCCTATGAAACAAAATAAAGCCGTGAGGCACAACGAAGCAGCTATCCTGGTCATGGGTGTTCAATGCCGCGGCTCAGCATGTCGAACGCGCGATCGATTTCATCAGCGTTTTCTCCCGGTTTTTTGAGTGAGGCGCAGAATAGTTCCATAGCCAGATCGTGTCCTTTGAAATCTTAAATTCATGACATGATACAAGGCTGACCACGGAGTTTAGAACCCCAAGCATCGGTACCACAAAAAAGGTAAAAACGCCCCAGAGAAAGGTGGAGGAGGGACCTAACGTCACAAACTAGCGGTGGATTGTGCTCCGGGCCTGTTTCCTTGTCAAGGCGAAACGCTGACTGATAGCCGTTTGCAATTATTGTGCGCTGGGCTGGGAAGATTGATTTTGGTGCGGCTGCAGGATCACCAGGTTGAGGTTGCGATCAGGATGGAAGTCCGAGGCGTCGAGTTCATATCGCGTGGACGATGTCTGCTGGATGTTGGGCATGCAGGTCATCAGAATGTCGTCGGGAGCGTCGGAATCGATTTCGAGGTGGAAGTGCTTGATTGGCCCGGCCCAGTTGTTGGCCGTGGTCAGAATGTATTGAAGACTGCGCCACCAGAGAGTCAGGCCGGGCTGCTGCTGTTGGTCGATCTTGGCCTTCCGATCCTGGATTTGCTGGAGCGTGCTGGACGTGCCGCAGTAGCGTTGAGCGGTGTGGGATCCGTCGTCATCGATGTAGCTGCCGCCGACGACAGGGACGTACGTATGGGAGACGAGAATGGTGCTATTGGCGCGGAAATGTTGCGTCCAATAAAACTGTATATGAGTTTGCCACCAGGGCCAATACCGTGGGGAGGCTTTGCTCGCGGTCTCAAATTCTTCTTTGACGATCCAATCATCTTGTTCGAGTTGGCTCAACTGGATCTTTGAAAGCTTGGCGAGCGCTCCTTTCACTCGGTTGTCTAAAACGGAGATGGGCAGGCCAAGGGATTTGAGCTGTTCTGTGATGTCCTGGTCTTTCTTGAACGCGCGAATTTCCGTCTTCGGTGAGATTGGCTTGCCGTCTACGGTGAGTTTGAAGGATATGAAATTCGTGGGGTCCTTCGAAGGCAGTTCGACCGGACTGATCTCGAGTGTTGCGCCGTCGAGTTCGGGGAGAGGAAAGGCGACGACGGCATCGATGTCCTCATTGGCAGTGTTGCGAAAGACGTAGTCAACGGTGACACGATGCAGGGTGATGTGAAGTCGTTCCGACTCCATTAGCACAGCGGAGGACTTCGATGGAACCAAGCCACCGGCACCTAATGTCACGAGTGTGTCGTTTGCCCTAGTGGATGGAAACGCACTGAGCAAAACTACCGAGAGTAGCACAACGCGCAGGATGAAATGTGAACGCGACATTTCTGTTGGAGATATGTTACCTGTTTCGCGATCGAGGCCGTAGCGGGGCGGAATGCATTCCGCCCAGGGGGCGGACAAGTGTGCCGGCGCCGTTCGGCTGAGGGATGAACCTCAAGTGCGGGGTAAGGCTACCTCATGGTGTTCTGCGAGAAGCTGCACTGCGCCTGGGGACAGCCGATGACGGCTGTCCCCACAATTATTGGGTTATCTGCAGTGCGCGTTGACTCAGGCTCAGCGTGCTGATCCGACTGGGATTTCGACCTGATCCCCGGAGTTCATGCCGGCCAGGATTTCCTTTTCCCGGGCGGTACGAGGCAGATTGTATGTCGCGGCGGGCGAGAATACGACCTTGGTAAGGAAGGCTTCGGTCCCGTAACGGTGGAAGACCAGATAGGGCCCTCGGTTTGGTTGA
>DASTDH010000537.1:0-3888 GCA_035710445.1 Chthoniobacterales bacterium
TTCAGAAGGCTGGCCTGGACGAAATTGGGAAGAAGTGGGGATAATCGCTTCTGCATGGTTTGACGATACAGTTCTCCGGGCAAGCCCCCTAATCCTCATGTGCATCGCCCGTCACACCAAAATAACGAACTAAAAAAGACAAATATTATGCCTAAATTCATGAGCAGCCGTACCTTTCGAGCTGCCTCACGAACGTCACCGATCTACTCACCAGCTACTTTTTACCTCCATGAATCGTAGGGCGATACAGATCGGAGCTCTGATCATCCTCGCTACTAACGGTTCCGCTTTCGCCGACGGGTTCGACGCAATGAAGTTCTTAATGCGGTTACGCTTCTGGAATGTTCCGCACGTCAGCACAAAAGAGGCGGCGCGTTGGTTGGCGACCGACAGCGCGCCTATATTACTCGATGTGCGGACTCAAGCCGAGTATGCAGTGAGCCATCTCCCGAATGCGCAACGGATCGACCCTGATGCTCAGGTTGCCGAAACGTTGAGCCGATTGCCGCCGGATCGGCCGATTGTTACTTATTGTGCAGTGGGTTATCGGTCGGGGAAACTTGCTCAACGCTTGATCGCTGCCGGCAGAAAGAACGTTTACAACCTGGAAGGCTCGATCTTCCAATGGGCCAATGAAGGTCGTCCGCTCGAATGTGACGGAAAGCGAGTCGAGACGGTCCACCCGTACAACGATACTGTGGGAAAGCTGTTGGATCGCCGTTACCGAGCCAATGTGCCGCCCATAATGGAGTGAGCGCGAAGGTAATGTTGACAACGCGCGGGAAACAGCCAGAAGTCGGTCAACGCGGCGTCTAAGACAAAAGATGAACGGTGATTTGTTCCTCCGCTTTGGTGCCGGCATCTAGAGGAGCTTAATGCCGACTGCCGCGTTCTCTTCCGGAGTCGCAAACCAGTAGCCATAACGCCGCGCCGTCTTTAGAAAACGCTGAATTTCATCCGGAGCCGGTGGTCGAACGCTTTCTCCAGAGGCAACGGATCGGCCGATTTCCTGAAAATAACGACCGTGCTTGGAGGTGGTAAAGAGCAAGGTAATCGCCGGATGCTCCGATCTGTTCCTAACCGCGTGCTTACTGTTGCCGGGAATCTCGACCAGGTTTCCCGCACTGGCTTCGACCCAATGCAGCTTGCCGGCCTCTTCCATGAGCACTTCAATATTCCCATAAAGAACAAAGAAGATTTCGATCACATCGTGACTATGGATCGGTATGGTAACACCGGAAGGGACCGTTCCTTTGAGTATGCACGGGGTTTCGTCCCCTGGTCGCGGACCGACCAAAAACTGAACACTTGCTCCTAACACCTCAAGCGCACTGCAATCACTCTCCCGGATCACACGCGGAAATGGCCCGGTTGTTGAAAGTTTCTCCATAGCGCTAACTAACACTACCGCTTTACAGGAAGGTGATTTCCTGTCGGAATTGCCGGTGTCCTTGTCTCAAGTGCCATTAGCGATAGGGATCGGAGTTCCGGTCCTCCTCACCGCTAGCGGTTCCGCTTTCGCAGACGATTCGACTTTAGGGCGACGGCCTGATATTTTGTGGTGATGTCTGTCCGCCGATATGAGCTGCCTAACATTGATGACGTTCGCCGCCTAGCAAACGTTAACCTGCCCCTGCATTACATCATCAAGGATGTGCACGTCTCGTGTGGTCCAGACACATTGATCGGCGCGCCGGAGGATTTTGAGGTCGTGATTGAATACGAGAACTGCATTGGAGAGGGTCTAATAGGAAGTTTCGAAGATATCGAAGCGTATCAAAATTGGGCAGATCCTCTCATTCAGGGCATTCGAAGTGAGTGGCCTGCTGAGACTATCCGGATCGGTTTCTTTGAGCTTCTGCCCACTCAGGACAACCCTGCCTAACAGAAACCTAGCTAGTGCGCGCGGGCCATCGACGAACGACAACGCATTCTTCGGCGATTTCGTCGGATTGACCTCCGGAACCAAATCTGCCACAAGGGACCTCCACCATGAACAAAGACCTTGACCACTTGAAGCTCTTAGGGATCCTCCACACCATTTGGGGTATTCTGGCGATCCTGTTCGGTTTGCTTTTCGGGATAATGTATGTCGGAATCGGAGCCGCAGCTGCGGCCTCGACCAATACCACGACTGACGATAGCGGTCTGTCCTCCAGCGCTCTCGGCGGGATTTTCATTGTGCTCGGCATCGTGTTTCTCGTGGCCGCAGTGATCTACGGAATTTTGATGATCATGGCGGGCGGCAAACTTCGCAAGCAGCGTGGTTACGGTTTTTGCTTCTTCGTCGCGATCGTAGATCTGCTCGGTTTCCCAAGCATTATCCTTGGGATCTTCACATTGATCGTCCTCAACCGATCCACAGTTAAAGAGCTGTTTAAGGGGGGACCCATACCGCCGGCAGCGACAGCCCAAACCGCGTGAGCGAGGGCAGCAAATGTCAGCGAACGACAGCGGCGCCGGTGTTCATTGTCGTTCGTTGTTGTTCACTGAACAAGCTACGATACCACCATCACGGCCACGATCAGCTGGCCACTTCGCCAGAGCGGTCCACGAATAAAAAGCGGGCTGCCACGGGTCACACTCGCTTGGGTTTCGATGAGTTGATGGTCTTTGCGGAAAAGCCGCAGAACGACCAGAAAATGTTCTCCGGATTGGCGAGTTAGACCGGTAAGCTCGACCCGAATATTGCCGTGGAAAACGATGGAGCTCGGCTTATCCGGCTCAACGACGGTCTCGCCCTGCCCCAGAGTTTGGATGCTCTCGTATCCCAAAAGCCTTTCCAAACGCTCGTCGTAGTTCCGAAGCTGGGCAGGAATTTCGGTTTGCGCTTTCTCCGGAGCGCGATCGTTCGAAGCGTACAACAGACACCCCCAGACCGATTGGGCCACCGGTTCCTCACCGGCTTGGATCGGATAGGGTGCGGCAAAAAGCAGGCCAGCTCCCAACAGGAATGTTCGGAGGCTACAAATCCCGGCCACGCAGGTTCCAAGAACGGATGACCGAATCAGCATCAGGACTCAGTGCGTCAGATCCTCGTCAGCGGGCACTTTTTCCAGGCCTTCCAATTTGATAATCGTAATTCCCTTTCGTGATTCGACCGTTGCGCTGACTTTTGGATCGATCGTCGTCGTCTTGAGAACGTCCGCTACATAACCCGATCCAGGATCTGATAGGTCTCCATGAGGTATCAAAGTGATGAAAAGCACAACGCCGGCAGTCACCGCTCCCAAGCCGCCCCAGGCCAACCAGGGAATCCCAAACCACCCCGCCATCAGACCTCGATTACCGGAGGGAGCCTGGCTAATTTGCTGAAGAAGTTGACTATTGAAAAAATCGGAATTGGTCAGTTCGACCGGTGCCAGGTTATCGCGAAGTACCCGCTGCAGTTTTGTCCATTCTGCCTTTTGGGCGGCTAAAGCAGGTTGCTCCTGCTCGAAGATGGCCACTTCGCTTTCGCTCAATAAGCCATCAAGGTAGGCGGTATAGCGCTCCTCAAAGGTTTTCATAGACGTCTTTCAACAGGGTTTGCAGCTTCTTCCGGGCATAAAAGAGGCGAGACATCACAGTTCCAATGGAGCAACCAAGGATCTCGGCAATCTCGTTGTATTGCAACTCCTGGATTTCCTTCATCACGATCACCGCGCGGTGCTCAGGCGAAAGTTTATTAATGGCAGATTCGATTCGCTGGCGAACCTCGGCCCGCTCCATCGTCAGGTCAGGCAAAGGAACGGAGGAAGGTGTGGTACGCGAACCCGGCTCGACCTCGCTTGGTCCCACCCGATCATCAAATTCGGTATCGCTGCGAAAACTCTTTCTGCGCAAGGCATCGATGGTGACGTTGGTCATGATTCGGTAAAGCCAAGTGTAAAAGGACGACTCGCCTTT
>DASTDH010000538.1:0-6477 GCA_035710445.1 Chthoniobacterales bacterium
GTAGCCTCCTCAAAAGAGAGATCATCCGGCAACGGGACGATGTCTGATGCCTTAGTCGCTACATATTCAGCATAACCGCCTGACCCCGGGGCCAGCGGCAAATGACGGGACGACCACGCGCGTTCCAAGCAGGTTCGGGTCGACTCCCTCTCCGAGCGCATCGACCACTCCGGCAACCTCGACTCCAGGAATCGTAGGAAGCTTGGGTATCACCGCAAAGCGATTCCGGCGAATGAGTGTCTCGAAGAAGTTGACGCCGGCTGCTCGAACTCTGATCAAAACCTCCCCGGGTTTAGGCTGCGGGTTGGCTACTTCGACGATTTCAAGCACATCGGGACCTCCGAAGCGACGTAGCAGAACGGCTTTCATGGTTCCTTTCGAATTAGGCATGTCTTAACCATATCTGGCCGTATTATCCTGATTGGCGCTACAGACTCTTTTGTTCCATACTGATAGGAAAGTAGCCATGGCCATCCTTAAGAGGCTACCGCCACTCCGGGCTGAGCGCGCGCTCAAAGTGATTTCAGGTCGCTGGAAAGCGATCGCGCTCTATCATTTGTTCTCCGGACCGAAGCGGCTCTCGGAACTGAAACGGCTGATGCCGGATGTCAGCCAGAAAGTACTGATCCAGCAGCTTCGCGAGATGCAAGAACATGGACTGGTTCATCGCGAGATTTTCCGTCAGGTCCCGCCACGCGTGGATTACTCGGCAACCGCGCTTGGGCTAAGCCTGCAACCCGTTCTACTTGCACTCTGTGCTTGGGGGCAACGTCACGCCAAGGAACTGAACGAGTTGGATCAATTAGCGGAATGCGTGATCAAACCCATCCACAAAGAGAGGCCGAATAAGGTCGTGCTTAGCGACCCGAAGCCCGGCAAGTCGTCCCGGCGACGACTGGGGGTAGCTTAGGGCGCTGGCCGGATTGCCAGCTGAAAATTACGACGCCAATCTGCCAGCAAATTTGCGCGCGCCCGGCATGCCGATCTGTGCAACCTCCGACACAAGTGGGCGACAGTTACAACTCCGCAGTGGGAACCGTCAAACGAGGCCGGCCGCCATTTCTCCTAAGGCGCAGCAATCGTTTGCCAAGCGGTTTCTTCCGGTCACTAGTCACCGACAATTCGGACACCGATTGCGGCAACTGGGACAAAAAAACTGGGTTTTTCAAACTGCAACGTTTACTCCCACTAAACGTTGGGCCGAATATAAGCATTTTCGTCATTCCTGAATTCCCGGATCCCCATGCATCTGCAGCGCGTCGCAACCATTAATACCTCTGCTGCTTCAAGCCGTTCCTCCCGCATAGTGGCCGTGGATCTGTTGCGCGGGTTGGTCATGATGCTCATGGCTCTGGACCACACCCGTGACTACTTCAGCGGGCTACCTTTTCCACCGGAAGACCTGAGCAAGACATTCCCCGCACTGTTCTTCACTCGGGTCATCACGCACGTCTGCGCGCCGGTGTTTTTTTTGCTGGCAGGCACCGGCGCCTATCTCTCGGTGGCCCGAGGGAGGTCGTTGCCGCAAGTGTCTCGTTTCTTTTGGACACGCGGTCTCTGGTTGGTATTTCTCGAGCTGACGGTTCTGCGCTTTGCCTGGGATTTTACTTTTGCCTCCGTCCCGCTCATGCAAGTGATTTGGGCGTTAGGCTGGTCGATGGTGGCAATGGCACTGATCGTTAGACTACCGGTTCGCTGGATAGCCGGCTTGGGAATAACTACCATTGCGTTTCACAACCTGCTCGACACGATCACTCCAGCGGGGTTGGGATCATTCTCTGGCTTGTGGACGGTTTTACATAGCCCCGGCTTGGTCACGATCACGCCGCAAATCAAATTCTTGGCCGGCTATTCCCTGATTCCCTGGGTAGGTGTCATGGCTGCGGGTTATTCCATGGGAGCCCTGCTCGAGAGGCATGATCGCCGAAAATGGATCCTTGGACTGGGGGTAGCACTTACACTGGCTTTCTTTGCGCTGCGGATCATCAACCTCTACGGAAACGGCGACGCCAGCATGTCGTCCTTCTTCCCGTCGACGGTAGGACCATGGAAGGTACAACCCAGCCCGACACTGACCGTCATATCATTTTTTGACACCCTGAAATACCCGCCGTCTCTCGATTATCTGCTGATGACCCTCGGCCCCGCGCTGATTGTTCTGGCGTGTCTTGATGGCGTCACGGCGGAGCGCGGCCCTGGGCGAGTTCTCCTCGTGTTCGGCCGCGTACCTCTGTTTTTCTACGTCCTCCACATCTTTCTGATTCACACCATGGCAGTTCTGATGGGCTCGCTGTTTCATCAGCCCGTCTCTTGGCTCTGGCAGGGAGGATTCATACTCCAAACTCCTCCAGCCGGTTACGGCCACGGATTACCGTTCGTTTACCTGATGTGGTTCGCTGCTTTGTTGATTCTTTATCTTCCCTGCCAGTGGTATATGGCCTTCAAGACCCGGCATCGAGACTGGCCGTGGTTGAGCTATCTGTAAATCTCGGTCGAACAGCGGCGCGAAGCAGATCTTGGTGCCTTTGCGGCTTGGCGTGAGATTTCTCTTATCACCAGAGATTCCGATCTAACGCCCGGTATTGCACCGCCTCCGAGAGATGCTCGACATTAATCCGTTCACTCCCCGCCAAATCGGCTATCGTTCGAGCTACCTTAAGAATACGATCATAAGCGCGAGCGCTCAGATCCAAAGAACTCGCAGCTTGCTTGATTAAATCGAGACCGACGGAATCAAGCTGGCAATATTTACCGATCAGCCGATTAGGAAGTCTGGCATTACAACGAACGCCGTTCTCATTTCGCAACCGCTTTCGTTGCACCAGGCGCGCCCGAGCAACGCGGTTGCGCACCATCTCGGAACTTTCCGATTCTGTCGTTGCACTCAAATCCTGAATATCGATGGCCGGCACATCGACATGAATATCGATCCGATCGAGCAGTGGTCCGGAGATCCGGCTCCGATACTTCTGGACCTGCACCGGGCTGCATCGGCACTCCCTTTTCACATTGCCATAATGACCGCACGGACAAGGATTCATTGCGGCGATCAGCATGAACGCCGCGGGAAACGTCAGGGAACCGGCCGCGCGCGAAATAGTAACTCGGCCATCCTCTAACGGTTGCCTCATCACTTCCAAAGTCGAGCGATGAAATTCCGGTAGCTCATCCAGAAAGAGAACCCCATTGTGCGCCAGGCTAACTTCTCCGGGCGTCGGATGCATTGTTCCGCCGAGGAGACCGGCATCAGAGATCGTATGATGGGGCGATCGAAATGGACGCGCAGTAATGAATTGCCGGTCGTCGTTCAGCTGTCCGCAAATGCTATGGATCTTGGTAGTTTCGATTGCTTCCTCTAAACTGATAGGCGGCAAAATGGATGGAATCCGCTTTGCGATCATCGATTTACCTGAACCCGGCGGTCCAATCATCAGCAGGTTGTGAGCTCCCGCCGCCGCAACTTCAACCGCTCTGCGCACATGATATTGACCTTTTACTTCGGAGAAATCGGATTCGTCGCGGATTTTGTGAGCCGCCCATGGCTGAGTTGGCACCACAGCTAACTCTTTCTCGCCGCGCAAGAATTGCACGACCTCGGAGAGACTTGTCGCTCCATAAACCGATAACCCATCAACTACTGCCGCTTCCGGAGCATTCTGATGCGGCACAATGAGGCGTTCCCGGCGTCGTTTGCGTGCCTCCAGCGCAATCGCCAACGCTCCTCTCACTGGACGCAATTCACCGGAGAGCGCAAGCTCCCCACAGATGTAACAGTGATCCAATTCCGGGATCCGGTTCTGCTCGTTCAACTGCAGCATTGCCAGCGCAATCGGCAGATCAAAGCTCGGTCCCTCCTTCCGTACCGTGGCTGGAGCGATATTAATGGTGATCTTCCCCCGCGGTCGCCGGAGCGCGCTGTTGCAGAGCGCGCTCAGGACCCGATCCCGGCTCTCTTTGACCGCCGTATCGGGCAAACCGACTACGCTGATCCTTCCCTCTGGTCCCCAGCCGGCATGCACCTCAATCTCGACCTCGAAGGCATCCACCCCGACAACCGCTGCCGAATAAACCTTCGAAGGCATAACAGAACAGAAAACTGTTCGTATATTGGAACATTTGCAAGAAATGTTTTACTGTGCGGCTGGCTCAAAATCAGAATCGATTCTCTTTTTGATCCCTCAGGATTGATATCACCCTCCCTCAGTGCCTAATCTGGTCGTCGGTGCCACTGCTCGAGTTTTCATCACCTTGGAAACAATCGTACCGTTAGAGGTGACCCTCTCCCGCCTGTTTGGTACGTTAAAAGAATGTGCACGTCTGAGGATCCATGGATAGGGCAGGTCTTTTACTAACCAACAAGCAACAATTCGGGGCTGTTGATGCGCGTCACTTTAGAGCAGAGCGACGGTTGCCTTATTCACCTGACTCAAGTCACGTAGTTCATTGGTTCCTGGTTTCTCAAATTTGCTAGAAGAGTTTTCTTTGAAGGCGGAAATTCGCTTGCTCACGTTTCAGCGGATCTTGTACAAAGGCCACCTCACTATGCTTGGTTTGCATACCGGCGAACCATTAAAGGTGTTACACCGGACGGTGCTCCAACTCCTGCACCTCGCGCCGAATTGGTAAGAAATAACAACGGTTGAGACTCAGTAACAACAAAACTAATGAAAAAGCTGTTAGCAATTCTACTAAGCTTGTCGGTCCACGAACCGTCGAGGCCGTGTTACGGCTTCGAACTCAATTTTGATTCTCAATTCGCATTTCACGTGGCCCAACCGCAATGGAATGCCAAATATGTTATCCCATACATGGCGCAGATTGGGACCACCTTTATCCGCGACGACGTGGACTGGAACAATATTGAGCACACTGCACAAGGCGTTTACGGCCTAATGAGCGATGAACTTGCTTTTCTTTAATTGGCGCACCAGTACGGCATAAAGGTAGCTGGGCTGGTGCAAGCCGGAGGCGGATACAGTTCGCCTTTTTATACCGACAAGTTCGATGTGGCAGCCTACGCCAATGCTTGCGCATGGCTTGCGGCTCAGGTTAATGCGGATGGGACGCCGCTGGTAGCCGCTATTGAGATTTTGAACGAGCCCAATGACGGTTTTGCGTCCTACTACGGAGGACACCCGTTTGTTGTGGATTCGAGCCAATGGCAGCAAAAGTACGTGACCTTTGCGAACGCAGCTTATGCTGCAATTAAAGCCGCTAATCCATCTATGACCGTCCTAGCGGGTGGCGCCCAGGGATCCGATCTGCTTTTGATGTTGAGCCTTGGACTCAAATGTGACGGCGTAACTTTCCATCCTTTCGACGACGGTAGCGCAATTCCTGAACGCGTATACGAGCCTGAAGCCGCCAGCGGATATGAGTCATGGATCGCCAAGGTTCGTGCAGCCGCTCCGAATATCCCGATCTGGGAAACTGAGACCGGAGCTGACTATTATGTCTCAGAATACTCTGCCGCGCTCTGGCATGCGCGGCGTTACCTCATGACCTTCGGAATAGGGGTCGAACACACCTTTTTCTACGAGATGATTGGTGATGGCGAATTTAGTGGGGTAGGCCAAAGCTGGCTCAGCTTTTACGATAACCCGCGACAAGTCTCCCTTGTTCTCCCACGAATCGTAGACAATTTAGACGGGCTACACACGACGACCCAACATGTTACGCTTGCCTCAACCCAAAGCGGATTCGATGCGACGGATTTCAAATCCTATGTCTGGACAGCAACCAGAGGCCGCACGGTCGCGGCCGTTTGGTTTGGCAATCATGCGCCTTACAAGGCGGACGTCGCGCCTGCGCCACAAAGTTGCACCGTCAGCTTTGCACTCGATCACCCGCACTATTACAACGGCAGCTTTGTGCTGGATCTGATTACGGGCGCGACGGAACCGGTGCTGGAACCCAGTGTCGCCAATCCGGATAGTCTACCGCAATGGACCGACTACTACGGATCAATCGCAAACATCTACGTTAGCGAGCGGCCACTACTTATCGTCGTCCGATGAAGGAACACCCACCCACCTCTCTACTACTATGCCAAACATCATAATGTTGTCTCGCTAATATCAATGGGATCCGGTCGTGGGTGTCAAAAGGGGTCAGTCAACAAATCTGGATGCTTTTCTTTTTGATTGAAACATTTGTTTTACATGTTACATATAAAGGAATATTTTTTGTTCTGTTGTGCCATCGCGGCGGATTTTCACGGCTATAACTTTAACAGGTTATGACTTCCCGCCGCAGCCACTTCGACCGCTCTGCGAACATGATATTGACCTTTTACCTCGGAGAAATCGGATTCGTCTCGGATTTTATGAACCGTCCAGGGTTGAGTGGGCACAGCAGCTAACTCCCGCTCGTCCCGCAGGAATTGCACCACCTCCGAAAGACTAGTGCATCGTTTCATTGATTTCCAAAGCGGATATTTGATAAGTTAAGCGGGTGTCAACAACGAGGTTGAAATTG
>DASTDH010000539.1:0-22170 GCA_035710445.1 Chthoniobacterales bacterium
CCCGCCGCATATCGTGAGACGGTTCCACCCCGATGATCGACCGAGTCCGTCCAGCCCACATCACCATGGATAAGCCGCTGCCAGATCCGAGATCGACGACGCATTCAGCCATCTCCAATTTTGCGAGCTGCAACAGGAGATCGGCGATCGCCTCAGGGGGTGAAGGGCGCGCCTGATCATAGACATCCGCAAATCCGGTGAATTGCTCAACGCTTGGTTTCATCATAAAGGTTCAAGATTTATTCGCGCTGGCCTGATTTGGCTCAGCCGGTGAGGAAAGTTGGACTTTCCGGGCAGTAATCATCACATACCAGGCAATTTGAATTGCAGAAAAAAGCCCTAAGAAAGAAGTATTGACTAGCAAACTAAGAGCTAAGTTAACTAAACCCGCACGGTTTCCAGGAGGCAAAAGCAAGAGAACTTCTGCCACCAGACTGGCGACATAAACTAACCCGCTGACCGAGTAAAACTGAATTCTGCGCAATCGGCTCAACTGGACGAGCCCACCTCGATTCCGCGAGATAGCGACCAGAAAAACCGCAAAAAAAGACCCTGTGGGTACTAGCAATGTGGCTCCCAGGTCTGCTGGGTTACTATGAGGCAATAGTATCGCCAGCGAAATTACGATGATGAAAAGCAAATCTCGGAAAGCGTTCACCGCGACGTTGAGGAAGCGCGGATCGGTTTGAGAACCCAGAATATGCGGGTTCCAAGTAACCGCTATGAAAAGGAGGCTCACGAAAGTAGCTGCCGCCTCACCAAGCAGCATGAAGAAAGGATGTAAATTAGTAAGCTCCGCCGAAAAATCGGGCACAACACGAGCGTACCGAACTACCTGATCTCAGTAAACCGCGATCCGTAATTGACCAACCTAATTTTGCTCTTGGTGACCGGGGCGGAGGGTTTCACTGGCTCTTCTCGACCGCGTCGGCAAACACTTTCAACTGTTTTTCCACAATCGACGGGGACAAGCTTTGATATTCAGGCGTCAGATACGATGGGCTCGTTGCGCTGTCGCTCCTGATATCAGCAGCCCCGACCCCGACACCAAGTCCCGGAACTAATTGATAGGGCTTATACTGCGGATGGAGCGCCTTATCTTTAGTCTTGTCCTTCTTTTCCTGGGCTTGCCGGCGAAACTCTTTGTCGGCGATATTCTCGATTCGAGAATCCGGTGGCGCCTTGGTAAAATCAACCTTCTGCTCGCCGATAACGGTAAGGGCCGGAAGCTCGATCGCCTTGGTCAAATCCTTGGAAAATTTCTCTTTGTCAGCAGGCTTTAGATCCGACACCGGGACAACCACTTGGCCTTCGTTGCTTTGAACGACCAAGGTCGTGGCGCTACGGCTGGTCACCTGAACGTTGTGAAAGGTGTGGCCTGACGCCGTCGTTAAATCTTCGGCGTGCGTCCGGGTAACACAACATAACGCCGCCAGAAAAAAGGGGAGGTGCTTCTGCTGTCTCAAAAAACGACCTGGACGACAACGCATACCGCGGACGATAGACGCGATTCCACTTCTCGGCGAGCCGAGAATTTTCAGCAGCCGACAAAAGATTTGCGAAACACGGATTGCCGAAGGCGGATTGCAGCGCGGCAAATCCGCAATTCTTATTTTGCTGCGTTTGATTTCTTTGCCCCCGCGTCTGTCCGGTTTGCCGCATCAATGGTCGTATGACTATTCCCCGATAGCACTGACAGAACGTCGGCTGCTTGCTTGTCGGTTGAAGCCTTGGTGTCCAACCAGACCAGCCGTCCTTCTTTGAAAAGATATGCCTGCCGCGCTGCGAAGCTGTTTTTGATCAGCGGCACACCAAAAGCAGCGGTGACTTTGTGGTCCGTGTCCGACAGCAACTCGAACGGCAAGCCTTCTTTTGCCTGGAACTCCTTCTGAGCATCAACCGTGTCCAAGCTCACTCCATAGACTTTGACACCTTTTTCCTGGAGAGACTGGTAAGCGTCGCGGAGGCTGCAGGCTTGGGCAGTGCACCCGGGCGTCATCGCTTTCGGATAAAAATAGACCAAAGTATACCCGTCTTTAGCTGTGTTCGCCAGGTCGACGGTCTTCCCATCCTGATCCGAAGCAGTGACGCTTGGAATTGGATCGCCTAAGGATAGCTTTCCATTGGTCTGGGCCGTTTCTGACCCAACAGCAGAGAACACAGAAAGACAGACGACCAAAGCGGAGCTAAGTAATTTCATGGCAAGTTTCTAATCCTGTAACTGGAAGTTGTGAGTATACCGCGTAATTCATTTACGCAAGAACGGCGCCAGCGGACTCTTGTTATTTGCAATGCTGGAAGGCCGCGGCTCGACGAGTTCCAGCACTCCGGGCATCGCTCTCTGAGGTGCTAGACCAAGTTATGGTCTTTATATTCCCAACCGCATGCCAACGGGTCCACTGATTCCGGCGCTGCCTGGTACCCTGAATATCTCGCGGACCCCCTCTTCGTCCGACATTAAATGAAGGAATTATTGCTAAGTCTCAGTCTGATTGGAGCGGTGGCCGGCGCATCATTTACGGCGCGCGGTGACGACCAGCGAGTCTACCACCATCGGTATTATGAGGATCGAGACCGAGATATGGATCGTTCTGATCATGATTGGAACGACGAATACTGGCACCACCATCACTACGGTTATTGGCATAACCATCGTGGTTATTGGGTGGTCCGGCGCCATCACCATGAGTTTGTTCCCGGCGTCAGCGTCGAGATCAGGCACTAGTCGTACTACCCAAAGAAGGAACGAAACTGACACGGGAGCCATGCGCGGCTCCCGTTTAAGTTAGCCATCAGGACGAATAGCGCCCCGGCGATTGCCGATTTTCCTATTGCGCATCCCGAAATCCGCATTTCGCATTTCAGTTTTGTGTTTCCAGTTCCTCCCGGTCCCGGCTACGCTATATTTGCAGCGCAATGGACCCAATACTGATCGGGATAGGGCAAAGCGAGATTTTCCTTCTGCCCGAAATGGTCAACCGGCACGGCCTCATCGCAGGTGCGACCGGCACCGGAAAAACCGTGACTCTTCAAGTCATTGCAGAAAACCTCAGTGCGATCGGGATCCCGGTATTCGTGGCTGATATCAAGGGCGATCTCACGGGCATAAGCCAGGCCGGTGGACAAAGCCCAAAGGTCGCAGCTCGGATCACGGACTTGAAGCTGGGTGACTATCGGTTCTCGGCCTGTCCGGTGACTCTCTGGGATGTATTCGGTGAGCAGGGGCATCCGGTGCGGTCGACGATTTCAGAGATGGGTCCTCTTTTGTTGGCTCGTTTGCTTCGATTGAATGAGACTCAGAGTGGAGTTTTGACGCTGGTCTTCAAGATCGCCGATGAGAATGGCCTCCTGTTGCTCGACTTGAAGGACATTCGAGCAATGGTTCAACACGTGGGTGACCACGCATCGCAGTTCACAACCCGATACGGAAATATTTCTACGGCCAGCATCGGGGCCATTCAGCGGGGATTGCTGGCTTTGGAGTCCGAAGGCGGGGACAAATTTTTCGGCGAGCCGGCATTAAACATCGACGATCTGATCCAAACCGATACGAACGGTCACGGGATCGTCAATATATTAGCCGCCGACAAACTGATGAATGCGCCGAAGGTTTATTCCACGCTCTTGTTGTGGTTGTTATCCGAGCTCTTCGAGCGGCTACCAGAAGTGGGCGATCAACCCAAACCGAAAATGGTTTTCTTTTTTGACGAGGCCCACTTGCTTTTCAGTGACGTCCCAAATCACTTGCTCGAGAAGATCGAACAGGTCGTTCGGCTGATCCGATCGAAAGGAATCGGTGTCTATTTTGTTACGCAGAATCCACGGGATATTCCGGATAATGTTTTGGGTCAGCTAGGTAACCGGGTACAGCATGCGCTTCGGGCCTTCACCCCTCGCGAACAGAAAGCCTTGCAAGCCGCTGCTCAGACCTTTCGACCTAATCCGAACCTCGACACGGGGAAAGTCCTAACCGAACTCGGCGTCGGTGAGGCTCTGGTCTCGTTTTTGGACGAGAAAGGCCAGCCCACCATTGTTGACCGAGCGTTCATTGTTCCGCCCAAGAGTCAGATTGGACCGATCACGCCCGAGCTGCGTCGCCAACTGATCCAAAACTCGGTGGTGGCAGGCGTATACGAAAAAGCCGTCGACCGTGAGTCTGCCTATGAGTTATTAACCGCCGTAGTAAAAGCGCCCAGTTCGGACGTGTCTGTTCCGCCCAAGGCTCCGGGTGGTGGAATTCTTGATCAGGTGATCGGAGGAGCTACCCGCGGAAGCGCCGGAGGGCGCTCCCGAAGGAGCGATACTGTGGTGGAAGCGATGGCAAAGAGCGTGGCTCGATCGATTGGCAGCAGTGCAGGTCGAGCACTGATCAGGGGCATTCTCGGATCGCTGTTCGGAAAAGGGCGCTAGCCGAAGGCGTAAGACGTTGGGGCGAATGGCGACACCGCGATAAGGCGAGTGGACGAAGAGATCTGTCGGCGCGATCTACCTGCCCATTCCGATCAGCCGTGCGAACGCCTGGCCAAAAGGGCTTGCCACTTTTCGATCAGGCGCCGGAGTCCCGGATCCAAGTTCCAGGTCCTCATCTCTGTAGAAGTAAACCAACGCACCTCTTTGCTCTCCGAGCTTGTTCGGATCTCGGCGTGTTCCGGAGCGATGAGCACATATCGAACGTCGTAATGGAAATGGGTGGGCTCATTTCCAAACGCCGGAATCGCGTGAATATCAAGATCGAACGGACGCGCCGACGCAACGATTAATCCGGCGATCCCAGACTCCTCGTACGCTTCACGCTGCGCAACCGGAAGCGGGTCTTCTTCGCCATCGCAATGCCCTCCAAACTGTAGCCAACGATCCAGCTTTCGATGATGATGCAGGAGCCCTCGCCTTCCGTCCGAGCTAACAACAAACGCGCTCCCGGTAAAGTGGGCTGGAAAAGCGTCGCGCAGGAAACAGGTAGGGCATGAATCGATCAATTCGATCATTCGTTGGCGATAAACCACTTCGTCAGGTCGATCAGAAAGGTCGAGGGAAGACAAAATGTTTCGAAACTCAGCGCGTTTCATCATGATTGTTTATTCGGATTATGCCGGAAGTCACGAACCTACCCAATGGCGGCACGGCCGGTACATCCCGAAGATCGTCCGGCGCTTCCCACGCGCTCTGGTTCTGATCAGAGCGGCCTCGGGCGCTTTGACTACGAGCTGATCCGCATCGAGAGTGGCCGTCTTGACCAGTCCCGTACCTTCCTCACGCGCCAAACCAAAAGCATCTCGACCCTCGCCACAGACCAATCCGCTCCAGCGACCATTGAGCGAGTGGCTTCTGCTACTCATGCTCGCAACCGTGCAGTTCACTGTTGCCGTCGACTTCGTCATTATGATGCCTCTCGGGCCACAGTTAATGCGGATATTTGGCATCGATACGCCAGCCTTTAACATTGCTGTGTCGGCGTACGCCGGCGCGGCCGGCGTATCAGGGCTCGGTGCCGCATTCTTTCTCGATCGATTTGATCGGAAGACCGCGCTGTTAATCATCTATGCCGGCTTCGCCGTTGGTACTCTGCTCTGCGCGCTCGCTCCAACCTACCAAACCCTGGTGGTCGCACGTGCCTTGGCCGGTTTTTTCGGTGGAATCGTTGGCGGCATCAGTCTCGCGATGGTCGGCGATCTGATCCCAGACGCACGCCGAGCATCGGCGGTGGGAACCGTGATGTCCGCCTTTTCGGTCGCGCAGGTGGCAGGCGTACCTTTAGGCCTCTATTTTGCCGACAAGCTCGGTTGGCATGTTCCCTTTCTCCTGCTGGCTGCTCTTAGCGGAGTCATTTGGGTTCTGGCTATCGTGCGATTGCCGAAAGTCCGGGCCCATCTGCAAGCGAGCCGCAGCGAAACGCCGTTGCGCCGCTTTTTGGGTATTCTGGCCAACGCAAATCATCTCCGCGCATTGGCCCTGATGTCGGTGATCACTTTTGGCGGATTCATGATCATACCGGACTTGGCCAACTATTTGATCTCCAACGTGCAATTGAACAGCGGAGAACTGCGCTGGGTCTACTTGATCGGCGGAGGTGCGACTCTCTTTACGATGAACGGTGTGGGCCGATTGGCGGATCGGTTCGGCCGGATGCGGATCTTCACGATTATGATGTTCTGCTCGATTATCGCCGCATTTTTGTCGACCCATTTACAGGTGGTGCCGGCCGCACTCGCGGTAACGGTTTCGACGTTTTTCATGATCTCGATGACAGGCCGATTTGTTCCTGCCATGGCTATGATCACGAGCAGCGTAGAACCCGAACATCGCGGCGGCTTTATGAGCGTTAATTCGGCGGTCGCACAGTTTTCCGCAGCGATAGCGGCCAGCATGGCCGGATGGGTTATTCACGATGGACCTGATCACCGACTGGTAGGCTTCGGAAAGGTGGCGTGGATCTACATCGGTTGGGCGTTTATCGCGTTGTGGCTGGCCTCGGGTATCCGGACGGCGGAAGCGCTCGGGTCAAAGCGGTCACGATTCCCAGATGCGGCGGTTCCAGATTCGAGCACGTAACCGAGATAGCAGTGAACAGTCCGCAGTATGCAGTTAGCGGTTAGTAGAATGAAATCCTCGGCATTTGTGATTTCCGACGATCTCGATCCAAGGGCTCTATTTACCGCTTACTGCTTACTGCTGACTTGCTTAGCAACTCCTTTCGCATTCCCGCAGTCATCACTTGAGAGGCTTTATCGGCGAACGCCAGAACCGCGTCGCGATTGAACGGCAACTGAGAACTGCCGGCCAGTTTTGCGATACCATGTACCATTGACCACGCCATCAAAGCGAGCGATTCAGGGTCTCCCGCCGGCAGTGCACCGGCTTCCTGGCATTCGGCGATGAATGTCAGCAGCGTGGCAAATGCCTCATCGCCCGCTTTAGCATGTTCCGGGTATTTATTCTGGCTGGATGGCAGGTCGAACATGACCTGGAAATGTTGTGGCCAGCGGAGCGCAAAGCTGACATAGGCGCGTCCGCAGAGTCGCAACCTCTCTTGGGCGGTCGCTCCGCGAGCTGCCGAACGTTTCATGGCCGCGATCAAGCGCTCGAAGCCCTGGAGCGCAACGACAGCGAGAAGTTCATCTTTGTCCCGGAAATGGCGATAGGGGGCGTTATGGGAGACTCCGGCGCGGCGGGCAACCTCGCGCAGGGTGAAAGCCTGGGGGCCGACTTCACTGATCAGAGTCAGGGAAGCATTGAGCAGAGCGGCTTTCAGGTTGCCATGGTGATAGGGTTTCATGAAGAGGGAAGCGATCATATGATGTTGACAACAGCAACATAAAGCTTAATCTAATGTAGACATCATCGACATGAAATCCTCCGCTCATCAATCCCAGTCGCTTGACCTGTCCGGCTACGCCATCATCATCGGTTCCGCTATCGCCGGCCTCGCTACCACCGCCGCTCGCTTGAGGGCGGAATTGCAAAAAGGAAAAACGGCCAGAAAACCAACGAGTGAAGACAGAACGCAGAATACGGAAGGCCGAAGGCGAAAGCTAAGAGTGCAAACGCACATCCCAGAGAGTGGCCCAGCCGAGCAGGCTGTTTCCGGGCTCTTTGGCGGCCCATACGCCGGTTCCGGCGAATTTTACGGCCTGCTCAAACGATCAATCGTGGGCGGGCCGTGAGATGAGGAGGTTGCAGGTTCGAAGAGCGCGGGACCTGCAACTGGCAACCTGCAACTCGGAACCTGTAACTTGTAACCTTTACGTTAGCGCCTCGGCCAATTTCAAAATGGCGGGCTGATCCGCATCCAATTCTCGGAACGATAGGATCCATCGATCCTCACCGATAAACTGGTCTTCCGACCACAGTTTCCGAATTGTGCCGGTCCGAAGAGCAGTCGAGCAGATATACTCGGGCAAAAGTGTGATTCCCATCCCTAGTTCCACCGCATGCAAAACGGTTCGGAGATCAGCTACTACCAGAGCGAGACTGGATTCGAATCGGGTATGTAACACTTGCTGCCAGAATCGACGGGTACGAGGAAGCTCAACACTGTAGCCGACCCAGGGCTGCGTCTTTAACCAACTTGCGAGCGCCCTGAGAGTGCGAATCGTGGCCGGCGGTTCTAGGGCTCGCGGCCCGACGAGGAAGAACCGCTTTTCGGCCAGGACTCGATACTGAAGAGCTCGAACCGCCGGCTGAGCAACGCTGACTACGACATCAAGCATTCCCGCCTGCAGTTGTTCGAGGAGTTCTTTGGGATCACCAAAGCTGACCGAAAACTGCAGCCTGGTTCGGACTAGACGCTCCAGAGCAAACGAGTCGAAGTAATCCGCCGATGTACCAAGTCGAATGACCGTCAATGCCGCATCTTTAGATAGTAGAGGATCGCCCAGGCGCAAAATAGTCCGCGAGACCCTATCCAGACGATCCAGAGACTCGAACACCTGATCGTACAGGGACTTGCCTCGAGCCGTTGGTAGCATCCCTTTCACGGAACGCCGGAACAAGGGCGCACCGATTAGATCTTCCAACGCCGCAAGTTGCTGGCTGACAGCCGATTGAGTGAGATGTCGCTGGCGAGCGGCGGCTGAGACGGAGCCGGACCGATAGATCGCAACAAAGCTCTTATAAAGATCGGTGCTTATCATTAGTGTAGATAATAGTCCTTATTAGGATTATTAAATTGCTTCGCTTCGTTTTTGTATCATTTTTTTGCGAACCTGATGGAAACCTCCAGTAGTCGAGACCATTTTAATCCGTTGGCCGAGCGCTACTTGCATAGTTCGGTTCACCGAGCCGGCCCCAGCCTGCCGGTGCTGGTGCAACTAGCCGAACCAACAAACGATGATTTTGTACTCGACGTTGCGACCGGAGCCGGAAGTACGGCCTTTGCTCTGGCCGACCACGTCCAACACGTCACCGCAATCGACGTCGCTCCGCGGATGCTCGAACAGGGTCGATTGCGTGCCAAAACCGAGGGTAAGACTAACATCTTGTTCCAACAGGCCTCGGCTGAGGCATTGCCGTTTGATGCCGGCAGTTTCTCATTGGTAGTTTCTCGACACGCGCCGCATCATTTCGAAAACGCGAGGAAATTTCTAGATGAGGTCGGGCGTGTATTGAGTCACGGCGGACGATTCGTGCTCGCCGATCAAATTAGTCCGGCGGACGAAATTGCGGAATGGTTGAACCGGTGGGAACAAATCCGTGATCCATCTCATTTTGTTCAACGGACTGTTTCACAGTGGCTGCAGTTGACCGCAAGCGCGGGTTTCCGCGGGGTAAGGCATCAAATCGTTCGATACCGCCTCGAATTTGATTGGTGGGTTTCCCAAGCCGGCTGTGCGCTTGAGCGCGTGGCGCGTCTGGAGCGCCTTTTCCAATCGCGGCCGCCCGAAGTGACGAAATGGTTGGATCCGACGTTTGACAGCGACGGTAAGCTCCTCACTTTTGTAGAACCTATCTTGGTTGCACGGTTCGAGCGAGAGCCGTGGACGCCAGCGTAGGGAGCAAGAACCGGAATTCGGAAGGGTGGCAGCTTGAGTTTCCTGGGCCAGCTGAGTGAACGCAGACAATTCTTGCTCGAGAACTTCCCCTCGCACCACCAGCCCGAAAGGCACGGCCTCGCTCGGTAGTTGTTCGCGAAACTTGTGCCAGCAACGGATTCATATCGGTTGCGAGTTGGTTGCGGCTATCCGGTAACTTGAGATCGCCCACCTGCTATTTCTCAGCGGTTATTTGTCATTTCATTCGAGCTTTAGGTGAGAATGAGTATGGGTTCACATATGGAATATCGTCAACTTGGACAATCCGGTCTCCGCGTTTCGGTTCTTAGCCTGGGCACCATGACTTTCGGCGGCGAGACGTTTTTCAGCAAAGTGGGCGCAACGGACGTAAAGGGAGCGCGCCATCAAGTGGACCTCTGTCTGGAGGCAGGCGTCAACCTATTCGATACGGCCAACATTTATTCCCATGGCGTGTCCGAAGACATCCTGGGCCAAGTTTTGGAAGGTCGTCGTGATCAGGTGCTGATTGCAACCAAGTTCCGGATGGTCATGCGGGATGGCCCAAATGAAGGCGGTGCCTCACGTCGTCACATCATCAAAGAGTGCGAGGATAGTTTGCGTCGCCTTCGGACGGATTACATTGATCTCTACCAGATTCATGAATGGGACGGAGAAACGCCGCTCGAAGAAACACTGGAAACCCTCGATACCCTCGTGCGGTCGGGCAAAGTGCGTTACATCGGCTGCTCCAACTATTCAGGGTGGCATTTGATGAAGGCGCTCGCGATCTCCGATCGCCGGAACTATGCGCGGTTCGTTAGCCAGCAGATTTACTACTCGTTGCAGGCTCGAGACGCCGAGTACGAACTCGTTCCGATTACACTGGATCAAGGCCTCGGTATTCTGGTTTGGAGCCCATTGGCTGGCGGTCTGTTGTCTGGAAAATATCGTCGTAGCCAAAAGAGTCCGGAGGGCACCCGGCATTTCAACAATTGGGGTGAGCCCCCCATTCACAACGAGGAACAGCTTTACGATGTAATCGATCTGCTGGTCGAACTGGGCGAAACCCACAAGGTTTCGGCCGCCCAGATCGCTTTGGCTTATCTTTTGGGACGCCCGGGAGTCACTTCGCTCATCATCGGCGCTCGAACCGAGGAGCAGCTGGTTAACAATCTGGCCGCCGCGAACGTGCCGCTTGCGCCGGAAGAACGAGCTCGACTCGATAAAGCCAGCGCACCCGTGTTGTTATATCCCTATTGGCACCAGGCCAAAACGGCCAAGGAGCGACTTAGCCGCGCTGATCTGTCGTTGCTCGGACCGTACGTATAGAAAAGTTACAGGTTACAGCTTGCGGGTTGCGAGTTGGCCTCCACTCGCATCAGGGTAGACTTAGCGAGATTGCCGGCGGTTCTTCGCGTGTTAAGATCGTCATATGAGGTGTCGACAAACTCCGTTCAACCTGCTCCTCGCAGCTGGCTTTTTTATGGGAATAACCTTACCAGCCAGGGCGGACAATCCGATCGCCAAAGAACTTCAGAACAAAACGGCTACCGAACCGGGATATTATCAAGTTCAGAACGACCACGCCGCCATGCATGAAGCGGTGATTAAGGCTCGCAAAACGGTAGGCAAGTTTATTGGCGCGTTGCAGCATCCGACCACCGGCCAGACCGATTTTGAGGTCAAAAAGCCGTTTGTACAGGGAAGCAACGTCGAACATATCTGGCTGTCTGATGTTGTGTTCACCGGAAGCCGATTTCAGGGGCGTTTGGACAATACGCCGCAGAAGATTCGCGGTCTGAAAGTTGGTCAGCTGGTCTCTGTCAACCCGAACGAGATCTCCGATTGGGTTTACATCGACAATGGGAAGCTAGTCGGCGGTTATACCATACGCGTGCACTACAATGAGCTGACACCGGATCAGAAAAAGGAGTTCGATCGTCAAGCCAACTTCCGAATGAAGTGAAGGCAATCAGACGATTGGAGCGATCGATCCTCAAACCCATGAAGACGATGAAAAAAGTTCTGATGTTTGGCGCCGCGACTCTCGTCCTGTTTTTCTCGGGGTGCGCAGGCGACTACGTTGTTGGAACTTATGTGCCGGCGGTCTACGGCGGACCGTACTACGGCCCATACTATGGCGGATACGGTCCCTACGACGGAAGCGAGTTCATTATCGGCGGATTCCATTATCATCATTACTACGGGTGGCATCATTTCTACGGGGCCGGTTTCGGTGCCCGCCACTTTGGAGGCGCGTTTCACCGCTGAAACAAATGTCTGCAAGAATCGCTTTGCCGCGGATTCTTCGCATCGGAGGCGGCGCATTCAATGAAACCGGGCAGTTGTTGTCAGGGCTAGGATTGGGCGCTCCACTCATTGTCACGGATGCATTCTTTGCCAAGCAAGGATTGGCCGATCGGCTCGCCGAAATTCTCAGGCACTCTAGCATCAGCGGTATTGGCATCTTTTCCGGGAGCGTACCGGATCCGACCACTACCTCCGTCGATGCCGGCCTCGAGACACTGAAGCATGGAAGCTTCGACTCGGTTATCGGCTTAGGCGGCGGCAGCTCGATCGATACGGCAAAAGCGATCGCGGTTCTCGGCGTGCATGGCGGTAAGATGCGTGAATACAAAGCGCCCCATCAACAGGATGTTCCCGGGTTGCCGATTGTCGCGATTCCCACGACTGCGGGGACCGGCTCGGAAGCGACACGATTTACGATTATTACCGACGAAGAGACCGGCGAAAAAATGCTTTGTATCGGGCTTTCTTACCTGCCAACGGCGGCCATTGTTGATTACGAGTTAACGCTCAGTAAGCCGATTCGATTAACCGCTGACAGCGGCGTCGACTCGTTAACCCACGCGATCGAGGCATATGTTAGTAAACTGGCCAATCCATTTTCGGACGGGTTTGCCCTCACCGCGATGAAAGCGATTTGGAAAAATCTGCCAACGGCATATTTTGACCCGCAAAATCGGACTGCACGTGAGGCCATGATGCTGGCCGCGACGCAGGCGGGAATCGCGTTCTCCAACTCAAGCGTAGCCTTAGTGCACGGAATGAGCCGGCCGATTGGAGCAAAGTTCCATGTGCCACATGGATTATCCAACGCGATGCTATTGCCCGCTATCACCGCGTTTTCGATTAGCGCCGCCAAGACCCGCTATGCAGATTGTGCGAGGGCAATGGGTATCGTGTCGGGCGATATGGACAATGATCGAGCGACGGAAGCCCTGGTCGAGAGTCTGCAAGAACTGAACCAGCAGCTGGAGGTCCCAACACCGTCACAGTACGGAATCGCAGAGCCAGATTGGTTTGGAAGTTTGCCCACGATGGCGAAGCAGGCATTGGCTTCAGGTTCGCCGGCAAACAACCCGCGCGTACCAACGGCACAGGAAATCGAAGAACTCTATCGGGAGATATGGGAGGGCGGCCAGCGGTTGGCAGTCTGAGTAAAGCAGCCGCAGTTTTAGCTGCGATTGGGGCGGGGTTTTCGCACCTGGGAAGGTGCGTCTACGGTGAAGGTGGGCCAGCGATATCGTTTGTTGGCACTTGATAATAGCTCTTAAATTCTGGATTCTATTTTCCAACTCTCCCTCCGCCAACCGATGGATCATTTCTTTGATGCTCCGGCATTCAACCTGGCATCTAAACAGTTTAAGCTGATAGCAGACTATCTCGACATCTCTCCAAGTATGCGGGAACCGCTTTTTTGGCCGAAGCGATGTATCGCGGTCTCCTTACCGGTGAAGATGGATGACGGTTCGATTGAGAACTTTGAGGGTTATCGGGTCCAACATCACCTGGCAATGGGCCCGACCAAAGGCGGGATACGATTCGCTCCGACCCTGACCATGGGAGAAGTAGCGGCTCTAGCCATCTGGATGAGCTGGAAATGCGCGCTCGCCGGTCTCCCTTACGGGGGAGCAGCGGGAGGAGTCCGGGTTGATCCCAGGTACTTGAGTACTTCCGAACTTGAGCGGGTTTCACGACGTCTGATGCAGGAAATGATACCTTTTGTTGGCCCGAGATCCGATATCATGGGTCCGGATTTGGGTACGGATGAGACGGTTATGGCCTGGCTGATGGACACCTATTCCGCCTATCTGGGTTACTCCGAGCCAGGTATTGTGACTGGAAAGCCGGTGAGCATCGGCGGCACGACCGGTCGCCGCGAGGCTACCGGTATTGGGGCCGTCTATTTGATCGAGCGAGCCGCCGATATGATTCGAATGAAATTGGCCGGTGGAACCGCAGTGGTGCAAGGGTTCGGTAACGTGGGGTCGGTGATCGCGCACGGTTTGGCTTACCGTAACGGTATGAGAATTGTCGGAGTCGCTGATACCTCCGGCGCTTATTTCGACAAGAATGGAATCGATATCTGGCGAGCCCAAACTCACGTTCTTGAAAACGGAGACCTGCGAAACTTTGAAGGGGCTGAGCGAATCAGCCCTAATGACTTATTGACCTTGCCGTGCGACGTCCTGGTGCCTGCGGCGGTCAGCGGAGTCATCAACCGACAGAATGTAGCGAAATTGCGTTGCCGCATTCTCGCCGAAGCAGCAAACGGGCCGACGACAGCCGAAGCAGACAAGATACTGTTCGAACGTTGGAACGAGATTTTCGTGCTCCCCGACATTTTGTGTAACGCAGGCGGCGTAGTGGTCTCCTACTTTGAGTGGGTGCAGGGTTTGCAAAGCTTTTTCTGGACACGAAGCGAAATTATCGATCGGCTGTTTCGAACCATGGAGCAGGCTTTCATTACCGTCACGCGAAGAGCCAAGCAGCAGAAGATTCCGCATCGCATTTCTGCCTTAGCTGTAGCCGTTGAGCGCGTGATGAAAGCCCGGCAAGAATTCGGTCTGTTTCCATAAGAACCGCAGGCAGCGCGCCATGGTCCCAATTGCCGATACGGCCGCGACTTTGGAATTTATATGTTGCCTGGCGACGAGGCAAGACATCCGGCCCGCTGCGCGCTCTGCTAGATGCGCTTACTCTTAAATCTGGCAGGTCTTCATAAATCCTTTGGCCAGTCGAATCGATTGCCTTCGTTCCGTGAGAATTTGGCCGTTTTGACTTCCCGTGCCGGGTTCATTGCCAAAATACCCGTTCTCTGGCGGCTTCGATCTTCGATCGGTTTTCGAGCGTTCAAGACGCGAGTGCAGCCAGCGGCTTGATCAATGAATGTCCAAGCGCTGTCAGTTCGTGATCCACACGCGGCGGAATCGTTTGCATATGGCGTTGAATAGAATCGGCCCTTTCGATAGTACGCCGACCCCTTTGAAAGGAAAGTCGAAGGGGCGAAACGTATGAGAGCTAAGTCGAGCGAGGGCGACGACTGCGGGCCGGATTTTCTGTAGCTTTTTGATAAGCGCTGGTTCAGAACTAGTTAACATTGGACCAAACTGAAGGAAAAACATGAAAGCAGCCATTGTCCCTTCCGCGAACAGCAAGTGGGAAGTAAAGGAAATCAAAATGCCAGAGCCCGGTGAAAACCAGGTGCTCATCAAAATCCGCGCCAGCGGGATGTGTTACACGGACGTGCATCAGACACGCGGCGAATTGCCCGGCGACTTCCCGCGCACAATCGGCCACGAGCCGGTCGGGGAAATCGTTGCGGTTGGGCCCGGTGTGACGACGCGCAAGACGGGCGATCGCGTCGGCGTTCCCTGGGTGCAACACACCTGCGGACGCTGCGAATGGTGCGCTCGCAACAAGCCGATATTTTGCGAGCAAGGCATCGGCACGGGCGTACAGATCAGCGGCGGACACGCCGAATACATGGTGGCCTACGCCGATGCGACGATGCTATTGCCCGAAGGGCTAGACTACGAACAAGCCGCGCCGCTTTTCTGCGCCGGCTACACCGTCTGGTCCGGATTGCGCTGGGCTGAGCCGCAGCCGGGTGAACGCCTCGCCGTCGTCGGCATTGGCGGTCTCGGACATCTCGCCGTGCAATATGCCAAGGCGGCTGGTTTCACGACGATCGCGATCTCGCACTCGGCCGACAAAGATAAACTCGTTCGCGAGCTTGGCGCCGACGAGATTGTGCGCGATGGTAAAGGTTTGGCCGCGGTCGGCGGGGCGGACGTGATCCTCGGCACGAGCAATTCCGTCGATGCGATGGCCGATAGCGTCGCGGGCCTGCGCCCCGATGGTCGCCTGGTCTTAATGGGGTTCGAAAACAAACCCCTTGCCGTGCATCCCGGCGATTTGATCATGCGCCGTATCCGCATCCTTGGCAGCCAGCAGAACGATCGCGAATACTTGCACGAAGCGCTACAAATCGCCGCATCGGGCAAAGTCAAAGTAATGACCGAGACCTACTCGCTCGACGAGATCACCAAAGCTTACGAGCGCGTCGCCGAGGGCAAAGTGCGCTTTCGTGCGGTGATCACGACGAGCAACTGAATTTTCCTTCGTCCACACAACCCTTTAGCGATCCCAATGCGTACTGATGAATACCGTACACGTCTTGTTAACCCCATCACCCCATCCGCCAGATGGGGTTAAGACGTGTACGTTGATTGGGCGGTGGCGTAATTTTAGGCGTGAGCTTCAGCCTTCGACCCCATTGTTGCGCTCGTGATCGTCATCTATCTCGCACTCACAGCTGCTTTGGTGTTACTGGGCCGTAATCGGCTTCTCATTGCCAGAAACTGCCGATGCGCCTCGCCACGATCCCCCGAGGCGCAAGTGGCCGTGAACTCCCTTGGTCCCGGGAAAAGCCATCGCCTTGTGCGGATTTGGCCAACCACTCCAATCCGACCTGAATCCCTTTCTGGTCCCAGAGCGTGCGATCCTGCTCCTCCAACAGGAGCAACCCGCCGGAGCTGTCCTGACGAGCGGTCATCCGCGCGGCGTGCAAATGCGTCAGTGCCAGCCCCTGAATTTACTCGGTTCGAAGCTGGAAGCTGCGGCTACTTTAAGCTACTTCAGTGCCGGTAGCGATACATGCACGATGTCGTACCGATGGGCATTTACTCCCAGCGGTTGAGCGACCTGTTCCGCTACGAATTCAAAATCGATCAACTCCCAATTGGCTGGATCAATGGCGATCACCCGAGCAAGCGCGTTCGATTTCCTGGATCGCTCTTCCCAACTCTTGGCAAATTGCCCAATTGGCGTCTGACGCGGTATCCCGATAGTCTGTCGGATCGCCACTCTCGTTCGTTGGAGTTGGCGGAAATCCCCGTTTACCTGATGAACCAAAGCCCATCTGGGAGCCGGCCGAGCAAAAGCGTTGGCATAATTTTCGAAGAAGTCCCCGGTGAAGAAGCCGGTAAGGAAGCTAGGTTTCGACCATAGATAAATCGAGGAATACTCGTTCAGCGCCCCAGCTGTCACGTCATTGACAGCGTAGAATTTCACGAACATTCCGGGCATCTGATCAAATACCTTCGCCTTTTGTTGAACTCGAATCCGGATCCCCTCCATATCGAAATCGTCTGGTAACGGGGTTTCGTACTGCATCAGAATCGCATCAGAAAAATCGGGTTTGCTCATGCGGGCAACCAACGCTTGCGTTCATATGTTATCAATTTTAATTTATTTCTGAATACACATAAATTTGGTTTATGTATGAATCTGCCGTTATTCGACCTTGATCTGCTACGCACATTGACCCTAGCCCATGACCAGGGGAGTTTTCGAGATGCGGCTCGTTCAGTCGGTCGCACTCAGTCAGCGGTAAGTTTGCAAATGCGGCGTCTCGAAGATTTGGCCGGCACCGACCTTTTTGAGAAGGCGGGTCGTAACGTCCGACTGACCGAGGGCGGCTTCGTTCTCCTAGAGTACGCTCGGCGGCTGCTCGCTTTGAATGATGAGGCAGTTCAAGCAGTCGCGGGATTGAAGGTACATGGAAAAATCCGGCTGGGCATGCTGCAGGATTTCGCAGAAACGATTCTTCCTTCCGCTCTCGCGTCGTTCAGTCGCGCCCATCCGGCCGTCGAGTTGGAGGTACGCGTCGAGCGCTCGACCGAATTACTCAACGCGCTGCAACGACGGGGACTTGATTTGGTCCTCCTGTTCGGGTCCACGGATCCGGGCGATGGGTTCACTGCCGAATCAATCGGAAACGTACCAATGGTCTGGATCTGGAAACATCCGCCCGAACCGGACGAAGAGCTAAAGCTCGTACTATTCGAAGCGCCATGTGCTTTCCGCTCGGCTGCATTGGAAAACCTCGGCGACCGGCCGTGGCGGCGAACGTTCACCAGCCCAAGTCTTGCCGGCACTTGGGCCGCGGTGGAAGCCGGGCTTGGTGTCGCCATACGGACATCACTCGGCATTCCTAAAGGTTTAACGATGCACAACAGAATGACCGGCTTGAAAACGCTTCCCCCCATCCAGTTGCACATTCTTTCCAGACAGAATGAAAAATCGCCGGTGGTAAAGCTTCTCCGCGATCTCTTGTTTAACACCTTGCAGACAAATATTGGGTTTTTGGAGCAACGAGGTAAGGCGATACTCGACCACGCAAAGCCTCCGTCGCGGCCAGCTCTATGATTTTCCTGAAACGGATGGCTAGGGCGCGCCAAAGCGCAGCGACGGCGGCAGAGTCGAGCGACGGCGAGGGGGATATGAGCCAATTTAGACCGAACGCTCGGAGGTGTTGCGGATCGTCGACAGAAAACTAGACTTAACACATTTCTTTTCGCACCATGCTGGCCAAGAGAATCATTCCATGCCTTGATGTCACCGATGGTCGCGTCGTTAAGGGAACTCGCTTTGTGCAATTGCGTGATGCAGGTGATCCGGTCGAGTGCGCGAAGGAGTATAATCGGCAAGGAGCGGATGAGCTTGTGTTCCTGGATATCACGGCTTCTTCCGACCATCGGAAAACAATGATCGACGTTGTTGAGCGTGCCGCCAATGAATGCTTTATGCCTCTGACCGTCGGAGGTGGTATCCGAAGCGTCACCGACGTGCGTGATATGCTCTTGGCCGGCGCTGACAAGGTCAGCATCAACACTGCCGCCATTCAGCACCCGGAGCTGGTTTCGGAAGCTGCGGAGATGTTTGGTGTGCAGTGTATTGTAGTCGCGATTGACGCAAAGCAGGAACGCAATGGTTCCTGGCGCGTATTTTCGCACGGCGGACGAAACCCAACTCCGCTCGATGCGATTGAATGGGCAATGAAAGTGGAGTCTCTCGGCGCGGGTGAAATCCTCTTAACCAGTATGGACGCGGACGGTACCAAGGATGGCTACGACCTGGAACTTACAGCGGCGGTCGGCACTGCGACTGGCATCCCGGTCATTGCCAGCGGAGGAGCTGGAACCCTGGAACACCTTGAGTCTGTCCTGCGTGAGGGAAAAGCCGACGCGGTACTTGCGGCCAGTATTTTTCACTTTGGCGAGTTCACCGTTTCCGATGCGAAACGCTTCCTGGCCGCGCGCGGCGTCTTCGTGCGGCCCCCATGATCCCAAAATGAGTGCGAACTTCGACCGCGTCTGGCATTTCCCTAGCAATGATACAGACGTAACCCTTCACGCCCTCGGTGAAGCACTTCAACTCCCCGCTTCCCTTTCGCGGCTCTTGGTCAAAGCGGGAATCAGCGATGTCGCTGCAGCCGCCACATTTCTCCAGCCAAGGCTGCAAGATCTTTCGGATCCTTTCCTGTTGTCAGGGGTCCGAGAAGCGGTAGACCGGATTCTCAGGGCAATCGATCACAAAGAGAAGATCGTGCTTTTCGGAGACTACGACGTCGACGGGGTAACCTCGATCGCAATGCTCACTCGAATCTTGCGATCGTACGGCGCCGAACCAGCCCAATTCCTTCCCAATCGTATCGATGAGGGTTACGGACTATCCGCTGAGGGGGTTAGTCGCTGCCTGCAGCTTTTTCAGCCTGACCTTTTTATCGCGCTCGACTGCGGAACCGCTTCGATCGAGCAAATCGCCCACATCAAGTCGCTGGGCACAGACGTCATCGTCATTGATCATCACGAACCAAAATTGCAACTTCCGGCGTGTCGGGCCCTTATCAATCCGAAAACCGGTTCGAATTTTCGTTATCTCTGTACCGTCGGACTGGTCTTCAAACTGTGCCACGGCTTACTGAAGCAACGGAGAATTTCCGAAGTCGACCTAAAGGATTTCCTAGATCTGATCGCGATCGGCACCGTAGCCGATCTAGCGCCGTTGATCGACGAAAATCGGATTCTAGTCTACCACGGCCTCAAGCGGCTCGCTTCCAGCCGATGGATCGGTCTGCGAGCGCTGGTTCGTCGTGCGGCGATCGAAGGTCCGGTTAAAGCCTCAGAAGTCGCATTTCGCATCGGGCCGCGTCTCAATGCGGCCGGCCGAATCGGGGCCGCTCAAGAAGCACTGGACCTCCTATTAACCCAGGACGCCTTGGAGGCGGACCGGCTCGCGGAATCGCTTGATCGGCAGAATCGAGAACGGCAAGCGGTCGAGCAGGCCACGATCGACGAGGCGTTCACTCTTCTCTCCGATCGGTTCGACCCTTTATCTGCCGCGATTGTGGTCGGTTCACGGGGTTGGCACCCTGGCGTGGTAGGCATTGTCGCGTCTCGATTGGTGCGACATTTCCATCGTCCAACTATTGTGATCGGTTTCGACGAGGATGGAATCGGGAAAGGCAGTGGTCGCAGTATTCCCGGGTTTTCGCTCGTACGGGCTCTGGAGGCGTGCGACGGAGTGTTAACCCAATTCGGCGGTCACGAGATGGCCGCCGGAGTCACATTACCGTTTGATCGCCTGGCGTCGTTTACCGAAATGTTTTTAGCGACTGCGCGACAAAGTCTGCCCAGTGAGCTGTTAACGCCAATATACGCCATCGACGCTGTGGTCTCCGGGCGAGAACTGAATTTTGATTTCTTAATCGGCCACGAAAGGCTCCAGCCGTTTGGGATCGGGAATCCAGCGCCACTGTTCTGTTTGCGGGGCGCGGAGCCCTCCTGCGAGCCGCGCCTTCTAAAAGAAAAGCATCGAGTGTTCAGCGTCCGGCACGATGGGAGATTGCTTAGAGCTATTCACTTTGGCGCGGGAAGTATCCCGGTCCCACCGCCGCCCTGGGATATCGCGTTCTTCTTAGAAACTAACCGGTTTCAGGACCGTCTGGAACTGCAACTGCAGATCGAGGCGATTCGCTCATGCCGCTAGCCCGCGGAAGTTACCCGCCATATGGATCGACGTGCTGATTTGCGGACTGACGTTTCCAACCATGCATCATGATTAAAAGCTTTCTTAAAGGCCGGCTAAGCCAATGGATCCTCTAGAAGCCCCGGTTCGGGAACTTGGCTGGGTCAATCCACTGTTGGGCCGAGGACTGGCGCGGCTCGGAATCGAGACCTGGCGAGATATCCTCGAACATTATCCGCGTCGTCACGAAGACCGCTCTCAGTTCGGCCGGTTTCCGACGGCTAGCTCGGAAACGCCCACCTGTATTCGTGGTGTCATCACGAAAATAAGCGGTCGCTACTTTGCGAGGCGAAAAATCGTCGAGGCTACGGTTGAAGAAAAAAACGGCACCGCGCTCAGTGGCCGCGTAACCTGTCGCTGGTTTAACCAATACTACATCCAACGCATGCTGGCGGTGGGTCAGATTGTCGTTCTTTTCGGTCGACCCAAAGAGATTCGGAATCGCATCTATTTCGATCATCCAGAGTTTGAAATTGTCGACGAGACGGAAGAAAACCTGATTCACCTCGATCGCATCACGCCGATTTATCCGCTCACCGAGGGATTGCGCCAGCGACCCCTGCGAGAATTGGTGTACCGCAGCGTTGAGCAACTGCAAACTATTCCTGACCGGCCGATCCTTCCCGGGCAGGTTACTTCGCTACGATCGGCGCTGCAGCAACTTCATTTTCCCGAATCCTGGGAAGAACTCGAAAAATCACGGCAAACGTTGGCTCTGGCCGAGTTGGTTGGCATGCAATTGGTAGTGGAACAGCGTCGGCGGACAGCTTTGAGCGGCGTGGGAGAATCCCACTTGGGAACCGGCAAAATCCTCAAGAAATTTCTCGACCGGCTACCTTTCGAACCAACCAAAGCGCAGCTCCGGACAATGGAAGAGATTCGTCGCGACCTGGCATCCCATCGACCGATGGCCCGTTTGTTGCAGGGTGACGTAGGCGCCGGGAAAACTTTCGTCGCAGTAACTGCGATGCTGTCCGTTATCGAAGCTGGGTTCCAGACAGCACTCATGGCCCCTACCCAGGTGCTCGCCGAACAACACTATCGCGGGCTGACGGAATGGCTCCAACCTCTGGGCATCAGGCTGGCGTTGCGAACCAGCACGCGAAAAGAAGAAACCTTTCTCCCCCTGGAAGGGGAAGCAGACGCCATTGTCGGCACGCATGCATTACTCTACGATACAGACTCTTTTTGCCGGCTTGGGTTGGTGGTTATCGATGAACAGCACAAGTTCGGCGTACTCCAGCGCGCACAACTGGTACAGAGAGTGCCAGTGCCCGATCTTCTCGTGATGACGGCAACGCCGATTCCCCGCACGCTGGCAATGACGGTATACGGCGATCTCGATGTTTCCATCTTAGATGAAAAACCGGCCGGCCGTCGGCCGGTAGTTACTCGAGTCAGATCCACCGCTAAACTTCCGGAGGCGACCGCGTTTTTGAAAGAGCGACTGAAGGCCGGCCGTCAAATATATATCATTTACCCGGTCATCGATGAATCCGAATCA
>DASTDH010000540.1:0-3264 GCA_035710445.1 Chthoniobacterales bacterium
CAATCGACCTGGAGCACGCACATCCGGGCTGGCAGCCTGTCCAGATTCCTGTGGCCGAGTTTTATGAAACGGCCCGGCCAGCGGTAGAAGAAACCATTCGCGCTGCAGAAGATCTGAGTCCCCAATGTGATGTGCTTTACATCACCGGCGGGGGCAGCGAGCTGCCGTTAATCGCTCGCATGCTTCGGGAACGTTTCGGCCGGCGGGTGCGCCGTTCCGCTTATGCACGCTCGGCCACTGCAATTGGTTTAGCGATTCAAGCCGATCAACCTGGTACCTATCGGTTGAGCGAACGTCTCTCACGTTCTTTCGGTGTGTGGCGAGAAGCGGACTGCGGTTCAACTATCGTATTCGATCCATTGTTTGAGAAGGGGATCAGCTTACCTTCACCCTGCGAGCCGAGTCTCACGATCTGCCGTTCTTATTCGCCGGTTCATAACATCGGTCATTTTCGCTTTCTCGAATGCACTCATCGTTCGCCGCTTGGTGCACCAAGCGGTGAAGTCGCCCTTTGGGACGAGATCCGGTTTCCATTCGATCCTGCCCTGGCGAGTGCACCCGACCTGCACACTACAGCGGTTGGCCACTCGCCGGAGGCGAGCTCGCAACTGATCGAGGAGCGCTACGAATGCGATTCCGGCGGTTCCCTGACCGTGACCATAGCTAACCGGACCGCGGCTTACTCTCGTACCTATTGCCTCGGTCGCTGGTCGCTCAATTCCAAATCGGTCAAACCCGTGCGTAAAGGAAAAGGTAAACAGTAAACCAATAAACTCTTCTAGTTGGTATGCGTTCCAGCAACCCCATCTAGCGGCGAGGCTCTTTTTTGATCAAGTGGGCCAATGAAATTACAAAACGAAGCGTGGCGTCGCCGAAAACGACGTAGCCGGGAAGAAGTCAAGCGACTGGTGGATGAATTTGAGGCCAGCGGATCGGACAGGGCAGAGTTCTGTAGAGGCCGGGGCCTGGCGTTGAGCACACTGCAGCGCCATCTGCGTACGAGGGCTCTGGGAGCGGCAACTCGCGGTGGTGGATCCCGATTGGTGGCGGTGAGAGTCACCCGGTAATTCAGCTTTTTTTAGGCGCCTTTTAAGCATGTCCGCGGCGTCGGTGCGCACCAGCGGCCGACGCGATAGCTTCCCGGTCTTTCCGATAGCCGCCGGAAAAAGGGGAGAATCCGGTTCCCTCTGGCTGATCACCAGATAATCAAAGAGCATCTTGATGGCAGCCAGGTGTTGCTTGATCGTTTGCGGCGAGCCGGGATGTTTCTCCATATAGGCCGCAACAAGCATGGGAGTAATCGACCTGATGTCATCAACGTGATTTTCTGACCACGCCAAGAATCTATGATACAATCTTGGGACGGGCAGGGAATAGCAAAATGCTCTTCAAGTTGATTACTGCGACCGTTCCAAATGACCGCCGCGCCAAATTCAGCGAAAGTCAGGCATCAGGATGGAGCGGATTGGAATCAGTGCCCGGCTTTGTCGCACAGATAGGAGGCTGGGTTAATGATCGCCCCGACTGTGCCGTTATCGTAGCCTACTGGAAAAACGAACAGTCCTATGCCGATTTCATGCGGGAACAATATGATTCGTTTGCCGATCGCCAGCGTGATACCTATTCCGCGCTCCGGGTCAACACCGGTCATGTCATTTTGACGATCAAAGAAGCAGATCCGCGAGTCGCGATTGCGGAGACCGGGGTCATGCGGGTCTCGGATATCACTTTGCGGCAAGATTCTTCGCCGCTGTTTCTAGCCATGCAATTTGATATTTGGCGGCCGGGATTGATCTCCAATGGCGAGATGCTCGGTAACACGCTCTCCCGTTTGGGACGACTGCCGGATCGCTTCGCCAGTACGACCTTTTGGAGTAGCAGTGACGCTCTTCGCAACTTTCTAGAGACTGTCTATCCCGTGCTCAGCGTTCAGGCAAAATTGAAGGATCACGTCGGGGAAATGGTGAGCTACCACATCCCTCTGGAACCTTCGTGGAGCATGGTAGCACCGCAATCTCGCCAAGACTGACCGAGGCGCAACCAGGCGAACTGGTTTGCTAGGACAAAAGTCTAGTCTCAAGCGTTCGTTCCGCTGTACTTAAATCGTAGACTGCGCTCCCAGGCAAATCCACGATTTAACCATCTCTGCTGTGGCCCGGGCAGACACGCCCTAGAATTTGCTCGTCGAGGATATCGCGTCACTGGAGTTGATGGAACAAAGTTCTTGCTGGATCGAGCAAAGAAACGTGCTGCTGAGTCTGGGCAACAGGTCGAATGGATTCATCAAGACATGAGAGAATTTGCGAGACCAATGCTTTCCAGCTTGCGATGAATCTATGGTCGCCTTTTGGTTACTTCGAGAATGAAGACGACGACTTGAGAGTCTTGTCGAATATCTTCGAAAGTCTGCGGCCAGGGGGGTCTTTGTAATCGACCTCTTCGGCAAAGAGGTCATGGCGAGGGGCCCGACTCTAACGACATCAACGGGTTTAGCCCAACAAAGGTACGTAAAGTCCCACAGAAATCTTCTTAGATCCCCACACTCTGGACCGCATCCTGGTACGCCTTATCGACCGATTTGAGTGACAGGTGTTGGTAGACCTCTAGACTCTTTTTGCTTTCGTGGCCTGAAATCAGCTGAATCTGTGCGTCGGTGAGGCCTTTGGACGTCAAGTAGGTCAGCATCTGATGGCGGAACAGATGCGGGTGCAGCGGCTGCGTAATGCCGGCCATCTCCCGGTAGCCTTGAACAATTTGCTGGATTCGGCGTGTCGTGAACGGCCCGAACCGCCGGGTCTCGAATAGATATCGATTCTGCGGCGCGGCGTGGAGGTGGCTTTTGAGCACCAAGCGGAAGCTCGCCGGAAACAAAATGTAGCGGTCCTTGGCGTCTTTGCCCCGATTGATGAAAATTTTGCAAGCATCGAGATCGACATCGCCGACCTCGATGTGGACGAGCTCGCTCACGCGTACAGCTGTATAGAAGAGCAGTTTGACCACGGGGTCTTGGAAACCCTCGCGCAGATCGGCGCCGTCGCCAAGAATAGCGAGCTCACCGATTTCGAGAAGGTGCAACGCATCTGCGCGTTGCTCACCGACAATCAAGTCACGCAGTCGTTGGACCCCGAACAGCTCGCCGAACTGAAAGCGACGTTGATCACGGAATTGAGCGAGGAAGATTATTACCTCATCCTATCGTCCATATCCGTCCGCATGCAGAATCGACTCAGCCCGATCCTCAAGGCCGTGACGTTTCTGGCCGAG
>DASTDH010000541.1:0-5504 GCA_035710445.1 Chthoniobacterales bacterium
TAGGTCCAGACAAGCGGCTCCGGTGAGTTTTGTGGGTTTTGCAGCGTCCAGGATCATAGCGGGATTCGACATCGTCCCAGCGAATCAGCGCAACACCTGAAAGCATCCAAACTACGTCGGACAAGCTAGTTGCCTCTACCATTGGCGTCACCCTGTTGCACCGAACGTCACGTCCTGCCGAGGCGACTGCATTCAATGGACCGGCACATTTAACTCCTTTCGTTCAAGCCGCCTTGCTCGGCACGCGTTTGGCTTGCGGCTGGACAGTCGCCGCTACCAGTTGTGTCACGCCGCCAAATACCCAATGCCAGGTCACCGAATACCGACTACGGATTACCGTTTATTGACGCGGAGGCGTCAAGACTATGTCGGACAGGGAGTCGCCACTGCCAAAGCCGGACCGACTCGTCTTACCTTGCATTTTTGCGAACGCTACCTCAACTTGAGGCGGACATGAAGAAAATTGAGGCGATCATCAAGCCCTTTAAAATGGAGGACGTCAAAGAAGCCCTTACGGAGATTGGGATAGAGGGGATGACCGTCAGTGAGGTAAAGGGATTCGGTCGACAAAAAGGCCATACCGAAATCTATCGCGGCAGCGAATATACTGTCGATTTCCTACCCAAGGTGAAGTTCGAAATTGTGGTACCCGACGACCGGGTCCAGCGAGCCGTAGAAACGATCGTCCAAACAGCTCGTACCGGAAAGATCGGAGACGGGAAGGTGTTTGTGATTTCTATCGACGAAGCCATTCGGATACGAACCGAAGAGCGAGGGGAAGCAGCGATCTAGGGATTCAATCTTTCTGATGTTGGATCCTGAGAGTGTGCTGCCTGACCTGCAAGCGTCCGTCATCTGTGAGGATGTCCGACAGGAAGTTAACGGCATGCAGACGTTAGTCGGAATAATCAACCTAATCCCGGCTCGGATGTTACCGGTCGCCTTGCTCAAGCTTTGCGTTTGGACCCGGTGGTGCGGCGGGTTCGGGCGTTTTCGTCAAAATGCTCGAATTTTGGGAGTAGACGATCAACATGTGCTGGCCGAGTCGCAGATTGATTTTGAATTGAAGGAACTGGAGGGCAACGTCACCAACGTCAATCTGTTCACCGGGGTACAATTCCAACAATATGGATTACATCATGTAGAAATTATGTTGGATCAGGAACTTCGGCTTCGCTATCCGCTTCCGGTCATTCAAGTTTCATAGGCTGGCACTTCGCGAGCTTCCGGTTTATAAAATAGCAGCGTAGTTTCCGATTAATTTTTTGTTTAACCGCAGGGAAAATTGCAAGCATTGAACTCCTCCAATGAGTAACAATATCGAATCTCATCTCGTCGAGAATCGAGTTTTCAAGCCTTCCAAGTCGTTTACGAAGCGGGCTCTGATTTCCGACTTTGACGAATACGAAGAGCTTTATCGCAAATCGATTAAGAATCCGGAAAAGTTCTGGGGCCAACAAGCCGAGGAACTGCTGGTCTGGCACAAAAAATGGGACGAGGTTCTGAAATGGAACGCGCCCTTTGCGAAATGGTTTGTCGGAGGTCAGTTGAACGTTTCAGAAAACTGTCTAGACCGGCATTTGGAAGGACCCCGGCGCAATAAGGCGGCTATCATTTGGGAAGGTGAACCGGGCGAGAAGCGGACTCTCACCTATAAGCAACTCCACCGAGAAGTTTGCAAGTTTGCTAACGTTCTTCGGAGAAGCCAAATCGAGAAGGGCGACCGGATCCTCATTTACATGCCGATGTGCCCGGAAACAGCTATCGCCATGCTGGCGTGCGCCCGAATCGGTGCGATCCATTCGGTTGTTTTTGGAGGTTTCAGTTCTACAGCGATTAAGGACCGAATCAACGACAGCCAGGCAAAAATGGTAATTACCGCGGACGGTGGTTATCGCCGCGGAAGCATCGTCGGTCTCAAAAAGAACGTCGACGAGGCGTTGAGTGACAACGAGCAGGTGGAAAAAGTCATCGTATTTCGACGGGCCAATAATGAAATCTCCATGAAGGAAGGGCGGGATTTCTGGTGGCATCAGGAAATGGAGAATGTAGAGCCACACTGTGAGCCGGAATACGTCGACTCCGAACATCCGCTGTTTATCCTGTACACCAGCGGCTCGACCGGTAGGCCGAAAGGCATTCTCCATACCAGCGCCGGGTATCTTCTTGGGACGACGATAACTAGCAAATACGTCTTTGATCTGCACGAAGAGGATATCTATTGGTGCAGTGCAGACGTCGGTTGGGTCACCGGCCACAGCTACGTGGTGTATGGGCCACTCAGCAACGGCGCGACGGTTCTCATGTATGAAGGGGCTCCTAACTGGCCGGAGCCAGATCGCTTTTGGAAACTGATCGAAGATCATGGAGTCACTGTTTTTTACACCGCGCCGACGGCGATTCGTGCGTTTATCCGAGCCGGGGATGAATACCCGAACCGGCACGACCTTTCGTCCTTGCGACTGTTAGGAACAGTCGGTGAGCCGATCAATCCGGAAGCCTGGATGTGGTATCACACGGTAATTGGTGGCGGTCGTTGTCCGATCGTCGATACCTGGTGGCAAACTGAGACCGGTGCCATCATGATCACTCCCCTACCGGGAGCTATACCTTGTAAGCCGGGCACCGCGACGCTTCCATTTTTCGGAGTCGATGCAGCCGTCGTCGACGAAAACGGAAAGGAAGTGGAGACCAACCAGGGCGGTAAACTGGTTCTTCGGAAACCGTGGCCGTCCATGTTAAGAACCATTTGGGGCGACGAAGAGCGTTACAAGCAGATGTACTGGAGTGAGTACGAGGGGATGTACTTCACTGGGGACGGAGCGCGACGCGATAAAGACGGTTATTTCTGGATCGTGGGCCGAATCGATGACGTTCTGAACGTTGCCGGTCATCGCCTGGGAACATCGGAGATCGAGAGTGCGCTAGTTAGTCACGCTTGCGTGGCGGAGGCGGCGGTCGTCGGGCGGCCGGACGAGATCAAAGGTCAAGCGTTGGTCTGTTTCGTTACGCTTAAGCGGGGAGAATCGGCCTCGCCGGAACTACGAGACAAGCTGCGGCAACACGTGGGAACCGTTATCGGTTCGATCGCCAAGCCGGATGATATCCGATTTGCTGAAGCCTTGCCCAAGACCCGGAGCGGGAAAATTATGAGACGGCTCCTAAAAGAAGTGGCCGCCGGCGGCCAAGTGACCGGCGACACCACGACATTAGAAGATCTAACCGTTCTGGCCACTTTGAGGAACTCGGAGGGCAAAGAAGTATAGGCAGAAAATGCGAAACGCGGATTGCGGAATCGGCAATTCATAGCTTCGGCTTCATTCGATGCCATTCGGTACTTTGCTCGTAGGCATGGGCGACGCGCAAGATGGTCGCCTCGTCGAGGGCTTTTCCCAAAACCTGCAAACCGACGGGCAGTTGCTTTCCCTCAGATGTCGCGAAACCGCACGGAATGCTGATCCCACAGATTCCGGCCATGTTCGCTGCCAGGGTAAAGATATCAGCCAAATACATGCTCAGCGGATCGGCGGTGCGTTCTCCTAGCTTGAATGCCGGCGTTGGTGAGGTCGGGCAGACGATCGCGTCGACCTGGGAAAAGGCATCGCTGAAATCGCGACGAATCAAGGTTCTTACTTTCTGCGCCTTCAGGTAGAAGGCGTCGTAATATCCGGAGCTGAGCGCATATGTTCCGAGGATGATCCTGCGCTTGACTTCCGGACCAAAACCTTCTTCTCGGGTCTTGCCGTAATGCTCAAGTAAACCGCTGATTTCGCTCGCGCGGAATCCGTAACGCACTCCATCGAACCGCGCCAAATTGGCCGAGGCTTCCGCCGGAGCGATCAGATAGTAAGTGCTGAGGGCGTACTCGGTGTGCGGCAAAGAAATATCGACGATTTCAGCACCGAGCTTTTCCAGATGATGCACCGCCTCGCGAACCCGCTGCTCAACCTGAGAGTCGAGACCCTTAATGAAATACTCCTTCGGCAATCCCAGGCGCAACCCTTTGACTCCCTTAGCCAGTTCGGCAGTATGATCCCTCGCTGGCTCATCCAGGCAGGTCGAATCGGCTGGATCAGCTCCGGCAATGACATTCATCAATAAAGCGGCATCCTCCACGTCCTTGGTCAGCGGTCCAATCTGATCGAGCGAAGACGCGAACGCTACTAAACCGAATCGGGAAACGCGACCATAAGTCGGTTTGAGCCCGACGCAGCCGCAGAGAGCGGCCGGCTGCCGGATTGATCCGCCGGTGTCCGAGCCGAGTGCGGCAAAGGCTTCGTCTGCGGCAATGACGGCCGCCGAACCGCCACTGGAGCCACCCGGAATTCGGTCGGTGTCCCAAGGATTTCTGCTTGGTCCGAATGCCGAATTTTCGGTGGAAGAACCCATCGCAAATTCGTCCATGTTGGCACGCCCGAACGGGATTGCGCCGGCTTGCCTCAGCCGACTGATGACGGTTGCATCGTAAGGAGCAATATAGCCATCCAGGATTTTTGACGCACAACCACACGGGTGCCCGGCCACACTGATAACGTCCTTGACTGTGATGGGAACGCCGGCCAAAGGCGAACTGACATCCACGTTGGCGGCATCAGCCAGCGCCTTGTCCCGGTCGTATGATAAGTACCCGTGAATTTTGGGATCAATTTTTTCGATGCGGTGACAGAGGGCCTCGACTACCTCGCGAGATGAGACTTCCTTCGATTTCAGAAGGTCACGAATCTCATGAAGTGTAAGTGAAGTGATTTCCACGGCCCTACTCCACGACTTTGGTCACAATAAAGAGCCCGTGCGCTTGCCGCGGAGCGTTGGATAATGCCACGTCACGGGGAAGACTTGGTTGCTCCCGGTCTTCGCGGAACACATTGTAAATCGGAAAACTATGAGCGGTGGGCTCGACGTTCGTAAGGTCAAGTTGATTCAGCTTTTCGACGTGTTCTAAGACATGGCCAAGCTGAGCCTGGAAGGTGTTGATCTCTTCCGGAGTCAGATTAATCCGAGCCAGCTCGGCCACATACTGAACGTCAAATTTCGTGGAACTCATGACTGGGTGACTACTATAGCTAAAATTCGGGAGGTACAAATCGTTAGCAATGGGGCCCAATCGCCAATCGTGAAAGTAGCTCAGCACCGAACACTGCGGGTGGGCGATGCGAGACTGATGAGTGTCTCCGTCCGTCAGGGTCCTTGTCGGACTTTTCGATTGGGTAAGAGATCGGACCCGTCCCGGAAGGGACAGGCGAAAGTAGTCCCGCACTTTAGTGTGGGGTTGCGTTTTTTTAAACGTGTACGTCCGCCGGGGACGATCGACCGCCGCTGCGTTCGCTAACTAAGTGAAACGAGAGACGACGAAATCACCATTTTCTATCGTCCCTGCTGGGACGGACCGATCTTTCGAACCCAAACCCCACACTAAAGTGCGGGGCTACTTTCACCTGTCCCTACCGGGACGACCGCTTCAAATCGCGCAAAACCCCACACTAAAGTGCGGGGCTACTTTCACC
>DASTDH010000542.1:0-4480 GCA_035710445.1 Chthoniobacterales bacterium
GTCAAAGAACGCGAACCGTTCTAACTTCTTCAGAGTCACGTCTGATCCACTCTCTTTGAGAATCCGCTGAAAATCGGACCAAATCGCGGGATCGCAATCCAGGGCGTAAGGTCCGGAGGCTACGGGCTGCATAACGGTTGCTTCCTCGATGGGGACAGCGCTCACGATGGCTTCGAGCGCCTGCGTGGAGTTGATCAAGCCGGGAGCCAAATTAAGCGCGACGAGCCGCGCATTTGAGCCAAGCTGAGTTACAAATGGATAGTTGCCGTCAGCTATCAGGATCTTCGAGCTGTGGCCCGCGCGGCCCAAAACTGCTAGGATATCAGGGTGAATCAGTCGTGCTTTGATCATAAGTTTCTATTTCTTCGGGTTGTAGCGCGATTTCATGGACGAAAGGTTAGTTGGTTAGATCCCTTTCTAACGACTCCTTAGCTGCCGGCGTAGCTGGTCGAAGTAAACCGCAATGATCAACACAGCCCCGACTGCGACTTGCTGCCAGAAGGGTGGGAGACCGAGCACGACAAAGCCGTCGAGCAGCATGACCGGAATGATAATACCGATCAAAGTGCCAATCAGTCCGCCTGAACCACCGAAGAGACTCGTACCGCCGATCACAACTCCCGCGATAACTTGGAGATTATCTGTCGAATGCCCGCCGAGAGTCGTGGTGGCGAATCTCGCCAACGAAAGGTAACCGGCCAGGCCCGAAAGCAGGCCGGCCAATGTATAGACTTTGATTAAATGGCTGGTGACGTTGATGCTGGCCCGGCGGCAGGCTTCAGGGCTTGATCCGACCGCGTACGTGTAGCGGCCGAATTGCGTGAACGTCAAGACAAGCGTCCCTACGACAAACACCGCCGCAGTAACGATCACAAGAATCGGAATTCCAGCGATCCGGCCGGAACCGACGGTCAACACAAGGCTCTCCGGGACGTCCGAAATATCCACACCACGAGTCAGCAGCAGGGCGAACCCGAGCGACATTCCCATGGTCCCTAAAGTGACGATCAGTGGCGGAATCTTGGCCTTTGCCACTAGTAATCCGTTCAATACTCCCCAGGCAGTACCCGCCGCGGTACCGCTCACCAGTCCAACGAGCAAAACGCCTGGATTATCACCGCCGAGTGCGACCATGGCCATCGCCGCTATCACCCCGGAGAAAACCAAAACGCCGTTGATCGACAGATCGATGCCTCCCGTCAGAATGACGTATGTGCTCCCGACTGCCAGGACGAGAAGCACAGAAGCATTCGTAGCCATGTTGATTGCATTGGCCGCCGTAGGGAATGCATCGGGGCGTAATACGGAGAAGAATGTCGCCAAAGCGAGGAGGACTATGAACAGAAACAGCGTGGTAGACTGGCCTCTGAAAATGCTCCAGGGGGAGCTGGGCGCGCCACCGACATCCGGTTCGTCGCGTGGAAGCTCGGGCGTGGTCGTAAGTCCTCCGAATGGTTTGCTCGGCTCGATCATGTCATTTCACCCCGAAACTCGCCAGTCATCATCGCTCGGATGAGATCGTCGACAGAGGCTTTCGATGAAGCGACCTGTCCGACCGTTCGACCGAGGCGTAGAATAAAAATCCGATCGCTGATCTCCAGCACCTGCGGGAGATTGTGACTAATAACAACCACGGCACTGCCGGCGCCTCGGACCCGCCGGATGAGGTCAAGCACGCCTTCGGTTTGTCTTATGCCGAGGTTGGCTGTCGGCTCATCCATAAAAATTGCGCTGGTGGCCCACATAGCAGCCCGGGCCACAGCAGCGCTCTGTTGTTGCCCCCCAGAAAGGGTAAATACCTCCGTCGAAGGCCGGATCTTAACACCGAACCGTGCCATGGCCTCGCTGGTGAGACGGTCCATCTTTGGCTTGTTGAGGACCCCAAGCTTTCCTAGGAGACCTGGCCGGAAAAGTTCTCGCCCGAGGAAGATGTTAGCGGCGGCGTCCAGATCGGGTGCCAGGGCCAAGTCCTGATAGACCGTCTCGATTCCGGCTGCGCGCGCATCCTGTGGCCCGCTGAAATGGACGACTTCGCCATTGACCCGGATCTCACCTTCGTTTGGACGATCGGTGCCGGAAAGAATCCTGATCAGGGTGCTTTTCCCAGCACCGTTATCGCCGATCAAACCAACGATCTCACCCCGGCCAACGGCAAAATCGGCACCTCGCAACGCCTGGACATGACCGAAATGCCTGACAATGCCCCGAGCTTCGATGAGAGGTGCGTCTGGCATCAAATGAGTTTCACGAATTGGAGAGCGCGCGTTGAAAGCGAGCGTTAATCGCCTTTCAGTTTGTAGAGTGCCTTCTGGACCTCCGGCTCCTGTAGGTTGTCTTTGGTAACAGTCACTGTTTCGGTTATGACCGAGTGTTCTACGTTCTTGCCGGTCAGCGCGTTAGCAATGGCATCCACTCCATCCACGCCGATCTGGTAGGGCTGTTGAGCGATCAGAGCTTGAACGAGCCCATCCTTGAGCTGCTTGATCTGAGTTTCGCCTGCGTCAAATCCAACGACTTTGACGACACCCACTTTGTCTGCAACGCGCAAGGCCGTAGCGGTGCCTTCCGCCGATCGATCGTTTGTAGCGAAGATGCCGGCCAGGTCCGGATGTGCTGTCAGGGTTGATTCCACCTCGGCCGCCGCTTTTGAGGGGTCGTTGTTGGAGATCTGGAATCCGATGTAGTTGATGTTTGGATACTTCTTGATCTCGTTTTCGAATCCCTTCTGACGCTGGTCGGAAGTGCTGGCTCCAGCCTGAAACGCAATGACCAGAACTTTGCCCTTTTCTCCGATGAGCTTGGCCAACGCATCGGCCGCCGCCGCCCCTCCGGCAGCGTTGTCGGTAGCAATCGCCGTGACGACCTTTGAGGTGTCATCCAACGTGGTGTCAACCAAAGCTACTTTGATCCCAGCGTCCACTGCCTGAGAGATCGGAACAAACAGCGCCTTGGAATCCGTTGGCGCGACGATTAGTCCAGCGGGCTTACTCGCGACGACGGCGTTAACGATGGGTGTCTGCAAAGTCGGATCGAACTGTTGCGCGCCCTGGATGTCGATCTTGAAACCGTATTTAGCCGCTTCGGCTCGAATCCCGCGTTCCATAGTCACATAGAACGCGTTGCCCATTACACCCGGCACGAACACAATAGTTTTGCCTTGGGTATCTGAATCAGCCGCCCGAACGAAGCTCGTCCAAGCGAGCAGTAAGAGAATCGTTGGGGCCAGCGTTCGGATTGCAAACGCAAATCGTTTGCTCGCGTTAGCCGTGCCTTTGGCAAGGTGATTCACCGCTGGGGGAGCGGGACGGAAGCCAATCTTACAGGCGATCGAGCCCGTAGGAATCGAGTTCAGGGGGAAACTCGTTTTCATGATCTTTTAGGTTTGGGTAGATGATTCGCTGGATTAACCGACCGGCGGAAAGTGAAGCCTCGGTTAGATCGAGTAATAGAGGGAAATGCGCCTTGGCGTAGAGTGCTAATTTACGCTTAGAATATCGCAATATGCGCACAAAAGGGCGGAAGAGAACGATCCTGTTGGCCCTAACATCTACGCATCAAGGTTTTTATCGAGGCGCCGCTCGTTACGCCGCCGAACATGACTGGCACATTGTCGCTGACGTCATTTATGACGCAACGATTCCGGTCGGATCGAGAGGGGAGGGGATTCTTTCGTTCGTTGGGCACTGGGACGATTTAGCCAAGTACGTTACTTCTGCCGGAGTTCCGGTTGTCGAAATCTCGTCGGTCCGAAAGGACTTGAGCGTTCCGAGTGTGATGGAGGACAACGGTGCAATCGGACGCCTCGGCGGCGAACACTTACTCGAGAGAAATCTGAAGAACTTTGCCTGGGCGCCTTTCAGTGATGATGCAGTGAATGAGGAACGGTTTCGCGGCTTTGCGGCATCGGTCCGAGAGGCAGGGTTTGACTGTTTACGGCTGTTACCGTTCAGCACTCGTCGGGACTCGCGACTCAACCGGCATCTTAACTGGACATTGCGTCGGCGCCGAGTGATCAAAATGATCCGGTCTTTGCGGCACCCACTCGGGATTTTTTGTTACAACGACTGCGTCGCGGCCGACATCGTGGATGCCTGCATTGAAGCAAGCATTCAAATCCCCGATCAAGGTGCTGTTCTAGGCGTCGACAATGATCCGGTCATTTGCGACTGCGTCCAGGTACCGTTGTCCAGTGTGAGGCATGACCTCGAAGGAATGGCGTACGAGGCAGCGGCACTGCTTGACCGCCTCATCAATGGCGAGGCTCCGCCCGAGATCCCTCAACGAATCGCCCCCAAAGGCGTCGTCACGCGGAGGAGTACCGAGCTCCTTGCGGTCGAGGACCCGACGGGTCAGCACGGCGTTGAGGTACATCCAAGCAAAGTTTTGCGAGGGCAACTTATCGGTCGGCGACGTCGTCGCGCATTGTCGAGTACCTCGGCGATCGTTGGAACGTGCGTTTCAACGTGAAATGCAACGCACC
>DASTDH010000543.1:0-11471 GCA_035710445.1 Chthoniobacterales bacterium
GGAAAGGAACACTAACTGAGGAGCAGACCGCGCAGGTTGCAGCCGCTAAACAGGTTATCTACGATGGATTCAAGGTCGCCATCGCTGCCGGTGTGCCTGAGGAAAAGGCCGGCATTTTGGTAGACGAGCAGTTCGGCGCAGCCATTCTTCGCGACGCGGCGGCGAACGGCTACACCACCGCATGTCCGGCCGAGAAAAGCGGACAAGACGAGTTTGATTTTGAATATGGCGAAGAGTTCGGCAAACATATCGAGGCTTTTCGACCAACGTTTTGTAAAGTGCTGGTGCGATACAACCCGGGGGGAGAGAAGGCCTTGAACCAACGACAGTCCGCCCGCCTAAAACGTTTATCCGACTACCTGCATGGCGAGAGCCAACGGTTCTTTATGTTCGAACTCATCGTGCCGGCGGAAAAAGCGCAGCTTGACCGAGTCAATGGGGACAAGCACGCTTATGACGTCGAGATTCGACCCGGATTGATGGCGCAAGTTATCGAGGAGCTCCAGGACGCCGGGGTTGAGCCAGATGTCTGGAAAATCGAGGGGCTCGATCAGCGTAAGGACTGCGAGAGAATCGTGGCGACCGCACGTCGAAACAATCGAGACAAAGTTGGCTGCATCATTCTCGGCCGAGGCGAGGACGATAAAAAGGTGAACGAATGGCTGACGACGGCGGCGACCGTCCCCGGATTCATTGGCTTTGCCGTTGGTCGCACCGTGTTTTGGGAGCCACTGGTAGCGTGGCGGGAAAAAAAGACGACTCGCGAGGAAGCTGTCTCCGAAATAGCTCGTCGCTACCAAAAGCTGGTCGAAACTTTTGAAAAGGCGCGTGCCTAGCAGTCTGCTTAGAAGAAAGGAACCTTACCATGCAACTTGGAATGATTGGGCTTGGAAGAATGGGCGCCAACATGGTGCGACGCCTGCTCAAGGCAGGGCATGACGGAGTGGTCTTCGACGTATCCCCGAAGGCGATCGAGGATTTGGTTCAGGATAATGCGGTTGGAGCCTCCTCGCTGGCTGATCTGGTGAAGAAGCTGGCGAAACCGCGGGCACTGTGGTTGATGGTGCCGGCTGGGATCGTAGACAAAACGATCGCTGACCTCCTACCCCTGCTCGAACCGAGCGATATCCTCATTGATGGCGGTAATTCCTATTATGTGGACGATATCCGCCGAGCGAAAGAGTTGGCGAAAAAAAGCATCCATTACGTGGACGTCGGAACGAGTGGTGGTGTCTGGGGCCTAGAACGCGGCTACTGTATGATGATTGGCGGCGAGCCGGCCGTGGTGAAACATCTGGATCCGATTTTTGCCGCGCTGGCGCCGGGTGTGGGAGATATTCCGCGCACACCGGGACGGGAGAAGCTTGGCACAACATCCGAGCTTGGCTATCTGCATTGCGGTCCCAACGGCGCTGGTCACTTCGTCAAAATGGTTCACAACGGCATCGAGTACGGGATTATGGCAGCGTATGCCGAAGGGCTGGGTGTCTTGCGCGATGCCAACATCGGCAAGCGCCAACACGCAATCGATGCCGAGACGACGCCGCTACGCGATCCCGAATATTACCAGTATGATCTTGATCTTGGTAACATTGCAGAAGTATGGCGGCGCGGCAGCGTCATCGCCTCGTGGCTGCTGGATCTCACCGCAATCGCGTTAGCCAAAGATTCCGCACTGTCGGCGTTCTCTGGACAGGTCTCCGATTCGGGGGAGGGACGATGGACCATCAAGGCGGCTATCGACGAGGGCGTTCCTGTGCCGGTGCTCACCACCGCCCTTTATGAGCGATTCAGTTCGAGAGGTGACGCCGATTTCCAGGATAAGCTCCTTTCGGCCATGCGGTTCGAGTTTGGTGGACACTTAGAGAAGCACGCGAAATAAGGCGAGTGACTATAAGCATGCGAGTGGGAATCGCTACCGATCATGGCGGGTTTACATTGAAGGAGGAGATGGTCGCCCGACTCCGCGCCGCGGGCCATGAGGTGGTCGATTTTGGTGCGTACAGTCTAGTCCAAGACGACGATTATCCAGACGTTGCTTGGAGCGGAATTCAGCCAAGCGGAGCGCTATCTGCGTCGTTTAAGTAAAGTGGGCGGTTAGAAAAAGGACTTTGAAAAGCTTGACCCCGCGGAAAATCTCGTCGAAACGAAATCAGAAAATCGTTCGCTGCGATCACAGCGTTTGGTCAATCCACACTGCTGCCCAGACTCGAACTAATATCTGGGAACCAAGCTTCACTTGCTCTGAAGGGCTAGTGAAAAGCAGCCCTGAGGGAGACTATCGCGGCCACAGTTTCTCGCGTAGTGATGCGAAAAACGAGCCTGCACGATCGATTCAATCCGCGGGGCTAAAAACATTAAACTAGAGGGAAAGAAAGATATTGTGAATGAGCAGCTTACACTAGGGGGTGTTTATCTGGCGGCATACTTCGTTGCTCTGACCCCTTCCGTTCCGCCTCTGTGCGGTTTAGTAATTACATCGTTGGTAATAATTAACATGGCGTTTCTAATCTTGCCTGAAAGCAGATAACAGGCGGCTGTTCCTGGGCGCAGTGTTCTTCGCTAACGCAATAGCGTCCAGCCTTCGGCGACAGAGGTGAGTCGCATCATCGAGGCCGAGAACGGTCTCCGGATGCCGGCTGCTCAACGGCTCTTTCCAACGAGACAACGATCTTACCGGTCTGAGCATTAGTGCCCATATAACGATGCGCCGCCGCATACTGATCCAGGCCGATAAAGATGCGATCGATTATCGGTTTGAAAAGCTCCGACGCCAAGCCGCCAAAGACTAATCTCTTTGCCCGCTCAACCGCTTCCCGATTCGCCGGAATCCCGAGTCGCGGATGCCCAGTGAAATCAAAAATCCGGTAACTGGCGTGCAGATTAAGACCTCGTAGAAAACAGGCCCCGAGGGGAAGTGGTGTTGTGTTTCCCATTCCTCCGAGATACCCATAGACGATGACATGACCGAATCGTTTGGTTGCCCAAACCAGCTCCTCCAAGCCGGGTCCACCCACTCCGTCATACACCACGTCCGCGCCGTGCCCCCTGGTTATTTCGAGAATCGCTTCCTGCACATCATCGATGCCGGCAATAAGCACATGCTGCGCTCCGGCGGCGGCCAACTTTTCCCGCTTGGCCACAGATCGCGAGATAGCGATGCTTTGTGCACCTAACGCATTCACCAGTTGAATCGCAGCGAGTCCCATCGAGGAACTGGCCGCGGTCACTACTACATGTTGGTCTGGTTTCAATGCGGCCAGTTCCACCAAAGCGAAGTAGGCAGCCAATAGTCCGGTGTTAGCCGCGGCGGCTTGTTCGGCATTGAGGTTCTCGGGGTACACTAACAATGCATGCTCGGGATAAATTGCCGCCTCACCGTGCGCGGCGTAGTCCAATAGCGAAGCCGCAGGAAAAGTGGAAACATGATTCCCTACCTTTAAATTCTCAACTTCGGGCCCGACCGACTCGATCACCCCGGCCGCATCGTACCCGATCTGTGCCGGGAAAACCGGTTGCTCAAAGTAAGAGCCTTCTCGCCAAAGAAGGTCCGTTCGGCTCAATGCAATAGCCTGCACTCGGATGAAGACTTCGTTTCCTTTGGGCTGCGGCCGAACAATCTCGTCCATTTTTAGCACCTCCGGTCCGCCGTTTTTGTAAAAGCGGATGACTTTCGTTCTGTTATCCATAAAAGCGGATTGCCCGCAAAACTCTGACGCACGTGCGCTGCGAGAATTCACTATACGCGCGTTGGTGTTTCCCGCCTACGCCCAGAATGGATCGTTTGTATTGGCTCGAAGGGGCTACAGGACGGATAGCCGACAGCCAATAGTCGATAGTCGATAAGGTTCAGGCTATTTGGCTATCAAACTCACCCGATTGGGTGAGCGGGTAGTAGCTACAATGAGTTCGGGCAAAACCGTCCGTTTTAGCGATAGAGATCGAATCCGATGGTCTATTAAATTGAGCGAGGGGAAATGGAAGCTGTTCGAGCTTGCGGTGCGATTTGGCGCTAGTTCGTATCTTGCCGATGTTCGGGCACTGACCAGGCCCTCGGTGCAGAATGAGATGTTCGCACTCCGATAGTTAGCGCCACTAGTAGCTGCTTCCGCTTACCCACCAAATCATGGCTTCTTGCGCGACCGACCAGAGAATTCGTATTCTGATTGCTGATGATCATCCGATTTTTCGCGAAGGATTGACCACCATTCTGGCGCTCCAAACCGACATGGAGGTCGTGGCGAAAGCGGGCGACGGTGACGAGACCTGTCAGCTCTACGACCAACTTTTGCCTGATGTTCTGATCCTCGATTTGCGAATGCCAAAAAAGGATGGCTTGCAAGTTGTGACTGAACTGATGCTGCGTAGACCGTCACCTCGGATTATCGTATTAACCACCTCAGCAAAAACCGAGGATCTTCGTCGCTCCCTGACCGCAGGGGTTAAGGGCTACATTTTGAAAGGAAGCGAACCGCGGCAAGTCTGGGATACGATCCGCGAAGTTTTCGCCGGCAAATCTTCGCTTGCCGGTGATGTCGCGGCAAAGCTCGCTGACTCCTTGACTCAGCCAGACCTCTCCGAACGCGAGCTTCAGGTCCTTGAACAACTGGCGGTGGGCAAGAGTAACAAAGAGATCGGCCAACAGCTGTACATCAGCGAGTACACGGTAAAGAACCATGTGAAAACCATTTTGAAGAAACTGAATGCACTTGGCCGAACGGAAGCGATTGCGATCGCGCATGAGCGCGGGCTAATCAAGACCGGATAGCCAGTTTCGACCAAGGGAAGGGCGAAGGATCAAGGCAGAATTCTCTACGAAAACAACCGTTTGATTCCCTCGCTAACCGCCAGCTTTGTTGTTTTGTCGACTCAGATGCTTAACCAGTTTGAGCGTGTTCAATGAAGCGTATTCGAACCGATGCATTCTGGCCCTCAGCCGGGTTATGCTTGGCTGCCTCGGTCATTCTCGCCTTATTGACGCTTATTTGCTTTCGACTACGTGCGCTTCCGTCGGTGGCAGCACTTCTCTATATGGTTGTAGTCGTTCTGGTGTCGCTCCGGGGCCAGTTGATTCCTGCAGTCTTTGTTTCAATCGCCGCTATTTGCTGTTTAGACTATTTCTTCGTTCAGCCAATTTTTCGGTTGGCGATGACCGAGGCTCTGGACGTGGTCGGCTTTATCGCCTATTTGACGACGGCTTTGGTTGTCACCAGGTTGCTCTCCCGGGTAAATAAATCATTCCAGGAGCTGCGGGAAAGTGAGTCAAGATTCCGCGCAATGGCAGATACCGCGCCGGTTCTGATCTGGATGGCAGGGACCGACCTGCTTCGCAATTTCTTTAACCGGTCATGGCTTGCATTTACCGGGCGTACTTTGGACCAGGAATTAAACGACGGCTGGGCACTGGGCGTACACACCGAAGACTCGCAACGATGCCGGGAGACCATTGTCTCTAGTTGCGCTGCGCGCCAGCCTTTCACCATAGAGTACCGGCTCCGGCGTCACGATGGGGAATATCGATGGCTCCTCGATAGCGGTGTTCCCCGATACACCGCCAAAGGGGAATTGGTGGGCTTTATCGGCTCCTGCATAGACATCACTGAACGTAAGAGAACCGAGGAACAACAAGCGGACGTGGCGCGCGAGCGCGAAATGTTCGCTCAGCAACGTGCGGCTGAACTGGGAAAAGCCAACGACGCGCTCCGCGGATGCCTTGATGCTCTCGCCTCGGTCCCGGAATTGGATGATTTCATCGGCCAAGTCATGGCCGCCACTACCCGGCAGTTGGGCGCCAACTCTTCCACGTTACGCGTGCTTAATAGCGAACAAGACACTTTGACGGTGGAACTCGTTTTCCAGGATGGCCGAGCGATGTCCGCTGCGGAAGCGAGATTTCCAGAGATCTGGCGGTCCGTTTCAATGGATGATGATCACGCCGCAAATCTTTTAAGACAGCCGAATACCGTCATCGACCTGCTCGATCCGGATTCGGCAATGCCCGAGGCGATCCGGTCCTATTGGCTCGGATTAGGGGTGAAGACCCTGCTCATCATTCCTTTGACCGTCAGGGAACAGGCGCACGGCATCTTAGCTTTCAGTTTTGCCGAGAAGCGTGATTTTGATCCTGAGGAGGTCGAACTGGCCAGAGCCCTAGCGACCCAGGCCAGCCTGGCCATTCATCTCACTCGCCTGGCGAGAGCCGCTAAACAATCGGCCGTCCTCGAGGAACGAAATCGGCTAGCCAGCGAGATTCACGATTCCCTGGCCCAAAGTTTTGCCGGGATTTCGTTGCAACTTTTCGCGGCCGAGGAGGTGATCAAGACAAATAATGAGAACGGCCTCAATTATGTGGAACGGGCCAACGATCTGGCCCGCTTTGGCCTGTCTGAAGCGCGGCGTTCCGTACTGAGTTTGCGGTCGGATGTGATTGAGGAATCAGGATTAATTGAGGCCCTGCAGATGTTGACCGAACGCTCCAATATTCCCGGTCGGTTGCGTTGTACTTTTCGCTCCACCGGGGTGCGAGAAGAAGATTTGCCGCTACCAATACAGCAAGATCTCCTTAGAATCGCTCAGGAGGCGATCAGCAACGCACTTCGTCATGCCAAACCAACCGTAGTCAGCGTTTATCTTCGATTGGACACTCCTCACCTGATCCTTGAAATCAGAGACAATGGTTTGGGGATCCCCGACGTTCGCGAAGAAAAAGGGCCGGGATTCGGCTTGGCTAATATGCGAGCGCGAGCCGAAGGCCTGGGCGCAGGATTCGATATTCGAACCGCGCCAGGCCACGGCACCACTATCACCGTTCGGTTACCTTTCGATTCATGAGCTCCTTTGCACGGTGCGAAAAATAGCTTTCTGATTCGGGCCACGAGGTTAAACTCAGTTTGCCCGTCGAAACGGATGCTCCCATGCCTACAAAGCCAGTCTCTGCCTCGTCAACAAAAGTCATTAGCGTTCTAATTGCGGACGATCATCCGGTTGTTAGGGAAGGGCTGGTCGCCATCTTTAAGTCCCAGAAGGATATCAAAGTCGTAGCTGAGGCTACCGACGGCGCGGAGGCCTGCGAGCTCTGCGCTCAGCTTGCCCCGGATGTGCTTCTCCTCGATTTGCGGATGCCCCGGAAGGATGGGCTGCAAGTTATCACCGAAGTGATGTCGCACCGAGCAACCAGACCACGAATCATCGTGATGACGACATACGAGAGCGAAGAGGATGTGCGCCGGGCCTTAAAAGCGGGAGCCAAAGGCTATTTGGTCAAAGGAACCGCTCCCCAGCAAATCAGAGAAGCTGTTCGTCGGGTGGCTGAAGGAGAATCTTTACTGCCTGCGGCTATCGCTTCGAAGCTGGCTGAATCGATGGGTCATCCGGAGCTTTCGGAGCGTGAGCGCCAGGTGCTGCAATACATGGCCAGCGGCAGAAGTAATAAGGAGATCGGTCAAGTTCTTTACATCAGTGAAAACACGGTCAAGGCGCACGTGAAATCGATCCTGACCAAGTTGGATGCCATGGGCCGAACGGAAGCTATCGCCATTGCCACGAAACGTGGGCTGATTCAGATCCGCTAGTGCACCGACACGGCGAAGCGACGACACGGCGCGATTTCGCCACGCCCTTCGCCCCTTCGCCGCGTCGCCCAATCGTTCCGTCGACCGGCGAGTTCGGAACGAGAGCAGCCCGATCCGCGACGTATCGTAATACTAGAGAGTAAGCCAGAAGAGCTCTTTGGGAGAATGGTGTCGGCCTCTAAGCGCGGATAGATTTTTGCCGATGAACAACGGATACATCCTGCCGAAAAGGGAGGGTATAACAACCGTAGCCCTTACGTCCGGAAGTCTACCTGCCAGAAAGGGACCGCGGCCGAAAACCATCGCCGGCCCATTGCATATCCAGTGCAACGGTCATGGTGACCGGAAGTACCTGGACCGATTACTTAGCGATGTGCTGCGCTGGCCGTACGTCGAGCCTATAGCTCATCCTGGCAACGGTTCGGGCACAATCCCTATCCGACTGGCGGAGGTCGCTCTCGGCGGCGATTCTTCCGCATTTATCAGTGCGAGGGAGTTCGCTCGGGTGCTCTTGGGAGCGCCGACCATCATTCTGGCGCTGCCCTTGGTTTGCGCTCATTGGGCGATCGTGAAAGGCTGGGCCGAGCCACATTACCTTCGATCTTTCGGCCTGATGCCGCCCGGCGCCGTGCTCGTTTACACGCCGAAGAACCGAGACGACCTCGCGGTTTGCTACGCCCTACTCTCCGAAGCTTACCACTTTGCCTGCGGCTCGGTTGTTCGCCCGACGTAACTTCTCCAGTGCGAAAGACCTGAAGTTGTCTACGACGGGTGCTCGACTTCCCTTCCGGACCGCTATACCAATTTCGGACATTGGTATCTTGTCCGCAATCTCACAAGCGACTACCGAAGCAACGCTACGTTTGACTACCGAGGCGGGCAGAATGGCGACACCCATGCCCGAATCGACGAGTGAGATCAGTGTGGGCATCTCTCCTGCAGTCTGGCGAACGTTGGGAATAATTCCGGCATCGCGAAGCATCCCAAAAATCAGATCGTGAAATCCAGGCGCATAGGTGCGCACATACATCACGAAGTCCTGGCCCGATACTTCGCGCAGGCGTACCCGTTTCCTCTTGGCCAGTTTATGAGCCAAGGGGACCACCAGCATGAACGGTTCGCGATGCACCGTGACTACCTCGAGCTCGGAATGGCCACCGATGGGAAGGCGTAAGAATCCGATATCGAGAGATCCGGACTCCAGCATCTGGATTTGATCGGTGGTGAGAATATTGCGAAGGGAAAATTCTACTTCTGCATTCAGTTCCCGAAACTGACGAATAATTTTAGGCACAATCTCGTTGCCAGCAGTCGATATGAATCCGATCCGCAAAATCCCCAGCTTCCCGTTGGCCGCCAGCTTTGCCCGATGAACCGCTTGATCGAGTCGTAAGAGGGCTCCGGTTACATCTTCGCGAAAAGCGATACCGGCCGGGGTGAGTGCCGTTTTGCGTCGGTTGCGCTCGAACAGTCTCACTCCAATCTCGCCCTCCAGAGCTCGTATTTGCAGACTTAACGCCGGTTGACTGAGATGAATCATCTCCGCTGTGCGACCGAAGTGCAGCGTCTCGGCGACCGAGAGAAATGACCGAATCTGACGAAGCTCCATCACTTTATTTTATTTGAATTACCTATTACAGGACATAAAACAAACAATTTCACTTATTCAAAGCTGGGCCGGTAATTTCGAGTTACATGAACGTTCTACATATCCAGTCATCGCCGCGAGGTGACAAATCGAACTCTATTGCCCTGACCAACGCCTTTCTTGCGGCGTCAAGGAAAGTCCTCCTCGTAATTGATGAGGACGTCCTGAATGTCTGGGACGAAAACCTCCCCGAGTTTGATGCCGCATCCATCGGGGCGAAGTACAAGGCCATCAAGCACCAGCCACTAACCGACGCAGAATCGGATACATGGAACCGCATACAGGAATTGATCGGTCGCTTCCAACGAGCCAACCGAATTGTCCTGGGCCTACCCATGTGGAACTTCTCCATCCCATACAAGCTCAAACAGTTGATTGATCTGACCGCACAGCGCAATTACTTGTTCACGTATGACGGCAAGGAATATGGGCCCTGCCTCAACATCCCCAAGGCGCTCGTCGTCTATACGCGGGGATCTGGATTTCGCGAGGATTCTCCAATACCACCGTCGTTCGATCACCAAGCGCCTTACATTGATTTTTGGCTTCGTCTCATAGGAGTGCGAGAGGTTCGCAGCGTGGTCGTGGATAACGCGTGGAATCAGGATCATGCCCAATCAGAGGCCAGTCTGGCTGCCGCCAAGCATTCAGTTGAACGAATAGCGAGAGGCTTCTGGTGACTGTGCGAGCGCACTCAGACGCCAAAACTATGGTAAGACTGCTAACGAAATTAAGGTGAAAACGAACCGGGCAAAATCAATCCCATGGCTAAGCAAATTTTAGAGCCGGTTTCACGTTCCTGGACGACGCGACGCGATGAGAAACGGCGTCGTATGGAGCTAGTCAAGCCCTGGATGAGGGGATCGATCCTGCCGAAGGAAAAGATCATTGAGGCCCTCGAAGCCCTCATCGCCAGCGGCGACCGGATTGTTCTTGAGGGAGACAATCAGAAACAAGCTGATTTCCTCTCCCGATCCCTTGTGAACGTGGATGCAAATAGGGTTCGCGATCTACACCTGATTATCTCGAGCATCAGTCGACCGGAACATCTCACGCTGTTTGAATTGGGTATTGCCAAGAAAGTGGACTTCGCTTTCGCTGGTCCGCAAAGCCTGCGCGTCTCGCAACTGTTGGAGGATGGCCAGCTCGAGATTGGCGCCATTCACACCTATGTCGAACTGTATGCGCGCTTGCTGGTGGACCTGGTACCAAATGTGGTCCTGGTGTGTGCGGAACAGGCGGACTCTGAGGGCAATCTCTACACCGGACCAAACACCGAAGACACGCCGGTCATTGTCGAAGCTGCTGCCTTTCACGATGGAATCGTCATCGCGCAGGTGAACCAGATCGTCGACAAATTACCACGGGTGGATATCCCTGCTTCCTGGGTGGATGTGGTGGTCGAGGCTGACCGCCCGTTCGCAGTAGAGCCGCTATTCACACGTGACCCGCGCCACATCAATGACCTGCAGATTCTCATCGCCATGATGGTGATCCGAGGGATCTACGAACGTCATCAGGTTCACTCCTTGAACCATGGAATTGGATTCGACACTGCTGCCATCGAGCTCCTTCTGCCGACTTATGGTGAGTCACTTGGCCTGCGCGGAAAAATCTGCGAACAGTGGGCACTGAACCCTCATCCAACCATGATCCCCGCGATCGAAAGCGGCTGGGTCAAAAGCATACATTGCTTCGGCAGCGAAGTTGGAATGGATAGGTACGTTGCGGCACGTCCGGATATCTTTTTCACTGGCCGGGACGGCAGCCTACGTTCAAACCGGGTGTTGTGTCAGCTGGCCGGACAGTATGCGGTCGATGGATTTATTGGTTCGACACTCCAAATGGATGCCGACGCTAACTCGTCGACCGTGACCGCTGGGCGACTTGCCGGGTTTGGCGGCGCGCCCAATATGGGACACGACCCGCATGGCCGGCGGCATAGCACGAAAGCCTGGCTCGATCTGATTACCGAGGACAACCCGATCATTCGGGGTCGAAAGCTTGTCGTCCAGATCGTTGAGACCTTTCAAAGCGGTGGCGTTCCTGCATTCGTTGAGACTCTGGACGCGGTGCCTGTAGGCAAGCAGGCAGGAATGCCGATAGCCCCGATCATGATCTACGGGGATGACGTAAGCCATGTTGTAACCGAGGAGGGTATCGCATATCTCTACAAGGCTCAAGGGCAGGAAGAGCGCCGCCGCGCGCTCGCCGCAGTGGCAGGAGTCAGCCCGGTCGGTCAGAAGGCGGTC
>DASTDH010000544.1:0-9550 GCA_035710445.1 Chthoniobacterales bacterium
GAAAGCTCAAGACACCTCGTTGCTTAACGGCATGCGATTCGTCCGGGTCGATGTCCTTTAATGTCAGCCGATGCGAGCCACTTGGAGGAACGACCGGAATAGCAGTCCATACACCGTGCTCAACGCATGGGGGAAGACCAGGGTTGCATCGCCCGCCGTTGTTGGAGGTTCAGGCGCCATATTTCCATTTGATTTAGAATTGGTTCGTTACCGAGCTTTGGTTGAGCCGACAAAGGAAAATCGGGAAATTGAAACCCGGAACGCACATAGCAGAATATCAACGCCTAGTCATTCCGCGTGGTGCACGCGGAATGACTCGTGCCGCCGAACGTCGGATTCAGTCCTTTTAAGTTGTCGACGCGTAGGCGCGGGTTTGGCTGGACTCCCCTTGCGCCAGGTGTTTCGGCGCCCCGATTGCCGGGTCACTCATACTATCGAATCCGGTTTCGAGGTGACCGGCCAGACGCCGCTGAAAACTCGGGTCGGACGCGGCCTCGATCGTGAAGTCGTACCAACCATGGAATTCCTCTAACGACCGGAATTCGCGGATCTTTTCGTCGGGACGCAATTCGTGCTCGGTGGTTGTGCCCTTGTAGTAATCGAATATACGGATCCGGACATGCGTTTCGCTACGATTGTGAATTTCCAAGATAATACCATATTTATGACCATCATAGATGACGTCGCTCTCCACATTGGTCAGGTTGCCTCCCTTGAACACGCGGAGGAAACCGTTCGGACCGAAGACGGAGAGATCGTATGCGGTTTGACCGTTTGCGGTAATACTCCAGGTATCGAAAATCTCGGCGTTCGGCCCAACAGTATAGGTCCAAGGCCCGGTCTGACCGTCGCCGGAATAAACTTGATACACGGCGGCGAGTTTACCGGTGTTACCGAAGTGGACCTTCAGCACGCCTTCTGCGAAATCTGCTTGTGCGCGAACATGCAACTCATACGGCACGGCGCGCGCAGGACGCACGCCTGGTTCCTGCACCGGGAGGGCCTGGTGAACTGGCGGAACCGGAACGTAATCCGGATGCCTGATGTTATCCGGCGGAATGTAAGCGACGGTACTAGGTAGTGGAACTTTTCGGTCGTTGGGTGAAGTGAAATTAAAGGCCGACGTCAGGTCCCCGATCACCGCGCGACGCCAATCGGTGATGTTGTTTTCCTTTAGTCCAGGATACTGCGTCCCAAAGCGACGCTCGATAAATCGAATGAGCGATGTGTGGTCGAACAGTTCGGAGTTAACCCAGCCGCCTTTGCTCCAGGGAGAAATGACCACCATGGGCACCCGGATACCCAATCCGTAGGGACCGGCGGCATAGGCCGAACTTCCTGGAAAAATCTCGTTGGTTATGTCCACCGTGGACAGACCCTGAGCTCGGGATTGCGGCACAGTCGGTGGTACAATGTGGTCAAAGAAGCCGTCGTTCTCATCGTACGTCAGGAAGAACGCGGTTTTGCTCCAAACGTCGGGGACACTGGTCAACGCATCGAGTATCTGCGAAACGTACCAGGCCCCGTAGTTGGCAGGCCAGTTGGGATGTTCCGTGTAGGCCTCGGGCGCGACTACCCATGAAATCTGTGGCAAATTTCCACTGGCAACGTCCTTTCGGAAAATGTCGAACAGAGTTCCTCCGGCCGAGATATTGGTTCCGGATTTTGCTCCATTAGCAAGTGAGCTTCCCGGTTGGGCGTTTTGATATTGATGGAAGTAGAGAAGCGAATTGTCCCCATAGTTGCCGATATAGGCGTCGTTGGTGAATCCCCAAGATTCGGCAGCATTCAGACCCAAACCAATATCCTGATAGATCTTCCAGGATACGCCCGCCTTTTGCAGAAGCTCGGGATAGGTTGACCAGTCGTAGCCGGCCTCGGCGTTATCGACCACCGGACCACCTCCCTTCCCATCGTTGCCAACCCAACCGGTCCACATGTAGTAGCGATTTGGATCGGTCGGCCCCAGCAACGAGCAATGATAGGCGTCGCAGATTGTGAATGCATCGGCCAAAGCGTAGTGGAATGGAATATCGCTTCTTACCAAATGCGCCATCGAGGTAGTGCCCTTGTTGGGAATCCACTGATCATATTTACCTTCGTTCCATGCCCCGTGCGTGCTGGTCCAATCGTGGGGCAAGTCCTCGATAAATTGGAGGCCCAGATTGGGCGCGCCGGGATGGAATGGCAATAGATAGCTATCACCGTAAGGCTGGTACCATACAGGGTTGCCATCGGGCAGACTGATCGTTCGCGGATCGCCATATCCACGAACACCTCGCAGCGTGCCAAAGTAATGATCAAACGAACGGTTCTCCTGCATCATGACGACGATATGTTCGACGTCAGCGATGGTGCCGGTCCGATTGTTTGCCGGAATTGATAGCGCCCGACTGATGCTGGCCGGGAAAGCCGTGGAAACTGCGCTACTAATCAGTAGTTGGATAAACGTACGACGGTCTGTGCTCATTAAGCAACGCGTCTAGTTCTCCATTGTTCCGCCGGCGCGACGAAAGCGTTACGTTTTACGAAACTTTTGAGAAGGCGGGAATCAATATCGAGTCGCAAACCAGAGAGAGCCCGGAACGCGCTATCGATTATTCGGCGACGGACCGGCGGCCGATGCGCACCGGTTGCGAAAGTCGTTGACGCGGTTGCCTGAGCGATCACCGGGGTGCGATAGCGAAAAGAGTTCATTCGATCATATTTCGATATTCGAACGATATCGAAGGCTAGGCTAATTTGCTCATGTCGAAACGACAAAGTTTCAGAGTCGATTATGAGTACTACGAATCAGAGAGTTGCATTTATCACCGGGGGCAACCGTGGCTTGGGCCTGCAGACTGCCATTGAGTTGGCCAATCTACCGATCTCCGTCATTCTGGGATCGCGCAATCCGGCCAAGGGCGAGGCTGCCGCCGAGAAACTGCGGGACGACGGCAAAGAAGTCGAGGTGATCGCCTTTGATATCACCGATCCGAAGAGACACCAACATGCTTTTCACTACTTCTTCTCTCGCTACGGCAAATTGGATATTCTGGTCAACAACGCCGGTATCTGGCGAGAAAGCGCCGATGCCAGTGGTTACGCACCCGATACCAATCGGACCAGTTCCGTTCCGTTGGACATTCTGCGAGAAACATTCGAAACAAACTTTTTTGCTACCGTCGCGCTCACTCAAGCGCTGGTGCCACTGATTCGGAGAGCACCGGCGGGAAGGATCGTGAACGTGTCCAGCATTCTTGGTTCACTCACCCTCCATTCTGATCAGCATAGCGCTATCTACTCTTACAAAGTCTTCGGATATGATGCATCGAAAACAGCCCTTAATGCATTTACCGTGCATCTCGCCCACGAATTGCGTGACACGAAAATCAAGGTGAACTCCGCACATCCCGGCTGGGTGAAAACGGATATGGGTGGCGCCGGCGCGGATTTGGACGTCACGGAAGGTGGCAAGACCAGTGCTCTGCTGGCCACACTACCGGACGATGGACCAACGGGCGGTTTCTTTCATCTGGGTCAGTCTCTGCCCTGGTAAATCGTACCGAGCCCGAGACTGGAGCTGAAATTCCGTTGAACAGAAAGGACCAAGAAGAATATGTACGCAGTAATGGGGATAACGGGTCGAGTGGGAGGAGCGGCAGCCAAGACTCTGCAGGCCGATGGCGGATCGGTACGAGGGATCGTGCGCGATCCGGCCAAAGCTCAGTCCTGGGTGACACAAGGTGCCGAACTCGTGGTTGCAGACTACGGGGATACCGAGGCGTTACGAGCTGCCTTTACCGGAGTTGAAGGCGTATTTGTGATGATCCCGCCGTATTTCGCTCCGTCAGCAGATTTCCAAGAGGCTCGAGCCGTCGTTCAGGCCTTGCGACAGGCACTCGACCAGGCGAGACCGCCCAAAGCGGTCTACCTGTCTTCGATTGGGTCCCATCTCACGCGAGGCTTAGGGCTCATTACGCAAACGCACATTCTCGAAGAGGAGCTTGGTAGCCTTTCCATGGCCAACACTTTCCTGCGCCCGGCATGGTTCATGGAGAATTCCCAATGGGACATACCGACGGCTCGGGAAAAGGGAGAGATCGCCGCCTTTCTTCAGCCGCTGGATCGAGCCATACCGATGATTTCGACTACCGACATCGGACGAATCGCAGCGGAAGTGCTGCAGCAGGATTGGTCTGGCAAACGAACTATCGAGATGGAAGGACCCTCTCGCTATTCGCCCAACGATCTGGCAGCAGTTTTGGCAACCCTGCTCAGCCGACCTGTGGGAGCAGCAACGGTCCCAAGAAACCAGTGGCAGTCCATTTTTGAGAGCGATGGGACCGAGCCCGCTCGAACGGCTCCACGAATTGAGATGCTCGAAGGATTCAACTCCGGATGGATCGACTTCGAAGGTAACGGGAATGAACATATGGTCGGGCGAATCACTCTCAAGGACGCTCTCCGGGCCCTGGTTTAGACGTACGCGTTGAAGTTTCGCGCCGGGAAGCAGCCTTCGCAGACTACGGTGCGCCCAAGACTTCAGAACATTTGGGTGCTGGGATCGCGGCCGCGTTCCGCCTCGGCGGACGCGGTGTGCGGCTACTGTTATCCAAATCCGAGCTGCCATTCCGCGGCCAAAATTTCTTCTGCCTTGAGAATCGCCTGGTCCAGCAGAGGACAATCCTTGATCGACCATCGCACCGATGCATCCCATCGCTCATCCGGCTGAATACGCGTAAGGGTTTGGATACACAGGTTCCAACTCTTACCGTCGATCCATAATTCTGCCGTTCTCCCGTTGTGCGAGCAGGATCGGCTCGCGGTCGTATCTGGAGAACGTTCCCAACGGAGACCTAACTTCTTAAACATTCCGCATCCAGATATACAGCAGGATTCGTGCGAAGCGATGGCAGGCCAAATCAGCCCAGTCCTCGAGCGAGAGAACCAGATCAAAAGCCGCGATTTCTTGATTCCAGATTCAAACTTAGGATCCGCAACACTTCGTCTTCGGTCTTTGGGCTATGCGTCACGGTGTGTCCAGTTTGCACATCGAGCTCCGATTCGGCGCCGTCCAGGTAACTGCTGGAATAAGCCACGATTCCGTCAGAGGAACGTAGCCGGTTAGAACCATGCCGAACTCCGATGATTAGATGGAATGGAATCGATCGAGCTACCTTCAACTGGCCGAGAGCGATAGTTTCTGGAGATTCCGGAGACAATAGATCGATGCTGGAGGGCTGCCGTTCGGCGATCAACCGATTCTCTTTCGAGCGCACCATGTAATCCCGGTTCAATGTGAATACACGATAGTGGTATCCTTGCAAATCCGCGGGAAATCGGATCAGACGAGAAGAAAAACGGAAGAGAATCACGTCGGCTGTTTTACTTCCCTTGAAGGGGGAAGCCATGAAGATCACGCGGGAAATGTCGCGACGTGGCCTAAAGAACATGAGGTGCTCAACCCAATCTCTATCCGAAGGAGTCAGATTGAGTTGATCAGGCGGTACGCGGAAGAATTGGTCCCAAATCAGGTCACCACTATCTGAGACGATCATTTTAGCGAGCAATCCGCCTAAGCTGTGACCGATCAATACGATCGGTTTATGGGGAGGTAGGCCGGCCCGCTGTAAGGCCACATTCACCCCATCCAGCTGCTCACGAAGCATGCGCGCACTCGTCAGGATCGGGTAGCCGGTCGCATAGGTATAGTGCCAGATTTGATATTTCTTCTGGAGGACCGGATCGCCCATGATTCGGTTGGTCAGATCTCTCCACATCAGCGGACTGGAAAGAATGCCGTGAACCATTAGTACCGGAATCTTTTCTGGATCATACGGTTCAAGAAAGAATATACCTTGCCGAGCTGCGTAGTGCTCCATTCGGAAGAGCCCCTGCCAGCGCTGAAAAACGAATCGAGTTCGGCTTACAATCGCAGCGAAAGGGGCCGAGAAGTCACCTCCCACCGGCCAGACCCGCTGATCGAGTTCGATTCGTTCAGTTTTGCTCGGATCAATCAACAAGATTTCGATGCGCCCTTCGTTCAACGAAACCGTCTTAAAAACTGCGCTGCGGGCGACTTGTTGCTTTTCGGGAACCGTGTATCGGCTGAGTGCTGAGACACGATCCGGTTCTTGCTGACAAACCAAACGAGCGCCCAAACCAAATCGAACGTATCTTTCGCGCAAACCCCGGATTCTTAATCGCTCGGCCGCTATCAGCTGATCGAACCCGGGAGGACCGCCCGGCTCAGCTTCGTCGCGCAGAATGACGCGCACGTGTTGACCGTCCACAACTTCGTCGGCCTGTCCAATCGCCAAGTCACCGGGACTAAGGAGCTGGACGTAATTGGCGAGCGCTTGATTGTGGATTTCCAACAGGGTCGGATCCAGCTGATTGTTCGCTGTCTTTAATGCTGCCCAAGCATCGAGCGCCACCTTTAGATAGCGCTGTTCAGCCACGCGATTGACGGCTACGCTGCTTCCTTCAAGCTTGGCTGCGTCGAAAAACTCCCAAGCGAGTGGTGTTCGTTGCCGGGCTGGGCCAAGGGTGGCGGAGGCTTCGGCTATCGCTGATCTGGGGTGGACATGAACATCAGTAGGCGAGCAGCTTGGCAAAATCGCGCATAGCGCTAGACATAACAGAACGTTTCTGCCATCGGAAGAACTCATCTCGTTAGCGCGCTGTTCATAAACGTGGCCATTGGACCGGCTCATTCCGGCGCAATTGGAGCAGATGTCTCCCTGCCCGACCAGCATTTCGACGTGATAGATCTTTACGTTCGAGATTGGCTGCGCGAAATATCTACGCCCCCCTTTAACTTATGAATCCCATCGGAATACATTACGGATACTGGACCCAGAATTGGGGATCAGAGCCTCTTCAATTTGTCCAAAGAGCCAAGAAATGCGGCTTCGACATTCTGGAGGTCAACGCTCCCAAGGTCACCCTGATGAGTGACGCGGAACGAGATGTACTCAAAGGCGCCGTCGCGGATACCGGCCTCCACCTTACCTACAGCATCGGTATGAAAGGCGACATGGACCTGGTATCAGAGAATGCTGCGACCCGCAAGAAAGGTGTCACCTTTCTTCAGGACGTGGCGCGGGCAATGAAATATATGGGAGGAACCATATTGGCGGGGATCAATTACAGTTCCTGGCCGCGCCAATTGTTGCCCGGTGAAGACAAACGCATTCTCACCGACCGTGCCATCGAGGGGGTACGCGAGGCGATTAAAGCGGCCGAAGACAATGACGTCATCTTTTGCGTCGAAGTCGTCAATCGCTTCGAGCAATTCATTATGAACACGGCAGCCGAAGGTATCGCATTTGCTGAACGGGTCGGCAGTCCCAATTGCAAAGTCCTGCTCGATACCTTTCACATGAATATTGAGGAAGACAGTCTTCGTGGTTCGATCGTCGAGGCCGGGGATTGGCTCGGTCACTTTCACCTCGGCGAAACCAATCGCCGTCCTCCCGGACGCGGTAGAATACCGTGGCCGGAGATTTTCGGCGCTCTGCGCGAAATCAACTACCAGGGAGCAGTGGTGATGGAGCCATTTCTAGTTCCGGGCGGCGAAGTCGGACGCGACATCTCGGTTTTTCGCGACCTTCTTGGTAGCGCAGACCTCGACGACGAAGCGGCTAGCTCCGTGCAGTTTGTCCGATCGGAGCAAAAGAAAGCTGCTGGATAGAGCGCCTAGGGAATCCGGCGTATCGGCGTAGGTCGCGGTTTTCGCGGAAAAGTTGTCTGGCGATGTCCTAAGCGGGGCCGTCCATTCGTCGGATAGCTAAGACCGGCGGAACTCGACCAACTTGAAAATGAAAAACAATTCAGTCCGAACCGCCATTTCAACCCAACGCAGACAAAAGGAAAACAATGACCCATCAAATTAAGCCAGTTCCTGAGGGACACCATACGATTACACCCCATTTGGTTGTTAAAGGAGCCAGTCAAGCTATTGAATTTTATAAGCAGGCGTTTGGCGCCGAAGAAATCCGTCGCGTGCCCGGGAGAGACGGCAAATCGCTTATTCATGCCGAACTCAAAATTGGGGACTCACGGCTTTTTCTGGTTGATGAATTTCCAGAGATGGGCTGCCAGGGCCCAAGAAGCTACGGTGGGAGTTCCGTGACGATTCATCTTTTTGTCGCCGACGTCGACTCCTTGTTCAAGGCTGCTTTGGCGGCGGGCGCCGAGGAACGGATGCCGGTAGCGGACATGTTCTGGGGCGATCGTTACGGGAGGCTAGTTGACCCGTTTGGACATGAGTGGTCCGTGGCAACGCATAAGGAGGACCTCACGCCGGAAGAACTAAAGAAGAGGGCGCAAGCCGCTTTTTGCAGTTAAACTCGGCAGGGCGAAGGCGAAAAAATCACGCGTCCCCTGAAGAGGCGCGAAGCGCAGATCAGATTATAGCCTGGGGTGAGCAAAGCGAGCCCCAGGAAACGCCCCATAGAGATCGAGCGCTGAAGGCGCGACAGATTAGTAGATTCGCCAATCCAAACATAGCCTGCAAAGCCGTTCGATATGTCGCCAATTCATCGATATCACTCTCGGAAACGAACGTGACAAGATCCTCCGCGCTTACAACGCTAGACGCTTTGGGGACCGGTCCCTGGGGTTCGCCTCGCTCACCCCAGGCTAAAATCTCATCTGCGCTTCGGGCCTCACTAATCCACTAATCACCCATCACCGCTCTCGGCGTGTTTGGCGCGCTTGGCGTACCCTATCGCTAACCTTTGCGTCTTGGTGTGAGATAATTTAATCCTGTCTTTGCGCCTTGGCGTCTTTGGGTGAGATTTCTCGGGCGTTTTACCTGAGAGATTCAGACCAATGTGCCGGAATATCAAAACCCTGTTCAACTTCGATCCGCCAGTTACGACCGACGAGATTCGAGGTGCCTCGCTCCAGTTCGTGCGCAAAATCAGCGGCTTTCACAAACCGTCGAAGATAAACGAAGCCACGTTCCTGGCTGCGGTAGATGAAATCGCCGGGATTTCGACTCGTCTTTTGCGTTCGCTCGAAACCAATGCGCCGCCGAAGAATCGACAAGAAGAGGCGGCCAAGGCGAAGGCCCGCGGGGATTTGCGTACCTATCGGGGCCAGCGACTTTGAGCTGACAGGTTGAGCGTCTACCCTAATTAGCGGCCCGGCTGCGGCAAGGACTGATCGTCATCTTCAAATACCAGCAGAGCATTGCTTTGGGTCGCCATCTCGAAGAACCGCTCGTCTTCGAGCGCCAGCTGAAGGAAAAGATCGCCTGCCTCAAACGAAATAAACAAGGCAAAAAGACAGATACTGGGAGCGAATGCACTGACGGCCCAGAATGCTGGGACCAGGAAAAATGCACAGGCAACGAAGCTAATAAGCGCGAGGAGACAGCCCATCCATTGAGCTAGGAGGCGCTGGAACCTGGGGTCTCTGATTTTGTGAGCCAACAGAATGCGCAAGGCTTTGCGGGTACTGATCAGGTAGCCTAGAGGGCCGGATTGGTAGACGGAAACAAATCGTTCGTACGGCATGTTGCTCGGATCTTCTGGCTTCGGGAGGGAATCGGCGT
>DASTDH010000545.1:0-7033 GCA_035710445.1 Chthoniobacterales bacterium
TCGACTCAGCCACGCTCCCGCTCCGAGCTCGGGCTCGACTCTCCAGTATTTTTCTTTCCGGCGGCGAAATCACGATACGTTCAGACACCCTCTCTTTCTATCGCAATCGCCTATTAGAAATCAATGTAACAGTACACTAGAATAAGAGTGAAAAACTAAAGGGAACATTAGACATTGGTACCGCGCCCGGCCCGGGGGACCAGCATTGTTGTGTGCGTGCCAACTCAACGCAATGAGCTAGCCCGCAAAAATCACGCACCAAGAGAATCGACCCGCTCGGTGCAATTGGCTTCTCTGGTGGCAAATGTTGCAATGTGAATTGATCTATCAAGACACTACTTCGAGGCGTTGCGGAACAATGATGAGGCTAGCGAGCCGACCGTAAAGTCACTAAATTTCCCCCAAGAAGATGATAACTACAAAAGATCCCGTATTGTTTCCTATACCGGCGCTCCGGGACATTTCGAATGCTGGTGTTCGGATCGCCGGGACGTTGCGCAGCCTCCTACGATTTTTTCCAAGTGCTGGCGCTGCGGCCTTGCCGTTACTAACTCTTACTGCGTGGGTCCTGACGCCAATGTGGCCAGCGTGCGCTAAGGATATCACCCTAGGTGCAGTGCAGATGACTGCAGAAACGGAATGGTTCCGCACTATCGAACTCGGAATTAGGGCCGCTGCCGATAAAGCTGGTGCGAAAGTCTTGGTTGGCAATGCGCGTGCCCAGGTTGATATGGAGGCCCAAATTGTCGACAACTTCGTTGCTCGGGGTGTCGACGCTATTATTATCAGTGCATTGAATCCGACAAGCTCTGTGCCAGCGCTCAAGCGTGCGGTCCTCAACGGAGTGAAGTTGGTGGACTACAATACGACAATCGATTCTCCCATTATGACGACGTTCGTTGGCGTGGATAATACCGAACTTGGCGCGCAGATGGGCAGGTATATAGCTGACTACATTAAAGACAAGATGGGTGGCAATGCCAAGATCGCCCTTATAACAATTCCCAAGTACGAGGCTGGCCGACAACGACGGGAAGGTTTTGTTAAAGAAGTCACACAGGTCCCGGGTGTCTCGATAGTTGCCGAGCAGGAAGGCGAGTTTCCTGATCCGGCAGCTAATAAAGTAGAAACGATTCTCGAGGGTCATCCAGAGACCCAGCTGATTTGGGCTGCCAACGAGGGAGGGCTGGTCGGCGCAATTACCGCCGCACGTTCGCGAGAGGGAAAAGTGAAAATCTGTGGTACGGACATGAGCCTGCAAGTAGCTCGTGCGCTCCTGGACCCCAAGAGCGGCGTTATCGCAGTATCGACACAGGATCCTTACAATATCGGTTACAAGTCCGCAGAGTTTGCGATCGCAAAGGTCAAAGGCGAACAGACGCCGGCGAAAATGCTCGTTCCTCTACAGCTGTTCACGGCAGACAAGGCCGATGACGTCAAAGATTATGTGGCAAAGTATGAGGCTTTAGCTCATTGAGCTAGTAGGCGGATATTGTAGGTCGTGGATCACTACTAAGGCCAAAACATTTATGAAGGCACCTCCGCTCCTCACCATGGAGGGAATCACCAAAACCTTCCCCGGTGTCCGCGCACTTGAACATGTGAGTTTGCGCGTTGAGAGCGGCGAGATTCACGCCTTAATCGGTAAGAACGGGGCGGGGAAAAGTACGCTAATTAGGATTCTGGGGGGCGTGTATCAACCGGACGAGGGTCGGATCCTAATCGCTGGACAGGAAGTTAAACTAGCCACGCCGCAGGATGCAATCGCTCAAGGCATTGCCATTGTCCATCAGGAGCTTAGTCTCGTGCCAACGCTTAGTGTTGCCGAAAACATTTTCCTCGGCAGGTGGCGGGTCGATGGTGGCTGCTGGAACATCCAGTGGAACGATCTGCAACGAGAAGCAGGAAATGTCCTTCGAAGGCTAACCACTGAAATAGATCCACGAGGTCGAGTGGGAAATTTGAGCGTCGCACAACAGCAGCACGTAGAGATCGCTAAAGCGCTCTCGCACGGACCGCGGATCTTGGTGATGGACGAACCAACATCGTCGCTCTCCAACCAGGACGGAGACCGGTTATTGAAGATCGTAAGAGCCTTAGCGAATAGTGGCGTAACCATTATTTTCATCTCGCATAGGCTCGCGGAGGTCGAGCAGGTTGCTGACAAAATTACCGTTCTTCGAGACGGGCGCACCGTCGGAACATCCGAGAGAGGAAAAATGGATCGGGCCGGGATTGTGCGGTTGATGCTAGGGAAGGAACTTACACAAACGGACGTTCGCCCACCACGGCGGGCCCGAGATCGCGTTGCGCTGTCGGTACGGCATCTTTGCCGCCGGGGAGTTCTGAATGACGTGTCTTTCGAGCTCCATGAAGGCGAAATTCTCGGACTAGCTGGATTGGTTGGAGCCGGACGTACAGAACTTGTCAGGGCGATCTTTGGGCGTGACCGAATTGATTCCGGCGAAATCTATATAGCTGGCATCAATGTTCGTAAACCTACTCCTTCTCGGATGCGGCGCCTAGGTATTGGTCTCACACCGGAGGATCGTAAGTCGCAGGGTCTGGTACTCGGTTCGACGGTTCGCGAGAACATTGTCTTAACGGTGCTCAGTCGCTTAACTCGACTGGGACTGCTAAAAAATCGGGCCGAAGCGACGCTTGTCGACCGACTAATTAAAGAACTGCAGATTATAACCTCAAGTCGGAACGCGGTGGTCCGCACACTTTCTGGCGGAAATCAACAAAAAGTGGTGATCGCAAAGTGGCTTGCTCGGAGACCCCGCGCTCTGATTTTAGATGAGCCAACACGAGGTATTGATGTTCATGCCAAGGCCCAGATCTTAACGATACTCGACCGCTTAGCAACTGAAGGTGTTGGGATCATCTTCATCTCATCGGAATTGGAAGAAGTGGTTGCGATTTCACACCGGATCCTGACCATGTCCCGCGGCCGCATAGTCGGTGAGATGGAGAGTCATAAGGCGTCTATGCAAGAAATCATGTTATCGGCAGCAGGGATCTGAGGTATGGAAACTGTTGTTAGCCCTCCGGTGGAAGACGCCAAGAAGCGCATCGCGATGAGTTCAGTGACGCGTAGCATGTTCTATTTGTTACTCGCTTACGTCGTGATGTGTGTGTATCTGAGCCTTGCCGCTCCAAATTTTTTAACCGAGCGGAACTTGGTCAATATCTTGCGTCAAATGTCCATGATCGCGATCATCGGCGTGGGTATGACCATGGTGATCATAGCTGCCGAAATCGATTTAAGTGTTGGTTCGATGGCGGCTTTCTCTGGGGTCTTGTTGGCGATGATGACCGCGCAATGGAAGATTCCGTTGCCATTCGCGGTAATCCTTACGCTCGCCGTTGCGAGTTTATCCGGCCTTGTCATCGGATTACTGCGCGTTACGCTTCGCATTCCGAGCTTTATCTCCTCTCTCGCGCTGCTAACTGCTCTTCGAAGTGCGGGGTTTCTAGTGACTGGAGGATTCCCGATATCGCCTTTGCCGTCCGGGTTCGAATTGTTGGGAAACGGAGCGATCGGTCCCATTCCTGTCCCGGTCATCCTTATGGGCCTTATCTACTTCATTGGGTTCATAGTCATGGCAAATACCCCGTGGGGCCGTGGCGTGTACGCTGTTGGCGGTAACGAGGAGGCGGCGCGACTTTCTGGGATCTTCGTTCCACAGATAAAGATCGGCGTGTTTGTTATCAGCTCTGTGCTTGCTGCGTTCGCTGGTTTGATTCTCGCCGCCCGGCTTGAGGCGGGTCAGGCCGCCGTAGCCCAAGGTTGGGAGCTCGATGTGATCGCCGCAGTTATTATCGGTGGAACGAGTCTTTTTGGTGGAAGCGGCAATATCCTGGGCACGTTGTTAGGCGCGCTTTTCATGGGCACGTTGCAGGATGGAATGGTGTTAATGGGTGTATCACCCTTCAGTCAAGGTGTAGTTAGTGGGATTGTCATCTTGGCTGCTGTCATTATGGGCGCCTTGCAAACACGGGGCGTATCATAAGAGGGCTTGAAGGCGTCAGAGGCTTCAAATTAGGCTTGTCCAATAGTCGAGCACGCTAAGAGAGACCTCGTTGGTAAGAGAGGGTTCCATTGCAAGCAGCCAAATGACCGCGGCCAGCTAATAGGGTGTGCCGCGCCCGATCACAAGCTAGCGACCGCTCCCTGAAACTGTTGCTCAACTACTTCCTTCTGCCCTGAAAAGGAAACGAAGGTTCATTCAGGGGGGCGCGCCCCCGGTCGCTACGGATTAGGGCCACGTCTTAACTCAAATAGTACTCGCACCGCCATAGCGAAGCGACATCCAGATTAAATCGATCGTTCCAGAGCATAAAGCCGCGGCTGAAGTGGAATGGACCCACGATGACCAAGGTCCCCACCCTCGAGTCACTTAAGAGCCTCATTCCGCCTTTTGCTGGCTGATAAGGAAAAGAATGGTGTAAATTGAGGGCCTGGAACCCCGCCTGTGATTGACCTATCGCGATATGTCCTCGAGGCGCTGCGGAAGGATGAAGAGTTCGTCCTTTATCGCGGGCGGAGTAAGGTCGATGGATCTCGGGTTCTTGTGCTTTCATCGGTGGCGGAGTATCCCGCACCGGAAATTTTGAAATGGCTGGAGCACGCATGTTCTCTGAGAGAAGAGTTGGACCCCAGGTGGGCTGCCCGACCGATTGCAATGGCTCGCCACTGGGACCGTGCGATACTCGTATTAGATGATCCCGGCGGTGTGCCCCTCGATCGATTGCTCGGTCAACCATTGAACGTAGCGTTTTTGTTGCGTGTGGCCATTAGCCTTTCGACTGCGATTGGTCGCTTGCATCAGCGGGGCGTCATCCACAAGGACATCAAGCCGGCCAATGTTCTGGTCAACTCCGACACTGGCCGGTGCTGGCTGACGGGCTTTGGTATCGCTTCGCGGCTTCCACGCGAGCGCCAGGCGCCAGATCCGCCCGAGTCGATTGCAGGGACGCTCGCCTACATGGCGCCCGAACAGACAGGACGGATGAACCGCTCCATCGATTCCCGCACCGACCTCTACTCGCTCGGTGTCACGCTCTACCAGATGCTCACGGGCTCACTGCCGTTTACCGCGTTTGATCCCATAGAATGGGTGCACTGCCATATCGCGAGAAAGCCGGTGGCACCCAGCGAGCGGTTGGACAATGTCCCGGCCCCGGTCTCCCAAATCATCATGAAGCTGCTGGCCAAGACGGCCGAGGAGCGGTACCAGACCGCAGCCGGCCTTGAGAGTGATCTTCGGCACTGTCTTGCCGAATGGGAGCGTCAGGGGCGCATCGACCCATTTGCGCTTGGCGAACACGACGCGCCCGACCGGCTGCTGATCCCCGAGAAGCTGTACGGAAGGGCGCGAGAGATCGATACCTTGCTCGCCTCCATTAATCGCATCGTCAAGAGCGGCGCGCCGGAGTTGGTGCTGGTTTCTGGATATTCCGGTATTGGCAAATCCTCGGTCGTCAATGAACTGCATAGAGTGCTTGTTCCACCGCGCGGGCTCTTGGCATCAGGCAAGTTCGACCAGTACAAACGCGAAATCCCCTATTCGACGCTGGTGCAGGCTTTTCAGAGCCTTGCGCGACCTCTTCTCGGCAAGAGCGAGGCCGAGTTGGCGAGCTGGCGCCATGCCCTGCTGGAGGCGCTAGGCCCGAATGGACGGCTCATGGTCAACCTCGTCCCCGAACTGAAGCTCATCATCGGTGAACAGCCGCCGGTTCCGGAGCTTCCGCCGCAGCAGGCACAAAGTCGTTTTCAGCTTGTGTTCCGGCGATTCATCGCCGTATTCGCACGCCCGGAACATCCGCTTGCCTTGTTCCTCGACGATTTGCAATGGCTCGACCCGGCAACGCTCGATCTGCTCGAGGATCTGCTGACCCAGCCGGATGTGCAGCACCTGATGTTGATCGGTGCCTATCGGGACAACGAAGTTAATTCCGCCCATCCGCTAATGCGCAAGCTCGAAGCGATCCGCAAAGCGGGAGCGATCGTGCACGAGATCATCCTTGCGCCCCTCGCCCGTGAAGACTTGGGACGGTTGATTGGGGATTCTCTTCACTGCGAACCGGAGCGCGCACGGTCCTTAGCGCAACTGGTCCACGAGAAGACGGCCGGCAATCCGTTTTTCGCCATTCAGTTCCTCTCTGCGCTCGCCGAAGAGGGTTTGTTGACCTTCGATCATGGCGACGCGCGATGGTCCTGGAATCTCGATCGCATTCACGCCAAAGGTTACACCGATAATGTGGTGGACCTCATGGTTGGGAAGTTGAACCGACTGCCCGTTGAAACCCAGAGGGCGTTACAGCAGCTTGCCTGCATGGGCGACAGCGCAGAGTTCGCCCTGCTGGCCATGGTTTACGAGGATTCGAGGGAGGACATGCACAGCGACCTTTGGGAAGCGGTCCGAACGGGGCTCGTGTTCCGCTCGGAAAGTGCGTATAGGTTCCTCCATGACCGCGTGCAGGAAGCCGCCTATTCACTGATCCCGCCCGACTCGCGCGCCGCGGCCCACCTCGGGATCGGCAGGCTGCTCGCGGCGCACACGCCGCCGGAGAAACGGGAGGAGGCGATCTTCGAGATCGTCAATCAGCTCAACCGCGGCGCCGCGCTGATCACCGCACGAGACGAACGCGAGCAAGTGGCGGAGCTCAACCTGCTCGCGGGCAGGCGCGCCAAGGCGTCCACCGCCTACGCCGCGGCGCTTACCTATCTCACTGCTGGCGCGGTGCTGCTGGCGGAGGATGGCTGGACGCGCCGGCATGAACTTGCCTTTTCTCTTGAGATAAATCGGTCCGAATGCGAGTTCCTGACCGGCGAGTTGGCGGCCGCGGAGCAGCGCTTGGCGGCGCTTTCAGCCCGCGCGGCAAATACGGTCGAGCTAGCGAGCGTCGCGTGTCTGCGCGTGGATCTATACACTACCCTCGATCAGAGCGACCGCGCAGTCGGCGTCGGTCTCGAATACCTCCGACATCTGGGAATTGAATGGTCTCCGCATCCGACAGAAGAGGA
>DASTDH010000546.1:0-6769 GCA_035710445.1 Chthoniobacterales bacterium
TGTCATGACAGAAACAGACGCCGTGGTGTTCGTTGTCGATGATGATGCGTCCATGCGTGAGTCACTCAAGAACCTCATTCGCTCCGTTGGGCTGCGGGTAGAGCTCTTCACCTCGGCTCAGGAGTTTTTGCGGAGCAAGCGCCCAGATGTGCCCAGCTGCCTGGTGCTCGATGTACGGCTGCCGGGATTGAGTGGGCTTGATCTGCAAAGGCGAACCAGTGATGCCGGGATGGAAGTTCCCATTATCTTCATCACTGGCCATGGCGATATCCCGATGAGCGTCCGTGCCATGAAAGCGGGGGCCGTGGAGTTTTTAACCAAGCCTTTCCGCGACCAGGATCTGCTGGATGCCATTCAACAGGGGCTGGAACGGGATCGCAAAGCGCGCGCGCAGCTGGCAGCAGTTGAAGAACTCCGTCGCCGGTTTGCCTCCCTCACCCCGCGAGAGCGGACAGTGATGACGAGAGTAGTTGCCGGGTTACTCAACAAGCAGATAGGGGCGGAACTGGGCACCAGCGAGACCACAGTCAAAATTCATCGCCATCAGGTGATGGAGAAGATGAGAGCGGGTTCTCTACCCGAGTTGGTCAGGATGGCTGATAGGCTGGGAATTGCTGTCCCAAAGTCGTAGCTGCCTGTACCAAAGTAGACTAGAAGGTCTCGCCCGCCGAGCTTAGCCTGTCGCTGCACCTGACCATCAGGTCCAAGCTAGAACCGGCCACGGTGGTCGGTCAATGTGGTCCCCAACCGTCCTCGCGGAACATGCATTGAAAGGAGCAAGAGACTATAGATGCCAAAAACTCCGCTCATTTCGGTTATTGACGATGACGATGCGCTCCGGGCTTCGCTCGAGAATCTGATCCGATCGGTCGGGTTACGGGTGCTAGGTTTTTCCTCGGCGGAAGCGTTCTTGAGGTCCAATCAAGTGCATGAGACGAGCTGCCTGATCCTCGATGTGCGGATGTATGGCATGAGCGGACTCGAGCTCCAGCGTGAGATGGTTTTGGCTGGCTCGCAGATGCCGATCATCTTTATCACCGCGCACCAAAATGACGATTGGCGAACCCAAGCCCTGGAAGCTGGAGCGGTGGCGTTTTTGTACAAGCCTTTCCACGAAGAAGAACTGCTCAATGCGATCAATGCGACTCTGACGGATTCGTGAGACAAAACTTCGGCTTGCTGACGCGATAAGGTCGGGGCGCGCCAGGAGGTAAACCATGAATGAAAATAGCCCAGTTGTCGGTGTAATCGACGACGAATTGTCGATTCGGGAAAGCCTGAGTAATCTGCTCCGTTCCGCCGGGCTGATGGTACGGACATTTGCCTCGGCCCAAGAGTTTTTGACCAACTGGCCCCGAGAAGCTCTCAGCTGCCTGGTGCTCGACGTACAACTACCGGGAATAAGTGGTCTTGATCTGCAACACGAACTGGCCAGCGGCGATGCTCAGATTCCCATTATTTTCATCACCGGCCACGGCGACATCCCGATGAGTGTCCGAGCCATGAAAGCGGGCGCGATCGAGTTTCTCACGAAACCTTTCTGCGATGAAGATTTGCTCAGCGCAGTGGACCAGGCGATTAATCGCGGACGCCAGACCGAGCAATTTAACAATAAGCCGGCTGGAAGGCAGCCGTACTCTGAAGGCGAACCGCGCAGGGAAATCAGCTTCTCGGAGATCGTGGGGAAGAGTACGGCGTTGCGTCACGTGCTGCAGCAGGTCGAAATAGTTGCCTCCACTGATTCGACCGTCCTGATTTTGGGTGAAACCGGAACCGGAAAAGAGCTCATCGCTTGTGCCGTTCACCAGCGCAGCCGGCGGAGAAACAAACCTTTGGTCCGGGTTAATTGCACTTCAATCCCGAAGGAATTGTTTGAAAGCGAATTTTTTGGCCACGCCAAGGGCGCTTTCACTGGCGCGATCAAAGACCGGGCTGGGCGCTTCGAGGCGGCTGCGGGTGGAACCTTGTTCCTGGACGAGGTCGGGGAAATCCCTCTGGAATTGCAGAGCAAACTGTTGCGCGTTCTGCAGGAGAAATCTTACGAGCGTGTTGGAGAAGAGCAAACCCGGCGTGCGGATGTCCGAATCGTGGCAGCCACTAGTCGGGATCTGAAGAAAGAGGTAGCCGCCGGCCGTTTTCGCGAAGACCTTTATTACCGTCTCAATGTTTTCCCGTTGAAAGTTGCCCCGCTAAGGGAACGCAAAGAAGACATCCCTCTTTTGGCAACGCATTTCACCGAATTGTTGGTGAAAGAACTGGGATATCCGAAACCGAGACTAACACGAGCGGGCATAGAAACTCTCCAAGGTTACGACTGGCCTGGTAACATCCGAGAGCTGCGCAACCTCATCGAACGCGCCGTCGTCTTCGCTCAGGGCGGCGCCCTGGACTTCGACTTGCCGCTCAGTGGAGTCGATCTGACTTCTTTTGGGTCACACCATGCTGACCAGGCCGAATCGGAATACCTGACTGAAGCCGAAATCCGACGACGCGAGCGCGAGAACCTTTTTGCTGTTCTGCAAAAGGCCGCCTGGAAAATCAAAGGTGTTAATGGAGCCGCCGAGCTTTTGGGCGTCAAACCTACCACTTTGATCGCCAGGATAGAAAAGATGGGTTTGAAGCGACCGGCTTGAAAATGCGGGATTAACCCCAATCAAAAAGACAGCAACCTATAGTTCCGCCGAACCAAAAAACCTTAAGTCCAAAATCTTGTACCGCTGATCCGATCGACGAGATCGCCTGCATAAGTGTCTGATTGGCTGGCACAATCAGTGATAATAAAAGGCTCCCATTTCGACCGTAGACAGCGGAGTCGGCAGAACGAAAATCGGTAAGCTCAAAATTTTGTACAGATATCTGATCGACCCTCCTCTATACACAAACCCCTGATGGTCGGGCACAAGCAGTGAATATAAGAAGTTGGCACGTAACCTGTTCAATCTCGAGGCGTCAGAACAGAAACTATCGTTATCTTAGGACCTGTTTGTTTGGTTTGTTGGTCACTTGATAAGCGTTCTCCTCAATGATAATCGGATAGACAATAACCGTACAGTAATGCGATGGCAGGTTATCCCATCGTGTCACTAGTGAAGCTAACTCAAAACTAAAATTGGAATATTCGTATGCGAGCAATCATCCTTAAACAGTTCGGTGGACTTGATAGCCTGGCGATCGAGAATCTGCCTGATCCAGTCCCGCAGCCGGGATCCGTTCTTATCGAAGTGAAAGCATTTGGCATTAATCACGCTGAAACCCACATGCGCAAAGGAGAATGGGCCGAAGCAGCAGCGGTTAGTGGTATCGAGTGCGTTGGGGTTGTAAAAGCTTGCCCGGGTGGGGAGTTCGCGGTGGGAACCAAAGTGGCTGCGTTCATGGGCGGCCTTGGGCGTACCATCAACGGCAGCTACGCTGAATACACATGTCCTCCCGCTACCAATGTCGTACCCATCAAAACTGATCTCTCCTGGGAAGACTTTGCGGTAATTCCCGAATCATACGCTACTGCTTGGACGTGCCTGCTTCGCAACCTGGAAATTGCCAAGGGCCAAACTCTGGTCATCCGGGGCGCAACATCAGCTTTGGGTCGCGCGGCCCTTAATATTGCAGCCGACGTCGGCGCTCACATTATTGCTACCACTCGCAAGAAGGGACGATTTGAGACATTGCAAGAACTTGGAGCCCATCGAGTGGAGATTGAGACGCCGAACCTTTCGGATCTAATCCCTGAACGGAAACGGATCGACGCGGTACTCGATCTTGTCGGGAACACCACATTCATGGATTCTCTTCGAATGCTCCGGCGGGGCGGACGTATGTGCCTGGCGGGATGGCTCGGCGGCCTCGATCCCGTAAATAACTTCAACCCTTTGCTTCAGATGCCGAGCGGAGTTCATTTCACGTTTTTTGGCAGCTTTGTATTCGGCACCCCAGACTTTCCAGTCTCGGACGTTCCGCTGCAAGCTATCGTGGATAAAGCGGCCACTGGAGTTTATAAGGCGAAACCGGCTCGAGTCTTTCAATTCGACGATATTCGCGAGGCACACGAGGCAATGGAATCGAACCAAGCCAATGGCAAAATGGTGGTTCGCATCTGAGAGCCATTGAAGGCCGCTTGCTTCACCCGCGTCGGCTCCGGGTTTCCTGGGAGCGTTTGCGATGAGTAGCATGTTTAAGGGGATTTCGGGACGGCTGTTTTGATCGCTTGCGATCAGCGGCCGGTTTCTCGCAGTTTCCGCGCACTGCCCGGCTGCACCCGCGTCGATGTGTTCTGTCACGCAACCAAGGCCTGCTCATCGCTCGCCTACGCTAATTCCAATCGTGATTCACGATTGACACGCAGTAATAACCGTTCCAAATGTCTTTATCTAGTTACTATGAACCAGTGCTTGGTCGGACTGAGTCAATGAACTCCGTCGACGATCAGCGGTTGAAAGATATGAAGATCACCTTGGCTTTCGATGTATATGGCACCCTGGTCGACCCTTCTGGTATGGCGAAACACCTCGCTCACGATGTAGGCGCCAAAGCGACTGAGTTTGCAGATTGCTGGAGAGAGAAACAACTCGAATACAGTTTTCGGCGCGGTTTGATGCACAACTACGCCGACTTTTCGATCTGCACGAGTGAGGCTCTAAACTTCACATGTCAACGCTTCAAGATTGCGATCTCCCCGCAACGACAAAGCGAATTACTGCTCCTATATCGACATCTGCCCCGATTCAACGACGTCACACCGGCGCTGCACTCACTACGCGGCGGGTTCCGTCTGTTCGCCTTCTCCAATGGTAAGAGAAGCGAGGTCGACGCGGTCCTATCGAATGCGAACATCCTTGACTATTTCGAAGGTATCGTCACAGCGGATGATGTCCGAAGTTTTAAGCCAGACCCTGCCGTATACAGTTATGCCAGGCGCGCGACGAGAGCTTGGTCCTCGCCATTTTGGTTAGTGTCAAGCAATCCATGGGATATCATCGGAGCACGCTCTGCCGGGCTCTCGTCGGCTTGGGTTCAGCGGTCAGACGAAAAGATTTATGATCCATGGAACATAGAACCAAACGTTACTGTGAGATCATTAGTCGACTTGCCTGCGGCGCTCGAGGATGGCCTGTCCCACGCCGAGAAGTTCACTCGGGCTCGGAGCCTAACTACATAACTCCGAACATCAGAGTCCAGAGTTTTTTTCATCGTGCCGAAACAACCATTTCCTACCACTTCCCTTGGTTATTCTAAAATCCAGTCGCGACCGAGATCGTTTTTCAACCTGCACACTGAAAGCAACCTAACATGACTACCTACAATTACACCGACGTCGATGGCAATAAGATGTTCTATCGGGAAGCCGGAGACAAGAATTCTCGCTCTATCGTGCTCCTTCACGGTTTCCCGAGCTCTTCTCACATGTACCGCAACCTGATTCCGCAGCTTGCAAAGAACCTTCACGTGATTGCACCCGACTATATTGGGTTCGGATACAGCGATGCGCCGAGTGTCGCCGACTTTACCTACACCTTCGATAACCTGGCGACGCACGTGGAGAGACTACTCCTCGGCGTCCTTGGTCTGAAAAAGTTCAGCATTTACGTGCAGGATTACGGTGCACCAGTGGGATACCGGATCGCGTCGAAGTATCCGCAAGCGATTGACGCCATTATCGTCCAGAACGGCAATGCGTACGTGGAAGGCATCGGCGGCGCCTTCGATCCGATGAAGCCTTTCTGGGCTAACCGCAATGCGGAAACAGAGAAACCCGTACGTGCCCTGCTCGCGTTGGAGACAACTGCTTTTCAGTACACACACGGAGCGAAGAACCCGAAACAGATTAGTCCGGACAATTGGACGTTTGACCAGATCTTCCTCGATCGTCCTGGAAATGACGCGATCCAACTCGATTTGCTCTACGATTATGCCTCCAACCTCCCGCTCTACGACGGATGGCACGAGTACTTCCGCGCCAGCCAGCCTCCCACCCTGATCCTGTGGGGAAAGAATGATCCGTTCTTCACCGTAGAGGGAGCAAAAGCTTACCAGCGCGATCTGCCCAAAGCTGAGCTTAACCTGCTCGATACGGGGCACTTTGCACTGGAAGAAGAGGGGGACTTCATCGCCGAACGAATCAAGGCATTTCTTAACTGAATAATGGCGACGAGTAACGGAGCAGAGGCTTGACGCCTCAACTACCGAAAAGATAACTGAATATGGATTTGTTTTCTGAGAACGCCACGGTGGTTCTAGTTCATGGTGCATGGGCTGATGGCAGCAGCTGGAATCGGGTCATTCTCCCTCTGCTCCATCAGGGCCTCAAAGTGATCTGTGCGCCGATTCCCCTTACGTCTCTGTCAGATGACGCCGCTGCACTCAACCGCGTTCTGGGGAGAACCGACGGCCCGGTTCTGCTTGCCGGGCACGCGTACGCTGGTGCCGTGATCGCAGCAGCAACAGACGAGAAGGTGAAATCGCTCGTGGATATTGCTGCTCTCGCTCCCGACGAGGGTGAGACAGTAGCTCAGGTATTCTACCGTGAAGAGCCTCATCCGCAGGCGCCTCATCTGCAGCCCGACGCTTGCGGTTTGATCTGGATGCCGCAAGAAGGTTTTCGGAACGCCTTCGCCCAAAATGCTTCGGACGATGTCAAGGCGGTTACCGCCTCCGTTCAGCGACCGATCGCGGTCCAATGCATTCAGGAGCCGGCACCTAAACCTGCGTGGAGATCTAAACCCTCCTGGTTCCTGATTGCGGAAGAAGATCGCATGATCAACCCAAAAACGCAGCA
>DASTDH010000547.1:0-7427 GCA_035710445.1 Chthoniobacterales bacterium
TACGATGGAAATTCCGGCCATCGGTTATGGCCTCCGCTATCAATACGGTATGTTCAAGCAAACCATCCAGGACGGCTGGCAACATGAAGTTCCAGACAACTGGCTGCGTCGCCCTGACCCTTGGGAGGTCCGTCGTCAAAACGAGACAGTAGAGGTGCCACTCAACTGCTCGTTCAAGCTAAGTGGCGGAAGTTTACGCGCTGTCCTCGGCCAGACATCCAGTCTGATCGGTGTCCCGTTCGATCGTCCGGTGGTGGGTTATGGTGGTAAGACTATCAATACCCTTCGGCTCTGGGAAGCAGCGGCATCCGATTATTTTGACTTTCAAGAATTCAGCAGCGGAGATTTCGTCGGAGCGTTGGCCGAAACACTCCAGGCTGAATCGCTGACTCGGGTGCTGTACCCCGACGACCACACGGCCAAGGGACAAGGACTGCGCTTTGTGCAGGAATATTTTCTCGTTGCCAGTTCACTGGCGGACCTTGTCCGCCGCTTCCGTAAGAGTAACAAGGACTGGCGCACACTACCCGACAAAGTCGCTATTCAGCTCAACGATACGCACCCGACGATGGCGGTGCCGGAGTTGATGCGGATTTTGCTTGATGAAGCACATCTGGGTTGGGACGAAGCTTGGGACCTTACCCAAAAGACTTTGGGCTATACTAATCACACGCTACTACCGGAAGCTCTCGAGAAATGGCCAGTCATCTGGTTTGAGCGGATGCTGCCTCGCCATTTGGAGATTATTTACGAAATAAATCGACGCTTGATTGACGACGTCCGAAGACGCTTTCCCAAGGATGAGGGACGTGTTCAGCGCGTAAGCCTTGTAGAAGAAGGTGCCGAGCGCAAGATTCGCATGGCCAACCTTGCCATCGTCGGCTCACATAGCACCAACGGCGTAGCGGCTATCCATTCTCAATTGCTGCGCACAATGACAGTTAAGGACCTGGCCGAATTGTTTCCTCAGCGTTTCAGTAACAAAACTAATGGGGTCACGCCCCGCCGCTGGCTGCTGATGTCAAATCCTGCGCTATCGCAAACAATTACCGACGCCATCGGCAATGACTGGGTGACGGACCTGAGCCAATTGAAGAAGCTCAAACCATTGGCCGATGACCAGGGGTTACATCACGCTTTCCTGAAGGCTAAACGGGAAGCTAAGCTGCGGTTCATCGATTGGCTCAATCGGACCACAGGTCAAACGGTAGACGCCGACAGTATCTTTGACTGCCAGATCAAGCGTATACATGAATATAAGCGCCAATTACTCAACGCGGTTCGGATTGTTGTTCTTTATAATCGGCTGCGCCAGAACCCGAATTTCGAGACAACGCCGCGAACCTTCTTCTTTGCCGGCAAGGCCGCGCCCGCCTACCAATTGGCAAAGGTAATTATCAAGTTCATTAACAATCTCGCCCGGACCATCGACAACGACCCAGTAACTCGCGGACGGCTTAAAGTTCTGTTCCTGCCCGACTACTCTGCTTCAATGGCAGAGCGGCTAATTCCAGCAGCTGATGTCTCCAATCAGATTTCCACCGCCGGTTACGAAGCCAGTGGCACCAGTAACATGAAGTTTATGATGAATGGGGCGTTGACCCTCGGCACACGTGATGGTGCAACCATTGAGATGGCAGAAGAAGCGGGAGAAGAAAATTTCTTTCTGTTCGGCCTTACGGCTAAACAGGTAGTGGACAACCGTAGCTGGTACAAGCCCCAGTGGCATTATGACAACGACCCGGAGACGCGAGCCGCACTGGATCTGATCTTCTCGGATTATTTCAACCGCCATGAGCCGGGCGTCTTCGCTCCACTGCGGGACGCGCTTCTAACCCACGGCGATTACTACATGCATCTGGCGGATCTCAAGTCCTATTTAGAGGCAGACCAGCGGCTATGCGACCTGTATGCCGATCCGGCCCGATGGTCTCGCAAAGCGATCTTAAACGTGGCTGGTTCCGGGAAATTCTCCAGCGACCGAACGATTGCCGAATATGCAGCCGACATCTGGAATGCAAAAGCATGCCCCGTCTCCTAGTGGCTACTGATTAGAGGGAGGATTGAGACACATGCCAATTTCCCCACTTGCAGGCAAGCCGGCTCCAAAAGAGCTACTGGTGGATCCCAGTCAACTTGAACACGAATATTATGAGCGCCGCCCCGACTTGGGCAACCCGAACGAGATGGTAAGCTTCGGCACTAGCGGACATCGAGGCTCGCCACTGCATCGATCATTTACCGAAGCACACATTCTGGCCATTACTCAGGCTATTTGTGATTACCGGCGTAGCCGGGGCTACGATGGCCCTCTTTACATGGGCAAGGACACGCACGCGGTGTCCGGACCGGCTCAGCGCACGGCGCTAGAGGTACTGGCAGCCAACAACGTGGATACCATCATCCAGAGAGACGACGGATTCACGCCAACCCCAGTCATCTCGCGAGCCATCCTGGTTTATAACCGAAATCGTAAAGAACACCTCGCCGACGGCATTGTCATTACGCCTTCGCATAACCCGCCAGCGGATGGGGGCTTCAAGTACAACCCACCCAATGGCGGACCAGCCGACACCGACGTAACACGATGGGTTGAGCGCCGCGCTAATGAGTTATTACGCGACGGAACGGGCATAAAGCGTGTGCCATTTGCTGCTGCGATCAAGGCTAAGACGACACACCAGGAAGATTTCGTGCTGCCTTACGTCGAGGATCTGAAAAGCATCATCGATATGGACGTGATACGCACCGCTGGCCTGAAGCTCGGGGTAGACCCTCTCGGCGGTGCGGCGGAACCTTATTGGGAGCCAATCAACTCCGTCTATCACTTGGACATCCACGTCGCGAACCCAACAATCGATCCTACTTTCTCGTTTATGACTGTTGATCATGACGGCCAAATACGCATGGACCCATCGAGTCCGTATGCGATGGCGCGTCTCGTGGACCTCAAGAATCAGTATGACGTCGCTTTCGCCAACGATCCGGACTCCGACCGGCACGGCATCGTTACACCCTCCTCCGGGTTGATGAATCCAAATCACTACCTGGCTGTGGCTATACGCTATCTGCTGAAGCATCGACCTAACTGGCCGGCTCACATCGCGGTCGGTAAGACCTTGGTCAGTAGCAGTATGATTGATCGTGTTGTACACAGGCTGGGGCGCGCGCTCTGTGAGGTGCCAGTGGGCTTCAAGTGGTTTGTGCCAGGGTTGTTCGATGGCTCGCTCTGTTTTGGTGGCGAGGAAAGCGCGGGAGCAAGCTTCCTCAGGAAGGACGGCACCGTTTGGACAACCGACAAAGACGGTCCAATCATGGACCTATTGGCCGCGGAGATCACGGCGCGCACGGGCAAGGACCTGGGCGAGTTATATCAAGAACTAACAACCGAGTTCGGCACGCCATACTACACGCGGATCGATGCGCCAGCGACGCCAGATCAGAAGGCGAGGCTGCAAAAATTGTCGCCCACGGCCGTTGCCACTGATACTCTCGCCGGCGACCCGATCAAAGCCAAACTGACCTCCGCCCCAGGCAACGGCGCTCCGATCGGCGGGCTGAAGGTTGTGACCGATCATGGCTGGTTCGCGGCCCGCCCTTCTGGCACCGAGGACATCTACAAGATCTATGCAGAGAGCTTTAAGGATCAAAGTCATTTGGCCGCAATCGTGCAAGAAGCTCAGCAAATTGTGACCGATGCGCTAGGATCGCCTACTTCAGCTCTTCAGGAGCAGGAGGTGCGCTGATGAGTAACGACAGCAGCGCGAAACTGCCTCCATTTCCATCGTCCTACCGAGCCTCTGGCTTGCTTTTGCATGTTACGTCGTTGCCCTCGCCCTACGGCATTGGCGACGTGGGACCAGCTGCCATTGCGTGGATCGATCAACTGTGCGATGCGAGACAAAGCTGGTGGCAAGCACTGCCCTTGGGCCCGACAGGCTATGGTAACTCTCCTTATCAAGCATTGTCATCCTTTGCCGGCAATGGCCTTCTCATTAGCCCGGATTGGCTGATCGAGGATGGCTTGTTACGCTCGAGTGACTGTGCGGGAGTTTCATTCTCTCGAACCACCGTCGATTATGACGCGATCATCCAGTTTAAACACCGGTTGCTCGAGAAAGCCTGGACCAATTTTACTAAGGCCAGATCCGCCGAGTTAAGCATTACCTTTGAACAATTCTGCCACGAGCAGGCGGACTGGTTGGAGGATTACGCCCTCTTTCGAGCGCTGAAGATCCGTTACAATGGGGCTTACTACCTCGAGTGGCCCACGGAGTTAATTCAGCGCGTGCCGAAAGCCTTGGCACAGGTTCGCCGTGAGCTTGCGAACCAAATCGATCAAGTTCGTTTTGCTCAATTCCTATTGTTTCGCCAGGGGGAGCGGCTTAAGAAACATGCCAGAGCTAAAGGCGTGCGCCTCATAGGCGACTTGCCCTTCTTTGTTTCTCCAGACTCGAGTGACGTTTGGGCAAACCCGGACCTATTTCTATTGGACGACCAACGAAGGCCGCAGTTTTTGGCGGGCGTACCCCCGGATTATTTCAGCGCGCAGGGTCAGCTTTGGGGCAACCCGGTCTACAACTGGGAGAGGCTGCGGCAAACTGGCTATCGTTGGTGCATCGATCGTTTGCGCGCTCTGCTCGCGCACGTGGATGTGATTCGTCTGGATCACTTCCGCGCCTTCGCAGCGGCATGGCATGTCCCAGCCGGGGCTCCCACCGCGCAGTCTGGCCAGTGGGTACCGGGTCCAGGAGCCGATTTCTTCAAAGCGGTCAAGAAAGAGTTAGGCGGACTACCGTTCATTGCTGAGGATTTGGGGTTGATCACCGCGGACGTTCATGCGCTTTGCGATCAGTTTCAGGTGCCTGGGACGCGTGTCCTGCAATTTGCCTTCGACGGCAATTCGGATAACCCCTACCTCCCGCACAACTACGTCTCGAACACGGTCGTATATACCGGGACGCACGACAATGCTACCAGCCGTGGATGGTATGAGGAGTTGCCACCATATCAGCGGCAGAACTTGTGGCGTTACTTGACCTCACTGCATCGTGACGCTCGCGAGATTGCTTGGGACCTGATGCGTCTGGCGTGGTCGTCTCCGGCTGCGCTTGCGATCGCTCCTCTACAAGATCTTCTCAATCTCGGGGCAGAGGCTCGAATGAACGTCCCCGGTCGTGCGGAAGGTAACTGGAGCTGGCGCTGTACCGAAGAGTTGTTATCGACGGCTGATTTTCACTGGTTGCGCGATCTGACGAGAAGCTCAAACCGCCTGCGCATGCTTCCAAATCCAGTGACCGAGATGGCGGAGGCCGCATCATGACCCCGAGCCCAATTGTTTTTCTAGTCGACGTCGACAACACGTTGCTCGACAACGATCGCATTCAGGATGACCTCAAGCGCCACCTTGAGCGTGAGTTCGGGCCTGCCTGCCGCGACCGGTACTGGGCGATTCTCGAACAGCTCTTCAATGAGTTGGGCTACCGCGATTATCTCGGCGCCCTACAACGCTTCCGCGTGGAGCATCCTAAAGATATTCACCTGCTGTCGATGTCGTCGTTCTTGGTCGACTACCCGTTCGCCAATCGTCTCTATCCCGGCTCGCTCGACGTGCTGGAGCGATTCCGCTCGTGGGGACAGACAGTAATCCTTTCCGATGGCGACGTGGTTTTTCAACCGCGCAAGGTCGAACGCTCGGGCATTTTCGAAGCGGTAGAAGGCAACGTGCTCATCTATATTCACAAAGAAGAGGCGCTGGATGATGTCGAGCGGCGTTACCCAGCTGAGCACTATGTCCTGGTGGACGACAAGCTGCACATCCTGACCACCGTCAAGAAGGCTTGGAACTCGCATGTGACCACAGTATTTCCGCGGCAGGGCCAGTATGCCCACGACCGAAATCTTATCGCCCAATGCCCGTCTGCAGACCTGACGGTTGAGCGCATCGGCGACCTGCTCGATTATGATCTTCCCGCAATACTCGCGGGCCAACAATCGGGTCAATTTTCTCAGGAGATAATAAAATGAAAGCAACCCAACTGCTCCACAACCTCGGCCAGAGTCTCTGGCTCGACAACATTACGCGCGACCTGATTAATAGCGGCACACTTAAGCGCTATATCGACGAGCTTTCCGTGACGGGGCTCACTTCAAATCCCACGATCTTCGACCACGCGATTAAAAACAGCAGCTCGTACGACGCTGCGATCCGCAAGAAACTTGATGAGGGTAAGTCCGGAGAGAGGCTGTTCTTCGAGTTGGCACTTGAGGATCTCACGCGGGCGGCCGATCTGTTTCGACCCATCTTTGACCGGACTAACGGCGTTGACGGATGGGTGTCATTGGAGGTATCACCTCTGCTTGCCCACGACACCGCCAGCACACTCGCCGCGGCTAAGAGTTTACACGGTCGGGCAGGGCGCCCAAACCTGTTAATCAAGATTCCTGGCACTAAAGAAGGCCTGCCTGCAATCGAAGAGTCGATTTTCGCCGGTGTTCCTATCAACGTCACGTTACTGTTTTCACGCGAGCATTACGTCGCAGCGGCTGAGGCTTTTTTACGCGGGATCGAGCGACGCATCGATGCCGGACTTAAACCTGACATTGGCTCCGTAGCCTCGGTTTTCGTTAGCCGCTGGGACGCCGCAGTTGCCGGCAAGGTACCTGCCGCGTTGAATAACAGACTCGGTATCGCAATAGCAAAGCGCACTTACAAGGCCTACCGCGAGCTGCTCGGCTCACCTCGTTGGGAGCGGATCTACAACGCCGGAGCCCGTCCGCAACGCTTGTTATGGGCGAGCACAGGAACCAAGGATCCAAAGGCATCCGATGTGTTATATATCAAGGCGCTTGCTGCGCCTTTCACGGTAAACACCATGCCCGAGGGAACTTTGAAAGCCCTCGCCGATCACGGGGATCTCAGCGAGATTATGTCGGCCGATGGCGGCGATTGCGAAGCGGTCCTAGACCAGTTTGCCGCGGCGGGTATCGACATCGACCACTTGGCCGCAAAGCTCCAGGACGACGGGGCCAAATCGTTCGTCAGCTCTTGGAACGAACTCATGGGCGTAATCGCTTCCAAGAGCGCAACCCTTGCGACAGCCGGTTGAATACATGGAGGAATCAGTGAATGTGCTCGTTATCGATGTAGGCGGAACTCACGTGAAGGTCCTTGCCACCGGTCACAAGGTTCATCGCGAGTTTGATTCCGGTCCAACTTTGACGCCAAAGCAAATGGTTGCCGGTGTGAAGAAGCTCGTCGCGGATTGGAAGTATGAAGCTATTTCCATCGGTTACCCCGGTCCGGTTCTTCAGAACAGACCGGTTTCGGAGCCATGGAACCTTGGCAAAGGGTGGGCCGGCTTCGATTTCGAAGCGGCTTTCAAATGTCCGGTCAAGGTCGTGAACGATGCAGCGATGCAGGCGCT
>DASTDH010000548.1:0-3568 GCA_035710445.1 Chthoniobacterales bacterium
AGGCGCTTCCCTTGTTGGTCGGGCATCTTATCTACGGGGCGGTGACCGCGATTGTATTCCTGGCATTCGAACGCCGCCATCGCGATTGGTTGCTACTGGACCCCCGTTTCGCGGCGAGCCTGGCGCGCCTTCGCCGGCCAGCCGGCACGCCGGCTCCAGCACTCTGGTTGTTTGCTTCGGGGCTTGGAGTGCTGCTCCAAATCATTTTGACGTAATTTCATTTTTCATGGCCGTCCTTGAATGCCCTGAGTGTATGATCTGCCTGGTCGGGTTTTCCTTTGTTCAAGCCGGACGGAAATTCTCGGACAGGCGCCTTATCTCCTCCTCCGAGCGGCTCACCTCATCTCTACCGGTCAGTGTGCCAGCAGTATGCCCTTCGGCTCCACCATTTGTTGGCAGATACAATCCCAATGGCGCAAACAAAACAATAACTTTTCATTTAAAGTGCTCCCATTGGATTGGTTCGCGGCGACTATCAGCGGCTTAATGCTGACCGCGCAGCCGCTGCCGTGGCGGGCTCTACCGCACTCCAGTGGTATCTCACAATGGTTAGAAGCGCAGCTCCCGTTTGAGTTTTGCTCATGGAGTCTCGGCCTCCCCCAAAAGGGCGAAGCACAGAAGGTAAGGTTGAATGTCTCGGGTTGTGGCGTTACGACGCAGAAAAAACCGCTCATTTCCTTCGCGGTCATAGAAAACAAGGATGTGATGGTTCATATGGCCGTTAGGTTGCGATTAGTCGGTCGTGGTGACAGATAGTTAACTAGGGCGGCGTTCTTCTCGGCAACAGCACTCCTTGCTCGGACAGCTCTGTCTCTGCGTGAAGACCGCAGCGACTTCCTGCTAATCTGTTGTGGGTTAGTGCAGCGCGGTCGCCAATGAGCCGGACTATCGCAGGGTGCTCCTTGACGCCCAATTGTCACATCGAAAGACTGATCCAACAGGCGGCTCGTCATCTGCTGTTTCCGATTTTACGAACACAAAGCGGGATACGAGGCCACCGCTCTACTTTCCAGACAAACTGTGAATAAAGACTACCAGAGTAGCCGCATCGTCTTGGGTGAGTTTCTTTCCGAATGCCGGCATTTCACCTTTAACTCCGTTAAGGATCATAGATTTAATCCGTTCGTCAGTCTTTGTCACCTTGTGGAGATCTGGCCCTTCGTCTCCAGTTGCATCAATGCCGTGACAATGCGCACAATTAAGGGCAAACAACTTTGCTCCTGCCGTGACTTTCGGATCTTTGATCGCGCGGCTTTGCGCGGCCGATTTACCGGCGGGTATGGAAGTGTTGGACTGAACGATGCGCGCCGTTCCCAAGAAAGAGCCGACAACCGTTCCGGAGATCAGCAGAGCGCCGATCAGAGCCTTTACTTCGATATTCATTGTAAAGACACGAGGCTAACGGTTCAAAACCATTTCGCCTCCCCAGAAACCCGCGATACTGATCAGCATCGCCGTGGTCAGGATTGCGATCAGATAAATCGAGAAACCAACTCTCGAGGTTCGATGTCGCACGATCGAACGCCAGACGACCAGCACGATTAACAGTCCGAAAGAAGGCCAAACGAAATAATGATGGAGTAGTGTAATTCCTGATCCGACGGCATCCCACTTGGTGAGCATCAATCCAGAAATGACTGCGGGCACGGCTCCGAGTGCAGCTAACAAGAGCGTGAAATAACCGGAAAAACGAAAACGCTCACGAAATATACCAGAAGGCACAATCGAACCGACACCATCCAGAAGAGCAGAAGTGAGCGCCAGGCCGATCGGCAGATGAGTGCTTCCGCCATGCACCCGATCCCAGAAGCCGGCATCAAAGAGATCAGTCGCGATAAACATGACGAAGAAAGAAGTCCATCCTAATCAAACCGAGGAGCGCAAACGGAGACGATGCTTATTTGTCGGGTATCTTCGTCGGGCAGGCGTCTCCAAAGCCATAGCAATCCCCCTCCGCTAGGTAAGCGGAGAATCGATCGTCGCGAGAGAATGCGCGGTTTCCACATAGTTGACTTCCCTAATTCCCAGAACCGATCGCAACTTATCTGCCGGGACTTTCATCGGTCCGGCCTTTGGCGCGGTTCCCGGAGCGGGCTGCGGGAAGGCCGTCGACATTGCAGTGTGAAAACTCATATTGCCTTCCACCTTCTGTACCACTTGATGAATGTGTCCGTTAAGCACTGCCACCGAACCAAATTTCTTTAACATTGATAACGCCTGAGCACCATCATTGGTTCCCCATCCCCACTTCGGATAAACCTCCCAAAGCGGCACGTGCGCAAATACGACGATCGGCGTACTTGCAGAAAGACCGCTCAAATCCTTTTCCAACCAGGTCAGCTGATCCGTTCCCAAAACTCCTAATCCGCCTTCTGGGATACCGACAACATTCACCAAACCGACGAAGTGAACGCCCTTATGGTTCATACTGTACCAACCATTACCCAGACTCCCTTTCCCAAATCTTTCTCGGTATTGGGCCCCATTGTCACTAATTACATCATGCTCTCCGGGAACGTAAAAGATGTCCGATACTCCGGTATCTTTGAGCACTTCGCTGAGCGTATCGAATTCCTCCGGCTCGGAAAGGTGGCTTAAGTCGCCGGTGTGGATAATCAGATCGGGCTTCTTAGGTAACGCTTTGATCTTCGCCACCGCTAGTTTGAGTGTTCCGACCACGTCCGGATTCGCTTCTTTATTGAACCCGATATGACTGTCGCTGATTTGGACAAAGGTGAAGTCCCCGGCCGCAATATCCGCGGCTCGAGCAGTGCTCAGCATTCGTGAAACAGCGATTCCGCCGGCCATGGTATAAACCACACCGGTTCCCGCCCAAGCCATGCATTTCAGAAATCCGCGACGATCGATTCCGTCCTCGTTGTTGTTCGCTTCGATATAATCCGACATGAGAATTTTTTATTGATTAAAAACGGCGCACAAACTGCAGCCGCCGAAAAGTAGTACCGCCGGCGACCCGAATATATTCCCGCAATGGTTCCAGATGAATGGCAATTTCTACCCGCTCCGAAAGTTCCTCCGCTATAACTCTTTCAAGGGCCTCCGAATGTCTGTGAGCTTTAAGCAAAGACAAACTGTCGGGAAGCTCGAGTCCAGCTCAACCCGCATATTTTGGGCTAAGCTACAGACGTTTAAATTATGCACTCGAAGTCCGAGTCTCTCGGCTATCGCCCGAATACCCGCGGCAGGGATTTCATTGGGTATTGCTGTTGGCTCGGCGTGGACGGTAGCTTGAGTATTGTCTCGCTCAGCTCGTATCGTTTTCTCGACGACTTCACTCAAGCGACGAACAGACTCCAGCGAGGCCCCGCGCGGCGTTGCAAGCGTGATTCCGGCGTAAGGTCTATTGCCTACGAAGCGGGTTCGCAAATCCACGGAGCCTTTAACCACGCCGTCTACACTCTCGACCCGCTGCTTTAGCCGATCGGTTACATCACTCCTCAAGATCGGCGAAAAAAACCCTAAAATATAAAATGGGCGGGAGCCGAACTTACTGCCAAAGGCATCCAATTACCCGAACCACGCTGACGCGCTCATCGGAGCGAGCGTA
>DASTDH010000549.1:0-7283 GCA_035710445.1 Chthoniobacterales bacterium
GTCCCCAGGGCGCTGCTCTGGCTGGTAAGGTCCGCATTTTGCTGTGTTAGTTGCGTCTTCTCCTCTTGTGCTTTTTTAAGTTCGGTTTCCAGGTTGCTCCGCTGGCTGGCAGTAAGATCGGCGTTCTGGTGGGTTTGTTGCGTCTTCTCCTCGGCCTGCTTCAGTTGGGTCCCCAGGGCGCTGCTCTGACTGGTAAGATCCGCATTTTGCTGTGTTAGTTGCGCCTTCTCCTCTTGCGCTTTTTTAAGTTCGGTTTCCAGGTTGCTCCGCTGGTTGGTGCTAAGGTAGCCGTTCTGCTGTGTCAGTTGCGCTTTCTCTTCGCGTGCTTTTTTGAGCTCAGTTTCCAGGGCGCTGCGTTGGCTGGTGGCAAGGTCCGCGTTCTGTTGGGCCTGTTGCGCTTTATCTTCAGCCGCCTTGAGCTGCGCTTCCAGATTGCTCCGCTGGCTGGCGGCAAGGTCGGCGTTCTTTTGGGCTTGTTGCGCTTTTTCTTCGGCGTTCTTTTGGACTAGTTTGACGTCTTCTTTGTTCTTGCGGCGGCTCTCTGCCTTGAATCGTCCGATGCCTGCAAATACAGCGAAACCGGCCAAACTCGCGATAGCTGCTAGCCCGATACTATCCCGCACCCAGCGGCGGCGTTTTTGCTTCGCAAGGCTTTTTCGAATGTACTCTACCTGACCTTCGCTTAGTGAGGACCGGAAATTTCTGAGCAAAGTCCCCGCTTCGGCTAAGCCAATCCCACGATCGAGCAAGTCATCGCTGTGGCGGCCCTTTTCAAGCCAAAGCTTCAGGCTTGCATCCAGCCGGTCTCGCATCTCAAAAAAGTGCCGGTCCTCAGATAGCCATTGCCAAACCCCCGGCCATCTCCGAAGCAGCACCTCCTGAGGAAAGCTGATCAACAGCTCTTGTTTTGGATCAGCATCGGCACGAAGCAGTCCCTCGTCGATCAAACGATCAACCAGGCCGATAGCGCCTGCTCGCTGCACCTGATTAAGTTCCGGCGATGAAACGAGATCACGATACGGAACGGTTCGACGGATCAAGTGATCTTCTTCGCCCCGGCCGGGCGCTACCAGATGACGGATCACGAATCGAAGCGCTTGCAGTTCATTGCCTTTCAACGTTGAGAACACAGTCTTCTCGTGCTGGGCCAACGCATTCTGAAGTCCGCCCAATTCGCGATAATCGGCCCAGAGTAGCAAACCATCTTTTCGATCAAGCTGTCTCTGGTATAACCGTGAAAGCAGGTGTTCGAGCAACGGCAGTGGCTCCGGGCTGGCAATCGTTGCCTCCACCAAGGCTTCATCCAAGCTTCGACCCGTCTCAGGATCCCGCTCGAAGCGTAGACCGGCTGCCTCCGCTCGGAGCCGGACTATGTTACCGAAGCCGCGTGGCGTCGGAGATTGAAGTTCGTATTTTCCCCTCAAGCCAGTGAGTTCGACCGATTCGGGAAACTGCTGGAAATCGCCGTAAAAGCCGCTGCGCAACGTCGCAATAACCAATACGCCTTCGCAGTTAGCCAAAGTACCGAGAGCGGAGATATATTTCCGTTGGAGAGCCGGGGAAACCCCTCGGGTGAACAATTCTTCCAGCTGATCTACAACCAGGGCAAGCTGCACCTTCGGGTTGCTTCGTTCCGGGTTCTTTTGTGCGGCGGCACCGACACCTTCGCTTCCCGTTGCCGGTAGCCTATCGGTTTCTAGACGATCCAACTCCTGCCGGGTTAGTTGATCCAGCGCTGCCGCTATGCGCGCTGCGGCTCCGTGCGGATCTTTTCTTAGTCGGGATGCCAGATTGATCCATTCGATAGGCGACTCTTCATCCTGAAGCTGCGGCAGGGCGAACTCGCCAAGCAACGCAGCGGCAAGCGGATCGAAGGGATCCCCGCCGGTTCCTGGTCGAGTCACCGCACGCCGCCAAGGTCCCTTCCCCAGAGGTGTGCTACCTTGAGTCAAAAGAGGAAGAACGCCGGCCCGAACCAGGGAACTCTTTCCAGAACCGGTGGGTCCCATCACCAGGACAAACGGCTCCTTGACCGTCGCCTGATTCTTCAAAGCATCAAGCACTTCCCAGACGGCTTTCGTCCTGCCGTGGTAGAGGGTTGCATGTTCGAAATCAAAAAAATTCAACCCCCGGAAGGGGTTCGATTCCGAGTAACGGACCTTTCGCAGCGCTCCGCTCGAGTCAATTCGGCGATCCAACTGCCGTGTGAGGAAACCGCGAAAATGCTCGCGAAACAAATTTTCGAACTCTTCCAGGTCTCGGTATTCATGGCAGCACTCGCGAAACTCTGCGCCGGCATTTTTTTCCCAGGCCGCGCAAAACTCCTGCACTGCATCCCAGTGCCGGCACAAGTTTTCCCGTTCTTCTTTCGGTTCGAGCGGAGCGGCGGGACTTGCTCGATTTCGGTAAACGTGCAGCCCCGGAAACCCGGGAGTTCGCTTCGACTGATCCAATACCCAGGCAACTTCGTATTCGGTTGCCGATCCCGGCTGACCGCCATCGGGCAGGACGAACATCGGTGCGGACCTGGTTCCTAGTTGAGTCCAGAGAATGTTAATGACAAGGTCGTATTGGCCTGGATTCAGGACATGCTCGCAATACTCCGGGTCCGCCTTGGAGTCTTGATGCTCCTGGAAGTAGGGACACAACAACAACCCATCTTCCCGGTTGTCACTTGCCGGTCGATTGGTATCATCCTCTTGTTTCCGTTCCCTCCGCCAATCGGAGTAGGAGACACTTACTGGAACGTCTAACTCTGCGGCAACCTGGCGAATCGATTGCTCCGCCACGCTCCGTTCTTTCTTTACGTCCTCGGAAGAAGAAACAAGGATGTCGATCCTTTTCATTTTTACGTGGCACAAAAGCTTCTCTTGTTCTTCTGGCAGACTTGTTTCCCCCTAGCAGAGAACGGATCCATCATCCCCCGCTGTTGGACGAGGCCAGTAGCAGCAGGCTTCACTATTTTCGGGCATTCTGAGAGCTGATTTTTAGATTTAGTGATAAGGCGATCAAATGGCATGTTAATCCCGCAAGTCGGGAACTCCCGGCGCATCCATAGAGAGCTCCTTGAACATTTGTAAACACCCATAGTCGGTTCGACAGGTAGATTGTGCTAGTGTCCACGGGTGAGAACCGTATTCCTGAAACCAAGGCTGGGAGGAACTAGATTTGAGGAACATTCGGCACCAATGGGCTTTCTTGGCCTGACACTCACAGTTATAGGCCTGATTCTGTTTGTCCTCGTCTATAGCATTCCGGTCGCGCCACTTTTCCTGATACCCGCACTGGTTCTCTGCCGCAGGGAGGCCGAACGTTACAAGCGCGATACCGGTCAAACAGCAGGTATCCTGGTTGTTGCACAGATAGCATGCTGGTTTTTCGGCTGTCTAGCGGTACTGGTCGACCTTTTGACCTTTGTCATGCTGATGATCCCTCTTCATTCAACCTTGTAGTGGACCGGGGTAACAAAGCAGAGAATCGTCAGACAAACACCTAACCTGGATCGCGCGAACCTGTCCGACCCCGCGCATCGGGCGTTTATCGCTGCGACCAAGGACGTACGGGCCATTCGGCGGTCGCTGAGCAGCACGGCTTACCGGCGCCATCAGCGTTTCCTACACGAGCTTGATTGCAGCTAAGCCGATTCCTCGGTATAGCTACGAGGATGGAAGTGCTCCAGACATTGGCGGTCGCATTGGGTCTAGCGGCTCTTTCCGGCTACAGTCTCTATTTGACCGTCTTTCTCACCGGTTTGGCGATTCATTTTGACTGGATTCACCTGGCGCCCCAATACGCTTCTCTTTCAGTACTTGGCGAACCAACAATAATCATTATTTCTGGTGTTCTCTTCGTGCTGGAGTTCTTTGTCGACAAGATTCCCTGGCTCGACTCCATTTGGGACGCTGTTCATACTCTCATTCGTCCGGTAGGTGGCGCCCTCCTCGCCATTCAGACCCTCGGTCATCCTCAGCCGGCCTTCGACGTAATTGTCGGTTTGTTGGCTGCCTCAGTGACCTTTACCGCCCACAGCGTAAAGACCGGTACCCGCTTAATGGTGAATCAGTCTCCTGAACCGTTCTCGAACGTAGCGGTAAGTCTGGGCGAAAATATTATGGTCGGCGCGCTCTTTGCCTTGCTCTGGAGCCACCCTCTGATTGCGATCGCCATCCTGCTCGTTTTTTTCTCTCTCGCCTTCTACTTCCTCCCAAAGATCTGGCGAGCAATCGGAGCGCGAGTCTGGTTTATCCGTCGAAAATTGAAACAACCGGTTCGGGGACTTTCCGAGACCGTCTTACCCACCAAGTTACCGGGCCGGTATCAACATGCTCTGAACCGGTTATCGAATCCCCAGCAACCGATCGCCTGGGCAGTACCATGCATCACTGGAAGAGGAAAACTAATCCCAACCGACCGGCAAGGATATCTCGTTGCTCTGGCTGATCAGATTCCCAAGGTCTATTTTCTGGTCAAAGGCTGGTTTGGTGCCGCTAAGCTATACGAAATTGACGAGTTCAGCGTGACCCTCCGCCAAAGATTCCTTTACGACGAACTGATTCTCTACACCCCGGGTAAGCATGACCGCTACACTTTCCGATTCGATCGGACCACCGCCGGTTTCGTCCCTTTGATCACGGCCGATCTCCAGTCCCGGATCGATGCCCTTAGACCACTGAATCTGGTTTCTTCGGTGCATACGCCCAATAGCCAACCCGGCACGGATCTCCACCCGGACACGGAATTTAAAGGCTCGAATATAGAAATCGATCGCCCTGGATAAACGTCTGCTACCTGAGTGCGGAACAGCCTGACATCCACTCGGCAATCCGCGTTCCGCATCCCGAAACTACTTCGGCGACTGGGACTCTCTTGCCGCTTGCACTAGCGCATTGGCAAAATTGTCGACGTTCTTATCGACAAGGAAAGCGGTCACGGCATCGTTCAGTGCCTGTTGAAATGCCGCCGGAGCAGCTTCGCCGTGGACACAGCTAGCCACCGGTCTATCCTTGGCAAAGGAATCCATCGACCACTGGTGGTAGGCGTCGAATTTCGAACGGTCAACGTCGGTTCGAGCCGGAATCGAGCCTTTCAGGGGGTTGAATGCCTCCTGTGCTTCCTTACTGCCGATGCTCTTTAACCATGCCAAAGCCGCCTCTTTGTGCGGAGCACCTTTGGCCAGCGTGAAACCGTCAGCGACGATGATAAATGAACCGTCGGTACCGGGATGACATACCCAGCCGAAATCCTCTTTCTCTTTGAAATTGGCCTTGAGAAATTCGCCGTCGGCCCAATCACCCATGGAACTAAATGCCACCTTACCTTCCATCAGCGCTTTGATGGCCTGATCCCAGCTCAGAGCTGAATGGTCCGGATTCACGTAGTCCTGCATTTTCGCAAACAGCTTGATAGCTTCTTTAACCTTCGAATCGTCCCATTGCTTTGCCCCGCTAAACAAATCCACCCAACCTTTTGGTCCGACGACGCCTAGTAAGGTGTTCTCAAAGAGCTGAGCCGAAGCCCAAATCCCTGAGTCACCGACACTCAGAGCAGGAACGCCAGCCGCCTTGAGCTTATCGCACGCCGCAAAAAATTGCTCGAACGTCATCGTATTACCAACTTTGATCCCGTGCTTTTCCAGTAGTTTGGTGTTGTACCAAAGCACATTCCCCCGATGAATGCCGGCGAGCACGGCGTAGATCTTTCGATCCTTGGTCATCAGATTCACCACTAGCTCCTTCGGGAAAGCCGTATCCCATCCGTCGCTTTTGTAGAGATCGGTAATCGGCTCGCAATAACCCGGGTCCACATACTGTCCGAGTAGTTCCCAGCCAGGATGGGTTTGCCAGGTGTCTGGTGGATTGCCGCCAGCCAGACGAGTCTGCAGAACCGGTCGAGCCGCGGAGCCTCCGCCGCCCGCCACGGTGGCGTTTATAATTTCAGCGCCGGCCTCGCGTTTTTTGTAAACATCGAATAGCGCATCAAGTGCCGCAGCTTCACCGCCCGAGCTCCACCAGGAAAAAACTTCCAGTTTGTTATCGCCAGACGCGCGAGAAGCGACGGGCGCGTGCATCAGCGCGAGAAGTAAAGCAAACCCAATCCGAGCAAGATTGTTATGCATTTGTGGTTGAAGACAAAGGAGTGTTACCGGTCGGAGCGGCTTCCTTCCTCACGGAGGCGGTCCTGGCCAACAGACGACGCCTCGTAAGCCAAGCGTTGAACTGGTCAAAAATCACCGCCGCAATCACGACACACCCAATGACGATCTGGCTGTAATTCTGTGGAATATCCAGAATGACCAACCCGTTGGATATCATCTGAAGAATGATGGCACCAAGCAAAGCTCCCAGCGCCGTCCCTTTGCCTCCGATAAGACTCGCACCTCCGACCACAGCGGCAGCAATCACGTTCAGTTCGTAGCCTTGTCCGTCGCCTGAAGAGCCCGCGCCGTAGTATCCAAGCGACAAAACGGCAGCGATCCCGGCCGTTAGTCCCGTCAGAGTGTAGGCCAGCAGTTTAACCCTGCCCACTCGGATGCCGCTGAAGCGGCTAGCAATTTCGTTACCTCCGACTGCATAAATCCTGCGGCCAAATGCCGTTTGAGAGAGCAAGATTCCGCCGACAATCGTGACAATTAACATCACTATCAGGGGCACTAAGCTCAAATCCGGTAGCAGCTCCCAACGCACGAAACCCCGAAATGCCGCCGGAAAGCCACCGATCGACTGACCGCTGGTCTGGACAAAAGCAATGCCTCGGTAAATCGCCATCGTCCCCAGCGTGATGATAAACGGATGCACCCTGAAGGCCGTAATCATCGCGCCGTTGATAAAACCGAGCAGCGCACCAATGCCGATTGTTGTAATAAGGCCGAGCAGCGTAGCAACCCCGCCGCCGGATGGACCGTACGGCGACAGCACCAGGGCTCCGCACACAGAAGCCAGCGCATATATCGATCCAATAGACAGGTCGATGCCGCCGGTGATAATCACGATGGTCATTCCTACCGCCATGATCGCGAAGAAGCTGGTGTCTTTGGCTATCTGTACGATCGTCGTCGGATTAAAGAATTTGTTGGCCGATTCAAAAGCAGGGACTTGCTGACCCGCAGCATTCGTAACCATCGCTCTTTGGCGTTTACCGTCGGGCGCCGTTTCGAACCTGGGCATTTGCACCGAACCGCCAAATATGGCCAGGATCAACCCACGGACGAGGATTACAATTAGTAGCCCGCTCTCGGGAAATTTTGAAAAATCAAACGTCAATTTACCGGGGGTGGGCATGGCTTC
>DASTDH010000550.1:0-5196 GCA_035710445.1 Chthoniobacterales bacterium
GCTTCGACCGGTCTTGTCGTGATCACCTCGTTCATCTCTCCTTACCGAGCTGATCGGCTGAAGGCGCGCCAAATCGTTTCCAGTGGTGGAGTCGAGTTTGTCGAAGTGCATGTTTCGGCTCCGATCGAAGTATGCGAGAGCCGCGATCCTAAAGCCTTATATCAGAAAGCACGTGCTGGCCTGATTCAAGGCTTTACCGGTATCGATGCGCCCTACGAGGCGCCCGAGGATCCAGAGTTGATCCTCAAAACTGGTCAAGAAAGCATAGAGACTTCTCTAAATCGGTTATTGGCTTTTGTGATTCCCTTACTCCGGTTGGATGAGGCCGAATACGAAATTTGAATCGAACATAGTTTCGTGGCTAGCATGGCCGTACTGTGGGACGAATCCCGATAGTCGAATTTTTTGTAATCTGCTTTGCTTTAGCTTTTGGAAGAACTCAGGCCGAAGAGTCTAAGCTCTTGCGCTCCGGGTCGATGAGGTTGACCCTGACATTCACGACGCAGGCGGACCAAGGTTTGTACAGCTTAGCTTGGTCTCCGGATAGCCAGACCCTGGCCTGTGGAGGGCTCAACAAGATATGGCTGTTTTCGGTACCGGGCTTCGCGGCGTTAGGCCGGTTAGCTGCCGAGCAGGGAGAAGTCTGGGGCTTAGGATATGCTCCGACCGGAAACCTGCTAATCTCGGGAGGAATCAATGGTTCCCTGATTTGGTGGGAGAACAGAACCTTACAGAAGACTCGCAACGAGGGAGGCGCCATTTATGATGTTGCGTTCTCGCCGGACGGTCGGGAATTGGCTGTTGCAGATGATTCGGCTACCACAAAAATTTGGAATATCGAAGGTTACCCGAGATCGACCATCCAGCTGGATGGAGCCGGGCTTGGGGTGAGCTGGGCGCCGCACGGACATGACTTGGTCATCGGGACCGGTCAAGGCGGAAGCAGCCTTCTTGTGCTCGATGCGAACAGCGCGGAAGTCAGGTGGCGGAGCCAAAATGTTCCATCGAATTATCGAGCTCCCTATGGGTTCGGAAAAGACGAAGTTAACGGCGTGGCCTATTCTCCGAGCGGACACTGGATAGCCGCCGCACTGCAAGACGGGCGAATCGTGATATTCGCGGCGAGGACGGGTGGCAAGCATCTTAGCCTGCAGTTGCATCGGCCGGGCAGTGGCGGCGCTCGCCGGGTCAGTTGGTCTGCCGATGGGAAATGGATCGCTAGCTGCGGAGAAGATGGCCGCGTCAATCTAGTTTCGTTTTCCCATCCGGCCCAGCGTACGGAACTGCTCAGTACTTCGAAAGCGGTATGGGAGGTTGCTTTTTCGCCCGATAACAGGTGGTTGGCGGCGGTTGGAGATGAAGGAAGAGTTTGGGTCTGGGACGTAGCCAGTCAAAGCAATCGCAGTAGTCGGAGCAATCCGAGCAGGCACAGCACCCGCTAGATTCAACGAACGTCAACGAACGAGAGTGAACACCAACGAACGACAGCGCACTGAGGCGTGTTGGCGTTCGTTGGTGTTCACTCTCGTTCGCTAACGTTCGTTGAATCCGGCTCCAGCCATTCGCAAAACTCTTTGTAGACCGCGTTGCCGATCTCAATCAGCCGTAATTGGATCGTGTCCAGGTACTCATGTAATCCCACCTGAAAGACATCCGTAATGGTGACGTAAGATAAATCGGCCAGGAGCTTGCCGGAAAGGCGCTCCGCTTCGATCCGGTAAAGAAAGTCGCCGCGCTCGACGCCGGTGATCCGATGCAGAGAATAGTCAAACGAATCAACGCAGAACCGAATTGATCGTGGAAAGGTTTGATCCTTGACCAGGAATTCAGCTACTTTCCATGGAGCAACCTGACCTTGGAACCGTTTGCGGTACGGCTCGCCGGCACTGCATGAGTTAAGCACCGCCAGCCACTGGACCAAGTCGACATTACCACCAATCTGTTCTCCTTTGGGCAGCAGGATGTGATATTTTATGTCAAGGATGCGCGAGGTTCGATCTGCTCGCTCCAGGAATTTGCCGAGCTGAATAAAGTCCCAGCCCTCATCGTGAGCCATCGTCGCGTCGGCGATCCCTTGAAACAAATGGCATCCTTGCGAGATCCATTGGAAAAATTGATAGCTGCTGGAACGAAAAAGCCGTTGGGCTTGGCCAGAACGAAAATCGAGAAACATTCGATTGAGTTGCTCAAACATCTCAGAAGAGATTTGTTCCCGGACAGTTCGAGCATTTTCACGCGCAGAACAGAAACAGGAGTAGACAGAGTTTGGGTTCAGTTTCTCAAATGAGACAAAGTCCACAACATTCTCTCCGTTTATCCCGGAATACAATTTCTCGAACAGTTTGGTGTCCTCGAGGGAGTAGATGATCGACTCCCAATGCTGTTGACTGTACCGGTTTTTCACCAGGGTCGCGTCCAGCATGAGCTGGAGGTTCACGTCGAGCATTCGCGCGTTGTTTTCCGCGCGCTCGATATAGCGGCCCAGCCAGTAAAGCGAATCGGCAACTCGGGAAAGCATTTCGTTAACGCGAGGGTTCGATGTTGCCGCGCACAGATTCCATTACTAAATCATTCGTTTAACACCCAGGTGTCCTTACTGCCACCGCCCTGTGAAGAGTTTACTACCAGAGAATTCTTCCGAAGAGCAACCCGCGTGAGGCCGCCCGGAATGATCGTGATTTTCTCCCCGAACAGAATATATGGTCGCAAATCGATGTGCCGGCCTTCAAAATGACCTTCCGAATAGGAGGGACAACGGGAGAGCTGAATCACCGGTTGCGCTATGTAATTTCGCGGATTCTCGTTAATCGCGGTCCGGAATTTCTCTCTCTCAGCGGCAGTCGACATGGGTCCCATCAACATTCCGTAACCTCCGCTTTCGTTGGCTGATTTCACCACGAGTTCGGAAAGGTGCTCGAGGATGTAAGCGCGATCAGAATCGAATTGGGAAAGATAGGTTGGTACGTTGGAGAGGATCGGGTCTTGATCGAGGTAGTACTTGATCATCTGGGGCACGAAATAGTAGGTCACCTTATCGTCGGCCACACCTGTCCCAATTGAATTGGCAAGGCTCACGTTGCCTCTACGGTAGACGTCCACGAGACCGGAAACACCCAACAAAGAATCTTTTCGGAACACAGATGGGTCGAGGAAATCATCGTCGATGCGACGATAAACTACGTCGACCCGGCGAAGACCTTTGGTTGTCTTCATCATCAAATAGCCATTCTGAACCACCAGATCTGCTCCGACGACGATTTCGATGCCCATCGTCCTCGCAAGAAAGGAGTGCTCGAAGTAGGCCGAGTTGTAGATCCCTGGGGTGAGCAGGACAACGGTGGGCTCGGGATTATCGTCGGGCGCAATGTGGCGGAGCACGTTCAGCAGCTCCTGGCAGTAACCGTCAACCGGCTGAACCGCATGCCGCGAAAATAAGTTGGGGAACACCCGTTTCATCGCCTGACGGTTTTCCAGGAGGTAAGACACTCCCGACGGGCATCTTCCGTTGTCTTCCAGAACCAGATACTTTCCGTCGCTGCCCCGAATCAGGTCGGTTCCACAAATGTGGATGTAGATACCCTTCGGCACATTCACTCCCATAAACTCTGGACGAAAATGAACCGCGCTTTCCACGATCTCGCGTGGCACCACTTTGTCCTTAATAATCCTCTGGTCGTGATAAACGTCTTGCAAAAAAAGATTCAGCGCCGTGATGCGTTGTACCAGGCCCTGTTCAATTTGATGCCATTCCGCCAGCGGAACTATGCGGGGCAGTAAATCGAATGGAAAGATGCGCTCGGTTCCCTCGTCGTTGTTGTAGACGGTAAAGGTTATGCCTTGATTGAGAAACGCATTGTCCGCCGCCGTGCGTTTCCGCTCGAATTCTTCGGAGGTTAGCTCGCAGTACCGCTCGTAGAGCCGATCGTAGTGGGTTCTGACTTGACCTGAGGGTTCAAACATCTCGTCGAAAAACGAGCTTGGGTCGTAGTTATCGAACAGCATACCCATAGTGATTGTGTGCGTCAGGTTTCGACCCTCTGCCGAGGAGAAACCAAGCTATCATAAAGCAGGCGCTGTGCCCAGCCGAGCGAATTCGCCACGATTTGCTGGCTGCAGGGTTCAAGACTATGTTCTGGCAGCAACAATGAGTGCTCTTAGTATCCTGTTGTTTGTCGGAACTTTCGCGCTTTCGCTCTGGGCCACCTGGAGAGTCAAAGCGGCTTACGCAAAATATAGCCAGGTCCCTTCTTCTGCCGGCTTGTCTGGGGCAGAGGTCGCCGCGCATATTCTCCAGCGGGCCGGAATCTACGACGTCCAGATTGTGGAAGCGAACCAGCTGCTCGGAGACCATTACGATCCGATGAATAAGCGGCTCGTCCTCTCTTCGGAGAACTTTCGTGGTACTTCGACCGCGGCCATGGGTGTGGCCGCGCATGAGTGTGGTCATGCCGTACAGCATAAACTCGCTTACGCGCCTTTGGGGTGGCGAATGGCCTCAGTTCATTTAGTCGGTTTTGCGAATATGGCGGTCGCATTTCTTCCGATCTTTGGGTTCGTTACGCACATGCTTCGGCCAATGCTGATTATCCTCTGTTTTTCCTGGGCGATCATTATGTTGTTCAATTTGATCACGCTCCCGGTTGAGTTTGATGCTTCAGCACGAGCAAAGCGAATCCTGGGCGAGATGGGCTTCTTCCGGAATCCGGCGGATGCAGAGGGCGTCAACAAAGTATTGAATGCAGCGGCGCTGACCTACGTTGCGGCTTTTATTACCTCTCTGGGCTACCTTCTCTACTACTTGCTGCCGCTTCTGGGAGGCAGCCGGCGAGACTAAGCAGGAAACGGTGACAGCGCCGGATCGCCGGCGCGCTTGCCGCAATGCGGGCAGTACCGGCGGCTCAAGGAGCGAAAACTTAGTCTGGCCTGTTGGGCCCACGACAGGGGTCTGGAGTGCTGTTGGCGATCCCGGCGTTCATTTTCTCTCGCTGCCGGATCGCTCCAACTATGATAGTGTAACCGAATTGTCACATCCGCCGAGTAGCGGTTCGGAAGGGAGAAGTATAAAGGAATGCAGGCGAGAAGCCCTCACCGGCTCACAACTAAAAGGAAACTCATGCAGAATCTTCCGACCCTTTCGCTGGCCGACCCTTCCCTTTACGTCACTCGAGAGCTAAGTTGGCTCGAGTTTAATCAAAG
>DASTDH010000551.1:0-11110 GCA_035710445.1 Chthoniobacterales bacterium
CGTTCGGACCTGGCTTGGCTGGCGCAGGCCATACTCGATCGTCCCTCCGGGGACGTACGCGTTAAAATAAACGTACCCCCACAGTAAAGTGTGGGGCTACTATCGGCGCGCCCCTCCGGGGCGAATATCTTGACGTCCACCTCAAGCTACCGGGGTACCGCTTTAGGTTGACGCGCATGCGAAGCTTTCGGGGCTGGCGAAGCGAAAGCTGAAGTCCTATTTAACGAGTCAGCGACGCGGCGAGGCGCAGGCGCCACCGCAACCCGAAGAGCCCTATAAAGTCACGGAAGTGCTACACTATGAGTGAAACCGTACGATTCCTTCCATGAGAAACCAGCTACCGATCAACGCACCAAACAATCCAACGAACCAAAACCATTTTCGCTTCGTAAGTACTGAAATGGCGCCTACCGCGATCGAGATCTGAAAGAAGGTGACCCCACGCGCGAGGATGTTGTGCGCACGAATATGCGCTTCCGATTTTTCCTGAGCTTTCTGTGCTTCGTTTCTGATCTCCTCTTGCTCGGCCGAATATTGCCGCAGTTTCTTTTCGTCTCCCGGATCGACTTCTTTGGCGAGTGCGCGCTGAAGTTCCATCTTCGACTCCAGGATATTCGCTTTAATCCCTTTTGCCTGGTAATACGCCCACTGATCGGTCGCTTTCATTTGTTCGATCAACGCTTCATCGGAATGATGTCCGGCCAGAAGCGAAGAGATGGCCGCTAATGCGGCGATCAAAGCTGAACTCAGCGCCACCCCGAGGGTCCACCGCTCTCCAGAGTGTTCAGCGTGATGATGGATCTCTTCGTGAACAGATTCTAACGGCACTTCCGGTTCTTCGGGCATAGGCGATATCGAGTTACAAGTTGCGACTTACAGGTTACAAGTTGCGAGTTACAGGTTGCGGGTTGGCTGGTGGTCCACCGAAACACCATGCTCTGCGCGCCCGCCAACTGGCAACTTGTAACTCGCAACCTGTAACTTGTAACTTTTCATGCGGCCAAAGCCAAAAACACGCGTCGAGACAAATGCTCCAACGATTCCGTTGACCAAACTGGAAGACGCATTTCCTGCGATGGACTTGCCGGAAGGTGCCAATCAGGCTCGTTCCGCTGACCAGACCTCTACATCGCTCTGGAAGTTGGGCCGAGTCGTGTTGCGTCGGGAAACGGCTCACCGCGGCGGAAAAACCGTCATCGTTGTCGACCATTTCGCAACCCATTTGCCCCTCTCCGTAATCGAGACTCTGGCCAAAAAGATTCGGGCTAGCTGTGGTTGTGGAGGATCGGTGAAGGGGCGAACCATCGAAATACAGGGCGATCAACCAACTCGGATACGAGCGGTGTTGGAGCGGGAAGGGTTTAAGGTTGGTGGAGTTTAGAATTCAGAAGCAAGAAGCCGGAATCCAGAAGCTTGCCGTGCTTACCTTTTGATGTCCTTCTGGATTCCGGCTTCTTGCTTCTGAATTCTATTTTGTGCTTGCCCTTTCAACAGCTTTCCTGTTCATTTGCACGTTCCGAGAGGAGGCAAAACCTGGTGAAAGATAAAATCTCTACGCCCAACATGATGCGGTACGGCGCTAATACGGTTATTGCTCCGGCTCGCTTCAGTCGCCGCTAAACTGCTTCTCTTTCGAGAAGGCGTTATCAAGTAGTCGACGGTCGCTTCGCCGCAAAAGGCTTAACCGACCCGCTCCGTTTGTCTGGCCGATCCGGTTCCGGGTCGGGCGAATATTAACGTAACAGATTCATTACAAAAAACTTAGCACTATGACAACCTACGAATTACGACCTGATATTTCGCAATCCAAGTCTAGCCACGCCGAGAATCAGCAGATTTCAGCGGCCAAGATAGTCGATTTCTTCGCTGCTAGAGAGGCCCTGCGCTCGGAGGCTAGAGTCGCCGCGCAAAGAAAAGCCCATCAGGCTAGACTTCGCGCCGCAGCGCGACAGCAGAAGGCTATTTTCGATGCATTCGAGAACGCGTTGTTCCTGCTGTTGCTGACGGCCTCGGCGGTCTTGGGTTTGCTGGCGATAGCCGGCTTTGGATGATCCAAGGCAATAGATCGCTGCGAAATGGGACGACTTAGTTAGTCGTCCCATTTTCGTGCACGAACGAACGCCGGTGGAAGGTGACTGCGGACTTCATATGCCGCAATCCGCGTTTGGGCATTCCGCAATCGATATCTCGCTCTTTCCCTTGCCGATTCGAATCTTTATTGAACCGCAGGTTCCATTTCCTTCTTTTCGGACTTGCTTCCGGCGAGTTTCGCCAGGAACTCGTCATGGGTCATCGGATGCGAAAACATTGGAAAATCATGTTCGACCGCGTTCTCGTGCGCTTGCTGGCTGACAGTGGCTGCACAATCTTTCAGGGTCACAACATCGTATCCGAGCTCATAGGCGGTACGCATCGTTGATTCGACGCAGCAATTGGTCAGGAAGCCGGCTAAAGCCACCGTCTCAATTTTTCGATTGCGCAAGATGAAATCCAGATTGGTCGTAGCGAACCCGTCCAGACCTCTTTTCCCTTCGACAACGATATCTTCCGGCCTTGGTTTGAGACTGTCCACGATCTCCGCTCCCCAACTTCCCTTTTCGAATGTTTCACCGTCCTTGCATCCTTTAAGGATTCCGTATGGCGTTTCGCTGATCTCGCGAAAACCGGGAGCGAATTGGATCGGCAAATGTACAATGGTAGCGCCTGCGGCTCGAGCCCGTTCCACGGTTTGCTTGGTATTGTCCAGCATTCCGGTCGTCTGCATGACGGTCTGGACGGCTCCATGCAATTTACCTCCTGGGGTAGTGAAATCATTTTGGAATTCGATAAGGACGACGGCAGTAGATGAAGCATTCATAGGCAGATGGGGGTTAACTCTTGATTGTTAAACGTAGCGCACTCTCACGAGTAATGAAAATGCGGATTGGGCAACGCGGAATGATTGCTATTGGCTATTTCGCGCCGCCCGGGAGAATGGTGATTTTTATGGGCAAACTTCAAATTTCAGCGGCTATATTGCTTCTCCTGGGTGGATGCGCTCACCAGCCGACGGCGGAGACAATTGCGGTCGCTGGCGGTCAAAACCTCACCTTTACCCGAGTAGGTGCTGGCTTTGTCAAAGCCGAGAACGAACGCTTGGTCATAGACGAGGCAGGACTTACTACTTATCGAACCGAGGGGAAGAACTTTGTACGCTGGCAATTTGCTATATTGCCTAAACAGGGGAGTGGGCTCGAGCTGGTCAGAATCGAAGATGTCACTGGCGATAAACCTGGGTGGATTCTTGAAGATCGCGCTCCCCAGATCGATGAAAGGCGATGGAGTCGCCAAAGTGATCTCATTCGCGCCACCCCTCACTCGATTCCCTGGCTATTCGAGTTCGGGCGCACGACGCGGGTCTTCCGTATCATCGTCCGGGAAACCAATGGGAAGACTTCGGTTTTGTACCAAGCCGTCTTGTTTACCCCCAAAGCCAAGAAAGATTTTCGGGTATTGATGGGGCCGGAGACTACAGCGTGAAAGGCGGGGGGACAGGCCCAGTGAGAGGTGATTAGTGATTGGTGAAACCTTGTTTCCGGATTCCGTCGGCCTATCCGTCCTCTATGTCCTATATGTCCTATATGTCCTATCGGGTCCTATCGGTCCTGTCCCCCGGAAACGCGCGCGACCCAAAGAAGACTAGCGACGCATCGTTTCAGCAGATGCGAGCGACTCTGGCTCTTCCCCCTGGATATAGGTCTTCCCCCGATACGAACGGGAGACGAAGACAAACAGAATAGCCGACAACAGCATAAGCAAGGTAAAGAACCGGAAGTAAGCAGCGCCGTCCAGGTCCATGCCGAGTCGACGCAGTTGAGGAATCACAAAATTCAGTAGGGCGACAAATTGGTTGCCTCCCCATACCGTCAGGAGCCAGAGCGCCATCACTGCGCTCTTCATCGTCTTGGGGGCCTGAGTGTAAGAGAATTCCAAGCCAGTGATCGATACCATCACTTCGGCCGAAGTGAGCAGCAGGTAAGCCAGCAGTTGCCACCAAACACTCGGTTTGGCCCCGGCGTCGATCTGAGCTTGCAACCACCAGATCACCGCGAACGATGCCGCCGTCACAAACAATCCGATTCCGATCTTGCGTAGAGGTGTGAGCGGAAAGAATTTGTCGAACATCGGGTAGACGAGGTAGTTGAAGACCGGGATCAAGATCAAGACGAGGATCGCATTAGCGATTTGGACCTGTGCAGGCAAGAGAGTTATCCAGAGGAAATGGAGGTCGAGACTCCTAGCCTGCAATGTCCATTCGATGCCGGCGCTTTGATCCCACAAAGCCCAGAAGACGATCACAAACGCATAGACTACCGCCAAGCGACCTATGGCGCCGAGTCCTTCCGGGCTCAGTATTTCTCGCCAGAATCTGATTCCAGCCGGCGGGACATGCACGAACTTTCTCCGACCCAGGAAAAATACGATGGTCGCAAGCAGCATAAAAATTCCCGGCAAACCGAAGGCGTAGTGCGGCCCGAAATGCGGATCATTCAGCAAGATCGGACAGAGAGCGATCGAAAAGGAGGAGCCAATATTGATTGAGAAGTAGAACCAGCCGAAAGCGCGCGGGAGCAAATGCTGGTTACCAGCTCCGAACTGGTCACCTACATTTGCAGACACGCTCGATTTGATCCCGCCGGCACCCAGAGCGATCAAGCTAAGTCCAAGAAAGAGTCCGAGGCGAGTGTCGTCGAGGGACAATGCGAGGTGGCCGAAACAGTAAACGATCGATAGATAGAAAATCGTGCGATACTTTCCTAAGAATCCATCGGCAAGAATTCCGCCCAGCACGGGCAGGAAATATACGGCCCCAACAAATTGGTGACTCCAGGCCTGAGCTTCATTCTGCGTCATCACATCGAGTTGACCGGTTCTACTCATGAGAAAAGTCGTCATGAATGTGGCCAGGATTGCGCGCACGCCGTAGAAACTGAAGCGCTCGGCGCACTCGTTCCCTATGATATAGGGAATGCTGCGCGGCATTTTTGTGTCGGTCTGATCAGGCGCTGTTCGATACTTCGTGCGGACACTTGAGGCCGCCATGGCGGCGGATCGCGGGGTCTTCCCGGAGCCGGGAGAAGTATCTGCTATTTGAGACATAAATTCACCATGTTGAAAAAAACCCGTGAAATTGCAATGCGCCAGTCTTGTTCGAGACCACCCAAATCACCTAACATCATTCCCTAACTCCGGCTATCAATGTTGCACCTGGTCGATCATCCGCTTTGCTCACACATCGTCACCCATTTGCGCGATCGCACGACCATACCGGTCACTTTTCGAACCTTAACCTATCAGATTGGTATACTGCTGGCGATCGAAGCCACTCGCCAACTACCGACGCGGCCATGTACGATCGAGACGCCACTCGAACGGCACGAAGGCAGGGTGTTAGCCCAAACTCTGGTCATCGTACCGATTCTTCGGGCCGGCATTGGTATGGTCCAGGCCTTTACCGATCTCTTTCCCGATGTTCAGGTAGGTTATGTCGGCTTTGAGCGAGACCACGATACCGCGGTCGCACGAAATTATTATAGCAAATTGCCTTCGCTTGAGCAGAAGCAGGTCTTCCTTCTTGACCCGATGTTGGCGACCGGCGGTTCGGCGGTACAAGCGATCGAGTTGCTAAAGGCGAGCGGCGCCCGAAAGTGTACGATTGCCTGCGTGGTGGCAGCTCCGGAAGGCATAGAAGCAGTGGAGCGAGTTGATCGACAAATCGATATTTATGCGGCGGCATTGGACCGCGAACTCAACGATCAGAAGTATATATTGCCTGGGCTCGGTGACTTCGGTGATCGCCTATACGGAACGTGAAGAAAACTCTGGAAAATCCAGAATCTAGAAAGACCATATGCTGACCGGTAAACCGCAACTTGCAACTCCTCGGCAATCCCCGTTTAGGCTTGCCAACTAGTCGAGGATCTCCCGATAATTAGAGAAAGTCATCGTTTGTCGATTCGCGATGCCGGACGAGGCAGATAGGAATTTGGTGCAGCCCTTGCGCATCCTGCACATTGAGGATTCAGAAGCAGATTCACTGCTTGTCCAACAAAGGCTCCTGCGCGAGGGACTGGATTGCCAAGTCGATCGCGTGGAAACACGGGAACAGTTCGAGCAAGCACTCCGGCACACTCCATTTGATTTAATCCTGGCTGATTGCAAGCTCCCTAGATTTAGCGGCCTGGAAGCGCTCACGCTGGCTAAATCCATGCATCCGCATATTCCGTTCGTTTTTGTGTCCGGAACAATCGGTGAAGAAGCGGCCATCGAATCGTTACGCAATGGCGCTACTGACTATGTTTTGAAGGATCGGCTCTCCCGTCTGGTACCGGCGGTGATGCGCGCCCTCACCGATACCAAAAATCGAGCGAACTACGAGCAAATGGAAAAGCAACTGCGCGAGGCCCAACGTCTGGAGGCGATCGGCACCCTGGCCGGCGGTGTGGCGCACGATTTCAATAATTTGCTAACCATCATTTCCGGAAACATCAGTCTGCTGAGAATGGCCAGCGACCAGCCGACGAGAGTTCTCGCCGTGGCTGAAACAGTCGATCGCGCGGTCCAACGCGGGTCAGAACTGGTGCGAGGGCTTCTGGTGTTTGCTCGTCAGGGACAAACTCGGTTAACTCTGACCGACATCGCAAAACAGTTGCACGATACGGTTGGAATGCTGCAGGCAACCCTACCGGAGAATATCACGATCAGCCAACAGTATCCCCCCAACCTGCCGGAGATATTGGCTGATCCTGCGCAGATCGAGCGCATCTTCATTAACCTGCTCACCAACGCACGGGATGCGATGCCGCATGGCGGCGCCATTACCATCACCGTAGACGCTGTTTTGGCCGGACCATTTCCCGACCAGCCTAAGGAGGTGGCTAAAGAATACCTGAAAATCGAGGTCACCGATACGGGAATCGGAATGGAGGAATCGGTCCGGCAACATATCTTTGAGCCGTTCTTCACCACCAAACCATCCGGCAAAGGCACCGGTCTGGGGCTGCCAGTGGTTTATGGTCTGATGCAGAATCATAAGGGGTTTGTGGACGTGAACTCCGAGCCCGGAGTCGGTACAATATTTACTCTCTTCTTCCCGGTTCCTTCACCTGAGGAGCGGGGTGTGATCGAGGAGAGCGAGCCGTTACCGATCAGTTCGAGCGGCTCCGAAACAATCCTCGTCGTCGAAGATGAATCCGATGTCGCTAAGTTCCTGGAAACCCTCTTTGGGCTAAGCGGTTACAAGGTCTTGATCGCTAAAGAGAGTCAGGAAGCACTCGATCTTTTTGCCGAGCGCCGAGAAGAAATCAGGCTGGTATTTTCAGATGTCGATTTGGCTAAGGTGGACGGCTTCGCCCTGTGTACTCGTCTAAAAGAGCTGCAGCCGGACTTGAAGGTTATTCTAACCAGCGGACATATTGATCGTTCAATTGAGCAGAGACAAAAACAGTACGGGATCGACGCTTTTGTCCCCAAACCGTACAACCCGCAGGAACTCGTGCGAAGGGTGCGAGCCGCTCTCGATCGACCGTAGCCAATCTCCGACCTTTCTGACAGTAGATCTCACAACTTCATCTTCAGTGAACCGTCCGTTGATTGACGGATACCCCTGAGGAGACGCCAATCTATGGACCTCTTTCATCAGCTATTTCCCTCTTCGGATTTCCTGCCATACGGCTCAGCTTATCATTGGAATCCTTACGTGATATGGCTGCACGTCATTTCCGACGGTTTGATCGCGCTGGCCTATTGCTCGATTCCGATCATCCTTGTCTATTTGATCAGACGTCGCCGAGATTTGGCATTTCGCCGGATATTCCTCTGTTTTGCGATCTTCATCCTCGCCTCTGGCGCGACCAACATTCTGAATATTTGGAACATTTGGCATCCAAACTACTGGCTGACCGGCATAGCCAAAGCCGGGACCGCCTTCATCTCGGTGGCAACTGCCATTGCGCTCGTTCCTCGGATTCCAAGGGTACTTGCAATGCCTAACCCGAACGAATTGGAGCAGGCCAATGCCGCGCTCCAACGCGAAATGCTGGAGCACAAACAAACCGCACAAAGACTGCGAAGGCTCAACTACGAATTGCAACAGAAAACGTCGGAGCTGGAACAGGCAAACCTCGAGCTGGAGAGTTTTAGTTCATCCGTATCACATGACCTTCGGGCGCCGGTTCGCTATATCGATGGATTTGTCGACCTCCTGCGGGAAGACTCGGGCGCTGCACTCAGCCCATCCGGCCAGCGCTATCTTGGAATCGTTTCCAGTTCGGCCAAGAGGTTGGGAGCGCTTATCGACGACCTTGTCGTTTTCGCCAAAATGGGACGCCGAGAAAAGCAGGAAACCGAGGTTAATATGAATTTGCTCGTCTCAGAAGTCTTGGAAGAGAGTTCGCAATATGCAAATGACCGCGAGATCGAATGGAAGGTTGAACAACTGCCGGTAGTAAACGGAGACCGGACGCTTCTCAAGCAGGTTTGGGCGAACCTGCTCTCGAACGCGGTGAAATATACGCGCAAACGGGCATGCGCGAAGATCGCGATCGCAAGTACTGAGAGCGCCAATGAATATTGCTTTTCGGTGCAAGACAATGGGGCCGGATTCGACATGGCCTACGCCGACAAGCTGTTTGGCATCTTTCAACGACTTCACCAACCGGAAGAATTTGAAGGAACCGGGCTAGGATTGGCAAATGTTCGGCGCATTGTGGCGCGGCATGGCGGAATAACTTGGGCAGAAGGCAAAGTCGATGAAGGAGCCACTTTCTATTTCACCATTCGCAAACCTTCACCGCTTCCGGAGCAACCGAAGAATCTCTCGACCTTCGCGTCCGGGGTATGAAGTTTTCGGTCGTTCTTCCAGTACAAGTTCGAACTGAGCCAGGAAAAAGTCGTCCAACTCTTTGGTTGAAACCCCAAAGGGAGGACCTCCTGCCGGCGGCGCTTCTCCTGGATCCCAGGGATTGAGAAAGAAAATGGCAAGAATCTGGCCGGACTTGCGTAGAGCGCCAGCTATTGCGCGAACATAGTCGGCACGTTGTTCCGGCAAAACCACGCAGAAACAGGTATGCTCAAAGATCCAATCGAAAGCCCCAACCAGCTTGGCCGGTAGCCGGAACAGGTCTGCGCAAATGTAGCTCTCATTGCCGGTTTGGGGATACTTTCTAGCCTGGTCCAAAGCCAATGGCGCAACATCGAGACCAACGACACGGGCGTCTGGCGATGCCATCGCGATTGCCCGCACATCGTGGCCAAACCCGCATCCAGGAACCAGAACGTCGCCGGTGAGCGCGCTGTGTCGAGCCATCCAGGAAAGCAGCGGCGGTGCCGCCGCCCCTTTCTCCCACGGCATTTCCCCAATTCTGTAGAGTTCGTTCCAGTCGGTCACGTTATAGGTTACAGGTTACAGGACGTAGTCAAAACATCGGTAACACTTTCTGAGGTAGGGTTCTGTTCATTGCTAGTTTGACCCGCTCTGGGTCGTTTCGGTTTGTTTGGTGAGCGGGTTGATTTTGGTTTTGGTTTCTTGGTTTTGGTTTCTAAGACTAAAGAGAGTTGTTCCAATTCGAGGCCTTGTCGGTTCTTGACGTTGAGAGTGGTCATGTTCTAACAAGGAAGGCGGCTGTATATGCGATCTGACATTATTCCCGGGGCGATCTTCCCCGACTATGAGCTCTCTGATCACGCCGCGAAACGTCGGAAGCTCTCCGAACTGCAAGGCCAACATCCAATGGTTCTCATCCTCAGCCGAGGTGGTTTCTGCCCCAAGGACCGCCGGCAGGCTGAAGGGCTTGTTCAACTCTATCCTGAACTTGAGGTTGGCTATTGCCGACTGGTCACGATTAGCACCGACAATATCACTGAGACGAATGAATATCGCAGCGGAGTGGGTGCCCACTGGCCTTTCCTTTCTGACCCGGGGCGTAAAGTCCAAAAGGATCTCGACATCGCCGAGTACACAGATCCTCTCCACAATCCGATGATCCCACATGTCATTGTCCTCGAACCTGACCTTGTCGTATACAAGATCTACAACGGCTACTGGTTCTTCGGTCGGCCCACGATGGAAGATCTCCGCCAGGATTTACGAGCCGTTACCAAGAAATGCCGGCCGGACTGGGACATCACGACGCCCGAACTCAAAGAGGCGTGGCAACAAGGCCGAAAGGAACTCTTCTATCCCTACGGCAAAACGTACGCCCAAACCTTGGGTGAACAGGACTAGGATTCGGGGTCTGGTATTTCCAGTTTCGGAATGCCGAGCAGATTTTAAGGAACATTGAAGCCGCGGCGAGTGATTGGCCCAATCGAACAATCCAGGAGGTACACGAATGAATCTCAAATTGGAAGCCATCGTCATCCCCGTCTCGGATGTGGATCGTGCGAAGAAATTTTACCAGGAGGCGTTGGGTTTCAGAGTGGACGTTGACCATCGCGCCCCAGTCTACGAGCAGGCGCTTGGCTTCAGGCACCGCAGCGAAGCGAGTTATCGCATCGTGCAGCTAACGCCGCCGGGATCGGAATGCTCGATTCAGATCGGCACGGGAATCACGCGGGTGAAGCCGGGAACATATCAAGGAATGTACCTGATCTCGTCTGACATCGAGGCCACGCGGGCTGAGCTCGTCGATCGCGGAGTCGACGTGAGCGAGCCGTTTCACTTCGGATCGGAAGGACAGACCCCTGGCCTCGATCCCGGGCGGGCCGACTACAACAGTTTCATCTCGTTCAGCGATCCGGATGGCAACGGCTGGCTGATCCAGGAAGTCAAGCAGCGTGCTCCAGGACGGTGAGGCATTCACCGCCAGTTACAAGTCGATCACCATGTCACCCTTGGGTTGGGAGCAACAGATCAGCAGATTGCCCTGGGCGGGCGGCTCGAGCGGTTCGGGCTGGTACTCTACATTGCCCGAGATCAAGCCGCTTTCGCAAGTGTGGCAGACCCCCGTACGGCACGACCAGCGCACCGGCACGTCACAGGCTTCCGCGAAATCGAGAAGGCTCGAAAACTTTGTGTTCCAGCACACATTGAGGCCGCTGCGCACAAACGAAACTCGTGGACCCGAACCCA
>DASTDH010000552.1:0-4944 GCA_035710445.1 Chthoniobacterales bacterium
GCGCATCGACTCAGCCACGCTCCCGCTCCGAGCTCGGGCTCGACTCTCCAGTATTTTTCTTTCCGGCGGCGAAATCACGATACGTTCAGACACCCTCTCTTTCTATCGCAATCGCCTATTAGAAATCAATGTAACAGTACGCTAGAAAAGAAAAAGCTTATCAGTTGCCGATTCCTCACCTCATGGACGAGCCCTCTCTGTCGTGGGACTTCACTTACGATTTGGCTGAAATGGAAAATCCAGAAGAATATCCAGAGTACGCTGGTGACGACGGTGATGCACAAGAACCGTTCTGATTACAAAGGCTTCGAGCTTCAATCCCGATGTAATGTGCCTAACAGGAGCCGGACAAGACTGATTTGCCTGCGGGGGACCATGTAGTGGGAGCATTTGGTGGAAAGCAAGATCATGTTGTCCGCACACGAGAAGGCAAGCCGAGTGCTAGTGACACGGGTGATCAAGGAGGAGGGCGAAACTAGCGTTTAGCGTCCACATATAGGTCCGGCGTTCAGGAAGATCCGCGAGGAAGGCCCGCTGCTTACAGTCGACGGGCTCCTTGGTGGTATTGCGGAAAAGTTTACGCCTCGGCCTCTTCGAGAGCTAACCTCTTGTGCAGATCGGCTATCTGATAGGACGACATCTCAGATTTCACGATCGACCTCGCAGATCCCTCAATCTCATTCTCAAAGATTGTGGGCCGTTTTCTGTACGCGAACATTTTCAATGCCTGGGCTCTTCGAGTTCGATTGTTATTTTCGTACAGCCTCCGTTGCGGCCTTTGCCTCTTTACACCAAATAATCCTGCCAGCATCCATCGTGGCATAGCTGCGATTGCGGAAAAGACAGGCAATCTTTCCCATCTATTGTCGAGCGTAAAGGCTTTGGTCTCCACGTTTGCCACGAAGCGATTCCCGGCTCGATTCTAATAATGTGACCCATGTACTCGAAAGTCTCAGGACGGTTCGGTAATCGGTTTCTGTCGCTACTTTCGGGTCATTAGCCCTGGCCTGGCTCGATGCCAGGCAATGATTTTTGGGCAAATTGGTTTGTTTGGATATGTTCAACAAGGCGCGACGGCATGTTCTGTTCGCTCAACATGGCCGCCGCGTGACAGGTTCCCCGGAAGGATAGGTTATGGTCGACTTTTCTTACCAATCAATCGTTCTTCCAAGTAGGACTTTAGCGCGATGGCGTTATTGTGTATCGTGTCATGAGCGCTGTATAGGAGCGTAATGTTGCCCTGCTTAGTTGCGTCCAGCAGCGGTTGGCAGGCTGCAGGATTGCTGGTGAGCTCGACCCGATAGCGTCGTTGAAATTCTTTCCATTTCGCCGGATCGTGGCTAAACCAGTGGCGCAGATCGTCGCTGGGGGCAACATCCCTGCACCAGGCCTGCATAGGCAACGCCTCTTTTTTAATCCCGCGCGGCCAGAGGCGTTCCACAAGGAATCGTGCGCCATCCTCTTTTGCGGCCCGCTCATACACCCGTTTAATCTGGATCATCGTCATAGGTACCTCTCAACGTCGGGCTATTGTTCTTTTGACCCATCGTTGTGTGCAGCTAAATATTCGGCAAAAACTCAAAGTATTCGTCGTCTTCGTTCAAGTCTCCCGCGCTATATAAAGTGCGGCACGCCGCGGCGCTGAAACTAGGATCCCTGTGAATCGAATTCTAGACAATTCCAATTCGACAGTCTCCGCTCGCCAACGGCTTCGGATTTCGGACATCAGCTCGACTATTACACTCTGGCAGTGTGGTCGAAAGCACATCAGGGCATTCTGCTGCGCTGGCCCTAATCGCTTTGGATTGGGATTTTTCGTCTTGCTGAGTTTGATATTTGTCTTTTGGGTTACGTTCGCAATGCGAACCGTTATGCGGGACGAGCTCTTGTTCAGCCATCTCGTAGCGCCGTTCCAAGTATGCTCTGCTCTTAAGCAAAGCGATGAGGGCGCGAAGTTTATTTTTCATAAGCGTGGCAATAGCGAAAAAGCCCAAGACAAATTTCAGACCTAATAGGATGTCCACGATGTCCATCTGTCCTCGGTCATGAAATAGGTATTGAGCGATTTCCATGATGTCTCGAGTTCGGTAATAGTTGGTCTATTAACCTGAACCGGTTAGCAGAACCATAACGTTCGAATATATATTCGACTAATACTAACTTACTATGCTATGATTAGTAATATACTAAGGATGTGACAGCAGGAGAATCCGTCATTCGTGATCCTTCTCGGCGCGCATGCTCAGACGACGTGGGACATATTTTGCTATCGTGCAGATCACTGTTTTATCACATCACAAGTTGGGTTTGGTTCCTGCGACCGGATGCGCGCAATGCTCAAACCCTTGGAGGGTCCCGGTTTTGTCGGACGGCAACAGTTCTGTCATAACTGAGCTCGACAGAAAGACTTGTCGACGCATCGAAAGAGTCCGCACGCCTATACTCGACCAAACACTACGAACACGGTACCCAGTCACGCGCAAGGCAAAACGCAGATCGAATCGTACGGAGTCAGCGAAAATGCTTACGAACCGCCGATGTCCGCATATTTTTGCCTCGCGACGCGAATTCATAGCATTGCTCCGAGCAGCCCTCTGCTGGGCGTTCCGTCGACGTCACTACTTCTCCTCAAGCTTGTGGCCTACCAAATCTTCTGAGACGAGCAACTGCCGCAGTTTACGTTTCAATCGTACGAGATCCTCAAGGACGTGTTGATCCAGTCTCTCAAGAAAGGCCTGGACAGCTTCCCTCATTGCGGAGCGCAGCGTAGAGTAGGACGCCCTCCTGCAGTAACCGACCGGATTTTCGCATTCGACGACCGCGAAGCCTGGTTCGAGTTTGCGGACAACTTCCCCGCCCCGATCTGATCTGGTGCCTCTCCCAGCGCAACCCTGCGCTGCGGCCTCGAACAGTTTCAAGGGTATCTTGCTTGGCTGAGCTGGTAGACTACTTTCAGCAGATGGTTTTTTGAAATTCCGAAGCGAGCTGCTACATCCTCGATGGTCACAAGGCGATTGGTCTCGAGTCCAACCAGCATCGATAGATGCAGCGCGTAATCGGTGGAGAACCCGAGGCGCATATGAAATTTTAATAACATGTATATTACATATTGCTTTAGCACCAGGTAAGATCTATTATCTGACATGAATGTTTCACTTAATCTTGATTCGACTCACCGCGGAAGGCAGAAAGTAAGAAGCCGGTCGTCGTGCGGATGTGATTTGGATTGTCAGGAAGAACTGTTCGGCCACTTGGCTGATCGCTCGCAGCTCTCTATCATGCAAACGCTCTGCGAGGGAGCCAAAACGGATGTCCAGATCGCCACCGCGACAGGTCTTTCCCAAAGCGATATTTCGTTTAGTCTCGATCGGTTATTGGGCTCCGGCTGCGTACAGGCGCAAGATACGGGACATTTGGTTCTCTACGGGTTAAGCGCTCCCCGGTTGCTGCAGCTCGAAGGGATCGTAGATGACATGCTAATAGCCGCACTGAAAGGGCGCCGATCGCGCTAAACGGCAAGTTCCCCTGATCGGTTCAATATTTAAGACGAAGATCAACGATTGGAAATATCACCTGGAAATCATCACCAGCTTTTGGGAAACACTTATTGGTGGGCCAAGCAGCTATGCCAGGCCACTGCCCATGAAGCAACTACTACTCCGCTTGCCGGAAGCAGATTTCGGACGCTGGCTTTTCCGTTGGCAGGCAAATTGGCGCGCTCAATCGCCGGACGGTTTCGCGAAAGAAATGATCGACTTAGCTGTTCATCTCGCCCACAGACTTCGCATTATTCCAGGCATCGCAGTCCATGGTATTCGAAGGATGCCTGTGAGAGTCAGGTCAGAAGCTAGTCGCGGACAAAAACTAACCGGAAGAACTCGCGAAAACTGAGCTTGGCATCGGTCCAAATTGCACGCCTGTAGACACGCCGCTCTAATGCCGTCGTCCATGCCGGCTCTCAATTGCGGCGGCCGAACGGAGCAGAAAGGAGTTCAATGTGATTGACAGCATGTCTTTGATGTGGACCAAGCCGATCGTGCGGTCAAAATGCTCCGCGCAGAGCGGAAAACGGGTGTGGCGCGCCGCCTTGGCGCGTTGAAGGTTGTCGCGGAAGGAGATGCCAGTGTCGAGATATACAACTTCTCCGCGCGGTGTCATGACCTCGCGCACAACGCGCCGGCGTATCTCGAAGGCGTTGGCGACAATCTCCTGGCTGACCGGGCAGATTCGGGCGGCTTTGGCGCTTTCATCGAGGATCAGTCGCAGGTTCCTCCTCGTTGTGGGCAAGCTCGCCTTCGGCGACGGGATCTAGGTGGAAGATACGTCTGAGTAGCCAATTGGCCAGCCCGTTGAGCAGCCAGATGGCCGGCTTGAAAACGATATAGAAAATTCTCAGCGGCGGGCTGATCCACATGGCCGTCGGCACGGCCTTACGGATAGCGATGGATTTCGGCGCGAGTTCGCCCAGGACAATGTGAAGGATCGTGATGGTGCCAAAGGCTAAGCTAAAGGATACGGTCTCGATTAGCACCGGTGAGGTTATGTTGGCCAGAGCGAAAAACGGTTCGATCATGTTGGCCAGGAACGGCTCGCCAAGCCAGCCAAGACCCAGGCTGGCCAACGTGATCCCGAGCTGGGTTGCGGAAAGATAGGCGTCTAAGTGGAGGTTACGTGTCGGGCAAGTCGAGCAAGCTCATTGCCTCGAGCGGCGAGGGTGTCGAGCTGCGTGGAGCGCACCTTGACGATAGCGAACTCGCTTGCGACGAAAAAGCCGTTTAGCAGGACGAGGAAGACGACTGCTAGCCCGCTTTTTGCACCAGATGGTGGTATGTGCTGAGGCGGGATGCGTGAGGAGTTGATGGCGAAGAGTTTTGCCGAAAAGCGGGCTAAATGATGCCGCAGGAGCGGCATCGAAAGACACCCCGCCCAAGCCACCATTGTTTT
>DASTDH010000553.1:0-8973 GCA_035710445.1 Chthoniobacterales bacterium
TTACCAACAGGTCGTCGACCGATATCCGAATAACGATGTGGCCGCCGACGCCATGTACCAGATTGGCTATGTTTATTTTCAGGCTAGCCGTGAGACGGGATACGATCAGACTGCAGCGGTTCGGGCCCAGGAAGCATTCGAAGATTTTTTGGTGCGTTACCCCAATAGCAGTAAGGTGCCGCAAGCGCAGGATAATCTGAAAACCCTGCAAGGCCGCAAGTCGACCGATTCGTATAACATCGCTCGGTTCTACGACAAGCAGAAGAACTACAAGGCCGCCTACGTCTATTATAATGAGGTACTGCAGCAGCAGCCCGATTCGCAAGAAGCGCAGCGGGCGAAGGAGAGAATGGATCAGATCCGAACCAAGCTGGGTGACTCCGCCTTACAAATCGGAACCGAGACGGCTGAAAGTGGCCAAACCGTGGCCGAACGCCGTAAATTACAGGCTCAGGTTGACACTGCGGCGCGACCCGACTTCGTCGGTCCCCCCGCCCCTACCCCTACGCCTTCGGCTACGCCGGCTTTGACGCCCGCTCAGAAAAAGGAACCGCTTACTCCCCAAAAAGACGTCGCGCCTGCCGAGCCCAACCTTCCGACGCAGTAGTCCCGAGATGGGCCGAGCAATCGTTCTCGTGATAGTCGCTTTTCTCTCGGGTTGTGCCGGCTACACCCTGGGACCAATCCAACCCTCGTTCATGAAGGGCATGCACAAGTTGGCCGTGCCGATATTTGATAACAAGACTTACGAACCTCAGGTCCAAACGCTGGTCACCGATACTTTTATTAAACAGATACAACAGGACGGGACTTACGAGATCACCGGCCTGGATCAAGCTGATGTCGAAATTCGTGGAACGATCTTCGCAGTGACTCGAGTAAAAGCGCGTTCCGTTATCGGCAACGTTCTTGCTTCTTCCCAGTTCAATCTGCAGGTACAAATCCGAGTGCAGGCCATCAATGCTCATACCGGGGCAGTTATGGGACAACGGGATGTCACCGGACAGACGACCTTCTTTGTTGGCAATGATCTTCCCACTCAAGAGCGTCAAGCGATTCCACTGGCGGCTGAAGACGCCGCGGTCCAGGCGGCCAGCTTCTTGAGCGAAGGATGGTGACTCCGTGCTCTACGTTGTTGCCACTCCAATCGGCAATCTAGCCGATATTACGATTCGGGCGTTAGAGGTTCTCCGCGAAGTGGACCTAATCGCCGCCGAAGATACCCGTCACACGAGTGTTTTGCTTCGTCGGTACGAAATAGAGAAACCACTCACCAGCCTGCACGAGCATAACGAAGCACGGCGCACCACTGAGTTGATTGAACGGCTCCAAGCAGGCGCGAGGGTCGCGTTGCTGACCGACGCCGGCATGCCTTCGGTCTCGGATCCCGGGTTCCGTTTGGTTTCGGCCTGCCGCGAAGCCAATCTGCCGATGACCGTTATTCCAGGACCCTCTGCAGTACTGACCGCGTTGGTTGGTTCCGGTCTACCGACTCACGCGTTTCATTTTGGCGGTTTCTTGCCGGTGAAAAGCGGTCAAAGAGCGCGCGAACTGGCCGTTGCTATTGCTCGAAACTGCACATCCATCTATTTCGAATCGCCCCATCGCCTTCAGAAATCGTTGACTGAGCTTGAGGTGCTGGCACCGGTTCATCCGATCTGTGTGGCTCGAGAACTAACCAAACGGTTTGAGACTTTCCATCGCGGCACGGCGCAAGAACTCAGGAAACATTTTGCCGATCATCCGCCACGCGGTGAGATTACCCTGTTGATCGCTCCTGCGAAGTCAAGAGCTCTGAAAGACAGACCGGAGGATCCCGGCGCCGAGGCACCATCGCACTAACCCACGCCAGCAGGCCGGCGCAGAATTCCGATCAATTCTCGCCGCCAGAAAGATACTGAGCCAAACGGCTTAACGCTCCCGGGTCTTTAGCCAATTCGTCGAGAATAAGGTCCCGATTTTTTTCATCCAACTTGCCAGCTGCCAATTTTTTCAAGCGAACATCGAATTCTGGATCGACAGCGCTTACCATTCGGCCGCCAACCTCCCCGTTCAGGTTCTCCAGAAAACGGAATATCGTCTGAAACTGTTGCTTTTCATTCATTTATAGTTGTGCATCTCCTCTCGTAGGGCTCAATGGAATAGCCTGGAGGTCACCGCTACCACCACTGGTTCCTATTTGACGGACGGCTTAGATCGGGTCGGTTGCATCTTTTTTTTCCGATTAGCCGGCAATCAACGGGTCGATTCCGATGGAGCATTCATTCGTCCCGTTTAGAGCGCCTCCGATATCAGTCCCGGTCTCTCCTCCAGAAGCGCGATGCAATCATCCCAAGTGATGTCGAGGTAGGGGTCCAAAATCTTCAGACCCCACATAACCTGCTTCCTGATTGCTTCCTGAGTTTGGGACAGTTCTCGACTTATCGTTGCGGCGTGACAATTCAACATCACGGCCAGCCGTTGCTGTTCCACCTCATGGATATGGACCAAACGCAAAATGACCGATGCCCGTGGAGACAGGCTACCGAGCGCTTCCGAGAGCGCGTCGCTCAGAATTGCAACAATTTCGGAGTCACCGGGCGAATCACTGCCAGCTGCCGCCAGCGTTTCAGTAAAATCGCGATCATCGTCCTCCTCTCGCATTCGAACGAGATTCCTATATTGCGGACTACGCCACCAACTCTTCAGGCGGGAAAGGGCAACAACAGTCAACCACGATCGCAGCGGCGCCCGCCCTTGATACATTCGCAATAATGGAACATTTTTGCCTTCTCGGGGGACCCCGACGATCAAATCAGCCGGAAGACTATCGGCAATTTCTCGCGCCTTTTCTTCAGAACTCTTGTCGCGGCATTTTGAAAGCAGCACACCCAAGACCGAGGAAAGTTCAGATCGCACTTTCATGATCGCCTCTTGACTCCCTTCCATCGCTTGAATGGCCACCAAAAGATCATTCTCAATTCCCATAGGCAAACCGGCTAAAGTCGAAAAATAACCACCCCGTTGCTTAAAGTCTACGGTAAAGGCTTCCGCTGGGTGGCTTGAAACTCATCATCAGTCGCTGGCATCGGGGACGGGTGGCCGGTCATCTGTTGCCGATGCCACCATAACGATTATATCCTTGATAAGCTGCTATGCTTCCAATGTTATTGCCAAACGCCGGTTTCTGTACGTCTTGTCTCCATATGCTCTCTGTTGGCTCCCAGTCTTGCCCCTGTTAAATCCAAAATTCCCGACGCCGCTTAGCGGACTGCCGTGATACCATACGTCGAGTGCGCCCAGATTCACCGCCAGTCCCGTTGCCGTTCCAATAAAAGTTGCTCATGAGCACGCGAGTGAATTTTCTGCCGGACGAACGCTTTCTTTCTTTGCGCTCCGCGTTGAAAGAACGACTCCAAAAAATGGCCGACGTCCTCACCCCGGAAAATATCGGCGGAATTCTCGATCTCCGAATCGAAAACGTACTACGGGACGCGTTCGATCGAGTCGGCGCCGACGAAGGTAGTCTTTGGTTGCTCGATCCCCAGAAAGAGAATCTTGTCATCGCTTACAATACCGGAGCGCACGCGGCAGAGATTGTGGGCTTTCGGCAGCCGATCAGTTCTGGGATTGTGAGTACTTCCTTAGCCAGCGAACAAGGATTCGCGGAAAATGAGGTCTACAAGCACGAATTGCATAGTCGGTTGTTGGATGACAAGCTGAGCCTTACCACCTACGCGATGATTGTGGTACCGTTCTATTTTCTGAATGCCTGTCGCGGGGTCATCTCTTGTGTTCAGCTCTTTAATGTGCGCCGCGAAGCTGATACGACGGTTCCAGTCGGGCCGATTCCCCTCGGGTTCGATATGGAGAAGCTCAATGTGATTAAACGGGCTTCATTGGTCATTAGCGATTTAATTGACTATCGTCTTTTGCGGGTAACGGTCGGCTGGGACGGGCACTGATGAGAACAAGATCTTGGATCTCCGTCGAACAGGCGCGAGAAGCGATGATTACCGGCCGCGGAACCGGGGTCCGCATCGCCGTCGTCGATTCCGGCATTGAAGCGGATCATCCGGATCTGACTGGACTAAGGCTGATTGAAGATGTTCATGTCATCGGTGACGATCTCCAGCTGCATGTCCGCCCGGGCGACGGGACAGATTTATTTGGCCACGGTACAGCGATCGCCGGGATCATCTACAATCTGGCTCCCGAAATCGAACTTGGGAGTTTTCGAGTTTTAAGCGCCGGTAACATCTCACGTACGCAAATCATTTGCGAAGGGGTGAACTTAGCCATTGAGCGCGGTTACCATATCCTGAATTGCAGCTTCGGTTGCGGTGTGGCCGATCACATTCACCAATATAAATCCTGGATCGATCGCGCCTACCTCAAAGGCATCCACATTGTGGCAGCGTGCAACAATGAAGATTTTACCAAACCGGAATGGCCCGGTTATTTCCCGTCGGTGATTACCGTCAACTACGGCCGGGTAGAAAATCAAGAGGACCTGTACTATAAGCCGGGTCATCTGGTTGAGTTCATCGCTCGCGGCGCCGACTTTGAAGCAGCCTGGAAAGGGAAACGGCGACGGCGCTTATGTGGAAGCAGCTTTGCTGCGCCTCATGGGACGGCGCTGCTGGCCAGGATTCTTTCGGTCTATCCCGATTTGGCTCCGTTGCAGGCTAAATCCTTGCTTCATCAGCTGGCCAAACCCTGGAGTGATCAGGTCGCAGCCAAGCCAGTGGGATAACGCGGATACTGTTCCAGCCCGCCCTGGGGAATTTGCGTTCTCGATTCGAAGATCCTGCCTTTGCTGGATCTGCGCCTTCGCAAACTACGATGGCTCGAGCTTCCAGAGGCGCCTTCAGCGAAAATCCCACGCCTGAAATCCTGACGGACTCAGGCGTGGTCTGCTGCTCTTGAGAAAAATATTCGGCGTAGACTCTTCAGCACCCAGCCAACGGTTTGTGACCGGAGCAGTTTGCTCGCACGTTCGCCAGCACCATCACTAGCGAAAAAGCTCGTTGAGGTTTCGGAAAGCGCCGGCGGCACTCGTCGTGTTTGATCCTGCGAATGCAGTATAGATGAGAGCGTCGATCCAAATCTTTTTGGCATCGGCCGCTCGCTGGCGAGCTTCCCACAGCCGGGCTTCGACGTCGGTTTGGACCGGCTTCGTTTTCGGTTTCTCCCAGCCGACTTCGACGGCTGGTTCCGGTAACCGAAAGCCGGATACGATAGCTGATACTGATGAGTTCATGGCGTTGAGTCTGGTTGTCGGCCGGTCTTGGGTCCAAGCAACTGGATCAATGACCTTCCACCATCTTACTAAGGAAACGGGGTCGCACCGTTTCAGAAAAAAACCGCGATACAGACGATTTCGTACTAATTGCGCCTGGAGAATTCCGCCGACTCCATATGGATACGGAGCTGTTTCCGCTGAGCTAAATGCTCGCGCGTCAGCCTCCTCTTATGGTTGGAATCGTCGAAGGAACTGCTCATTACTTCTCGGTCGTCGCCGGCATTTCGGTGTGGTCTATACGTCCGAAAATCTGCCATCGTTTGTCCCGCTAGTCTGATAGGAAGCGCAGCGATCTCGCCACGGAACTCTCCCGTGCTTACATGACTCTCATTCGCCCGGAGCCGAAAAGGCGCCTGGAAGGCGAAGAAGACGGTGATGGCGCAACAGCCGGCCACCAGCGCGAAAATTGCCGCGTGAACCCAACCGCCTTTGGCGTTTTCGAATCGCCCGCGGGTCTTCCCCCGCCAAGTCTCTGAGACGGCTTGAATCGGCCTTGCTTCGAGATCCTCCCCGGAGATTCTGTCAAGGAGCGTCAGCAGCCAGAGCCGCACAGCCCTTCTCTCCCTCTTCGCATCAAGGACGCCCGCGCAGTGTTGCTCAGGCGTCGCGATATCCAGGATGACTATTCGAAGCTCTCGCTTGGTGACGTCATACGGACCCGTAGCAAATCGCTCCGGGCGCAGAACCGAAAATGCAGAATCACTGGCTGAACTAGACGCTTGCATGGCTGGTCACCGGCGATCATCCGTCCTCACGGCCACAAATGATCTTACGTCAGCCTACAAAGGAAAAGAGAGCGTCTAGTTTCAGGAAAAATTCGTAACGGCTAGAATGGCGCGTACCCGGTGGCGAGATCGCAACTCAGTCCAGGCGCAGCAATCAGTCGCTCAGCCGTTCGTTCAACCCTGCAAGATACTTTCTATTTGCATGCCGAAATTTGTCAGGCAATGAAAGCCCAGGTCCGTATGATTTCTGCAATCGAAAACAAAGGGGAAAGCATTCTCGAAACTCCTCTTCGGCCAATAAATTTACCTAGCTACTCGCTCAAGTAAGCGTTCTGGTTATCGTCACCGACGCTATCGAACGGTAATACCGCGACAGACTTCGCATCGCGGTTAGGATGGGTCGGAAATAGCCGGAAAAAGATCGCCACGCTCGCAGCGAGCGCGACGAAGGCAAGTCCAAGGTAGGCCTTTTTTCCCAATCGGAAAAACCACGGCCTCGGCCGTAGCCCCGGATACACTGCTTCGATACTGCCCCGCTGCCTGTCGATTGCGCGCCGGGTCGCATTCAGCATGACCAACAGTTCTTCCGGTGTTTGCGGCCGATCCGCTGGATTTTTCTCTAACAAATGAGTTAGCAAACTAACGATCGGATGAGGTAAATGCCGCAGTTCGCTGATCGGCAAAGGAGACTGGAGATGCTGCGCAGCGACCTGACTAGGCGTTCCATTGAATGGAGGCGCCTTGGTTAACATATGCCAGAGAGTAATGCCAACCGCATAGAGGTCGGAACGGATGTCGATCTTACCGCCACTGAACTGTTCCGGACTGGCGTAACGAGGCGTTCCCAGGAATGTGCCGGGATCGGACATCGCAGAATCGTCTCCCGGTTGGGCAGTCAACTTTACTAAACCGAAATCAACAACCTTCACTAACATCTGCCCTTTCTCGTCTCGGGTTAGAATCAGGTTGGCCGGCTTGATATCGCGATGAACCAGACCGGCCTGGTGCGCCGCCACCAGCGCCGAGGTGACCTGCGCGGCGATATCGAGCGCCAAATCCGGTTCTAACGGGCCGTTTTCTTCAATGAACTGCTCCAGGGTTTCACCCATTACCAGCTCCATTGCGTAGAAGTAAGTTGATCCCGTCGAACCGAGAAAGAACACCGAGGCTACGTTTGGGTGGCGCAACGAAGCGGCTGCGCGCGCCTCACGGACGAACCGGACCCTCAGCGCTTCGTTCTCGATCAGCCGAGAGGAGATCACTTTTAAAGCAACCGGTCGCTGAAGAGTTGTATCCATGGCGCGGTAAGTCACACCCATCGCGCCTCTGCCTAGCTCGACCGGCTGGCCATTCTGATCGACTTCGACAAAAAAATGTCCGTACCGACTTTGATTCTGTCCCCTAACGATTGGAGCGAAAGGCGCGCCCAGCCCAGATTCGCTGTCTTCGCCCTGAGTTGGTGACAGGTCCGCCGGAGTGGCCGCGGCGCCCGAGTCTACCGGGGAAAGCCTTTCTGATTGCGCCGGATGACTTCCTTGGTTCTGTTGCGAATGAGGTGAAATCCGGCCTTCCGACGATTTAGCCTGTTCATCGGGCTCCGAGTTCATCTCTCAATCGACCCTCGGTGGACCGCAGAGCCGAATAGAGAGCGTGGATTTCTGCATCGGTGTCGCGGGGGTTAAGTAGCGTTTGCGCGACCTCCTGCCGCATGAGGGCGGCAAACCGCTGCCGCATCCGAAACACTAGGGTCTTCGCTCCATTGCCGGTCATGCCCAAGAGGCGTCCGGCCTCTTCATAAGACTTAGCATCCGGTTCACAGCCGACTTCTAGATAACATTGCAGCCGACTGAACTGGTGGGATTTGCCGCGTTGCCGATACTCCTCGCCGAGCCGAAGCAACACGCGCTCAATCAGCAACTGTGCCCAGTTCGCATCAAAATAGGTTTCCGCAGTCAAATGATCGGCCGGCTCCAAGCACTGAAGCTCCCTGGCATCGCGAGCGTCAATATCAACCGATGGTTTCCCCCCACCTCTTTTCGCAGCGGCCGCATACTGCCGGTAAGTCGAGAGGTGGTTGCGGAAAGAAGCCAGCAGGAAAGAACGGAATCGGCCCTTGGCTGGATCGACGTGTTGCAAACTTTCCTTCCGGAGCAGGTACAGAAAGAAGCTTTGCGTCAAGTCCTGAGCGTCCTCGTGGGAGAGACCGGTGAACAGGGCGAACTTATAAAGCGGAAACCAGTAACGCGAACAGATCTCGGATAAACAGCGCTCATGATGGCTGGAGTCGGCGTTTTGAGCGTTGAGCACGATCTCCCATTGGGTCGTACGGAAACGCACGTCCCTTCCCGTCCCAACGCTTTGCTTCGTTTTCACGGAGACGCTTGCTCAATCCAGCTTTCTAAGTCGATTCAGACCTCTCGACAACCGCTATTTGGTATTGTTTGGCTTCCTCTGCCAAAGTGTAGATGTACCAAAGAGCCGTTGGTTGCGTTTATTCGCTCAAAAATTTGGTGATTTCGCAGCGCGCATGGCGGAGGCGATACGGCGACGGGTAGGGGCGGTCCGTCCCGCACCGCCAAAAGTTTGACGGTTAGGCTCAGGGTTCCGGCGGTCCGGGACGGACCGCCCCACCTGCTTCTTGTTTTCTTCTGTCCGCGATGACTGTCCGAATCAGCTCTGCATATTGTGCGTTCCGTAGCAAAAGGTCTTCGTGAGAACCCACATCGGCGATTTCTCCGTCGCCAAAGAACAGATTGAAATCGGTTTCAAAGATATCGGGATCATGCGTAATGACGATGGCGGTACGGTCCGTCACCGCCCAGCGCAGGTTGCGCGCGATTTTCTGCATCGACTGCGAGTCAAGACTCGCGCCCGGCTCGTCAATGATTACCAACCGATGCGTCCCACACAAAAGCTGCGCCAGCCCGAGCCGCCGACGCTGACCAAAAGAGAGAAAACCTTCAC
>DASTDH010000554.1:0-3075 GCA_035710445.1 Chthoniobacterales bacterium
CCGGTTCGTCCGCCGCAGGACTTTGACGTTGCGTCCGTGGGGGCCACCGCTAGAGGGAGCATGGACGCATTCCCGGTTTGAAAGCGTTTCTCCATAGCGAACGGCGAACGCGAAGATAGGATTCTCTATTCGCGTCCACTGGTCTCTATTCATGGTTGAGAAATCTTCGCGTCGATTGGCGGTTGAAAAACGACTGTGATATAGCACCAAAGGACAATAGCCCTCTGCACTAAGGACTGATTTACAGAGGTGAGGCCGATTTGCCATGCTGTTGGAAATGCTCGCAAGACACCTGACCCAAACATTGCCCCTGCACCTCCTGGCTGCGACGCTTCTGTACCTTGCTCCTTCCGCCGTTTCCGAGGAGAGCACTCCCACTCCAAACCAATACGAGACTCCCGGACCGGTCAAAGCAGAGGACTTTCTTCCAAAACCGGTCTTTGCCGGCAAGAAGATATTCGTAGAGAAAACAGCCGAAAATAACGGGCTGCAGAATACCTATCGAATGAAGGCCGGCGCCGAGGAGTATAAAGTCACGGGGAGTTCGGGGGCAGTGGAGCTCTGGCAAGAGCTGAAAGCGATTAACCAACTTCGCCAGATCAGCACGGCAAAAGCCTTTAAGAACGGTCTGAAACAGTCGGCAAAAGCGACCTACGATACCGGAAAAGAAATCGTTCGGAATCCGATCGGCACCGTGAAAAAGGTCCCGGAAGGAGCATCCAGGTTTTTTGGAAAGGTAAAAGGATTTCTCAGCCAGGACCAAGACGAATCGGATCAAGAGTCTTCGCCAACCGAAGCGATCAAAGGGTTCCTTGGCGTTGACGATGCGAAGAGGAAGCTCGCAGCGCGTTTTGGTGTAGACGTCTATTCCCGTAATCAAACCCTTCAGGAAGAGCTGGATCGCGTGGCATCCGCGGTCGTCGGTGGAGGGTTAGCATTCGACATCGGCACGTTACCGATCGGCGGGGCCGCTGGCGTGGGACTGACCATCATCGGCATTGACCAAACCGTTGATGGTCTCATTAATGACTCGTCCCAAGAAAGTCTGCGAAAATGGAATGAGCAGAAACTATCCCAACTGGGCGCTAATCAAGATCTCATCGCCGAGTTCCTTAACCATCCATGGTACACGCTCCGACAAGTAACGGTTATTACCACGGCGCTAACCAAAGTCGCAATCGATCCGACCATTTTTCTGCAAGCCGCAAATAAAGCCCTGACCGAACAGGATGGACGCTACTTTGAAAACGTTGCCAAGTTGCTGGCTAGCTACGCCCAAAACCAAACTCCCTTGCAATCATTTCGGCTCCAAGACGGCTTGATCTGCGCAGTTGACCGCAACGGCGTACTGCTCGTTCCGGTCTCACTCGACTACGCCATCTGGACCGCAGCCGTCGCACAACGAGTGGACGCGTTGACCGGGCTGATTGGCAGTGATCCGGACATCAAGAGCATTGAGATCTGGACGGACGGTAAAGCGTCGGAGCAAGTAAAAGCCGAGCTTATCAAACGCGCAATCGGTTACAAAAGCATTCCGTTGATCAAGGCTAATTGAACCCGAACTGCGCGAATAAAGCGGCGAGATTGATGAAACGGTCGGCGATCAAGACCGGCTCTCCAGTTTTGGCTATGGAGTCATTCCTGCTGCGCTGGTCCTACTGCTAGGAGCGATTCGGGAAATTTTGAAGAATCTCGGCAACGATCTTTTGAATCAGTTGTTCGATCTGCCCCGGAGTGCCGTTAACGTTGGCTCTACCCCACCCGCGCCAGACAATCGATTTGCTACCCGGGTCGATGATATCGATTACCAATGTCCCAATTTCGGCTTGACCGTTGGGCGAGGCTGCCAGCTTCGCGATGCCGGCGCTAGACGCCTTGGCTGCCGGTACCTGGTAACCGGAATAGTTATCGAAAATCGTGATCGATTCTCCCTGCCTCAAGACCACGTGAAATGCAACCAACAGCTCTGCTTTTCGCAACTGATTGGATCGGTGGTAACCTTTTCGTTCCAAATTCGAAGCAATCGCCGCTTGGATACGATTCTGCCAAAATGGGGCATTAGAGACGGCTGCCGCTGCTTCCTGGTTAAGGTGAGGCACAAAAGCGAAGGATGAGCGATGTCCAAGTCTGTCACTGCCAAGCTGGGGTGACTGCACTTCCACATGGGAGCAACCAATTGTCGCCAGCGCAATGGTTCCGATCAGAGTTGCACGCAAAGAATATTTCATGGTTCTCTCGATTGGATAGTGTCTACTCACTTTTGTAAAGCAATCGGCAAACAACGAAGCTTCGCAATTGAACCCAAATGCACGGAACGAATTATGTTTCGGTCTGCAAGTTCAATCTCAAAATCCGGTCTACTTCCTCCATTCCTTGCTTATTCTGATGAGCCGGATGACCCGATGGTACGATCTTTTCGGATTGAGCGCCGTCGAGATGAGAACTCCAGTAAGCCACTACCCCATCGCTGCTGTTGGGAGTATCTCCCCGGCCGCGGTCGCCAATAATCGAATGATAGGGAATATGATCGGCGATTGGTAACCGGTTCATCGTTCGGACAAACCGGTTTTTGGGAGAGAGGGTATCAATGCTCGTGGGCACATGCAGCTTCTTTGTCTTCCCTGCCGAAGGATCCCTGGACACAACGTACTGGCCGGCAGATGCGCCCAGCTTGATCATGTTAATCGGGAGTTTGACTAAGGCGACTCCGATACGACCAATCCAGTTCGAAGCGATCAGACTTCCTCGATGAGGAGTGGAAATGAAAATGACCCGGCTGACATCCGGCCGGTACCGAAAAATCAATCCTCGTTCAAGCAGTTGTTTATCCTTTGCGCTCATCGGGACCTGTTCCGGGGGCTTGCCGAAAAATTCGTTCCAAATTGTCAGTTTCGCGTCGGTTACCATCAGACGAGAAACCAGGCCGCCCATGCTATGACCGATTAACACGATCTTCTTGTGGTTCGGATAAGCTTTGTCGATTCGATCCAATTCTTCGCGTAAGAGCATCGCCGAATAAGGGAAAGGATAACCGCTCGGATAACTGTAAACCCAGAACTGGTAGCGCTTATTGAT
>DASTDH010000555.1:0-7707 GCA_035710445.1 Chthoniobacterales bacterium
TGCTATTTTCGAGTCGGTAATCCCGCTGGATTTGTTATCCACGAACCGCCAACCAAGAGCTACCAATCACTGCTCATTTCGATCGGACCGTTTTTGGTCAACACGCTTCTGGGAGCACTCATTGCATTTCCGGCAGCGTTACCAGTGATCAAGTTTGGAGCGGGTGATCCACTCGATTATCTACTAATTTGGCTTGGGGTCTCGATTGCGATGCACGCGATTCCCAGCACCGGCGATGCAAAGTCGCTGTGGACGTCAGTCAAGGGGCCGGATGTTTCCTCAGCTGTTCGTTTTCTGGTCGCTCCCGTCGTGGGGATCATCTATTTAGCCGCTCTCGGAAGAGTTTTCTGGCTCGATCTTGTCTACGGGATCGGTGTCGCTGTCGGGATACCCACTCTGTTAGTCGCAATCTTTTCGGCTCTCGGATAGAACATGCCGGCTGAACACTGAATGCACGCGAAGGGATAATAAACCACGAATGGATGCGAATAGACACAAATAAGGAGAAACCGTTGATGCTGATTCGCCGCTCGGGCGCACAGCTCATTGGAAACAGCGGTTTGTCAGACGGAAGTGCGCGAACGGACGCCAAACTATCAATCGGCGGGAATAGCGAGAAACTATTCGTGTCGATTCGCGTCCATTCGTGGTTTGTTATCCATTCGCGTGCCTTTGCGGCTCATCAGCGGTTGGCCGAGACAGCGGCGCCGTCATGAACCGTGTCCGGCGGATGGACGATCACCGTATCGCCCTGCTCAAGACCGGAACGCACTTCGGCGCTGACGCCATTGTTGTGGGCGATCACTACTTTGCGCGGACGCGCTTTGCCTTCTTTAACCGCAAAGGTTATCCAATCGTCGCCTCGCCGAAAAAGTGCGCCGACCGGTACCTGCAAAACATCGTCACCGTGCCAGATAACAATGCGCGCCTCCACCCGATAACGATCGCCGAGTTCCCGGCCGGTCGGCGTTTGATCGAGAAAGTCTACCCGTACTTTCACGCGCTGTTCTTCGACTCCGAGCGCCGAAATTTTCGTGAAAGCTCCCGGTTCGACCAGACTGACGCGTCCGCGCAGCGGCGAGTCACCACCCCAATGTTCGATGGAAACGTCTGCGCCCGGATTGACACCGACAGCGTCGCTGGAGAGCAGTTCGATCTCGGCTTCAAGATCCAGTGGATCACCCACTTCCATTATCGGCATACTGGTGGTCACGACGCGCGCGCTCTCTTCGTAGACATTCAGTACGTATCCGTCGACCGGTGCAACGATCCGGAGCGACTCTGATCTTTCCGGTTCCGGATGGTGAGCCTGCAAAAGTCCGGCCTGCGCTTGAGCGACTTCGAAATCAGCTACGTGCAGTGCAAATTCGGCAGCGTGCAACTCACGCGTGAGCATCTGCACCCGATTCTCGGTCGTATCCCACTCCTGGGTGGCAATCGCACCGGTTTTGCGGAGCGCATCGGCTCGAGCAAAATCCTTATGGGCCAAATCGAGGGCCGCCCTGGCGCGATCGAGTTCTTCCGTGCGCTGCATTTTTGTCGCTTCAGCTGCATTGACACGCGCTTCAGCTTCAGCCAGGGCTCGAGCATCGAGAAATCCCGATAATTGGGCTTCGATGGTTGCCAGCACGGTTTTGCCCATTTGAATCCGTGCTCCTGGGCGCAGTTCAACTCGGTTGAGAAAGCCTGCGACCGGTGCAGAGATCATATAACGATGACGAATTCGCGTTTTGCCCTCTTCGAACACTGAGATCGTGAGTGGACCACGCGCGACCACAGCAGTCTCCAGGCGAACCGGTTTCGGCCACATTCCAGCCACAAGGGCGGCCGCGATCCCAGCGATTATTAAGTACGGGACGAGTTTTCGCAGCCTGCGTGGCCGGCGCCGAATGGTGCCAGATACGACGGATTGAGCAGGAGTGATGGTGTTTGTTTTCATCATTCTCTCGCTTTCAGAACTCCCAGCAGATCGAGATTACGGATCCGGCGACTGACGACAGCGAATGAGAGGCCGGACGAAAGGAGAACGATCAGAGCGGCGGTCGCATAGGTCTCGGGAGTGAGCACTAACGGGAGACGAACAGACTCCGTGTTGGAGACTCGGACGATCAGGTTTGCCAACTGGCTTCCAACCAATAACCCCATCGGGATAGCCAACAGAGTGAGCAGAGCGAGTTCCCCGATCAGAACCGTGGCGACTTCGTGCCGGGTAAATCCAACTACTCGCAGTGTCGCGAGGTCGCGACTACGCTCAGAAAGGGCGATGCGGGCGCCATTGTAGACAACACCGAACGCCACGATCACGGCGAAACCGAAGTAGATTGCTTGAACCGTTCCCATCATCGCGCCGGTGGTTTTATCGAAGCTGGCCCGGGCATCTCGAGTAATCGTGAACGTCCCGATGCGAGGAGATTTCTTCGCTTGGGTAAGGAGGTTATCCCACTGTGCAGTATCGACCGCGAGGTGGGCTCCATTGATAGTACCGCCTTCTCGCAGCAATCGGTGGAGTCCCTCGATATCCATGTACGCGGCGACGCCAGCAAAATCGGTGATCAGTCCGCTGACGATTGCATCGAACGCCGGTCGAATACCTTCCTGTAACTCGACATGAACCACATCACCGATTTTGATATCGAGAATTTCAGCGAGTTTGGTAGAGAGCACTAGTCCGGTGGGCGGGAGCGTAACCGGCTGACCGTTTTCGTTGAGCAGCCGATTCAATCGAGCGTTGCGAGGAAGCCCAGTAACGACGACCCGTCGTTCATGGTGTTCGTGCCAAACCCGCGCCGCAACGGTCCGAAACGGTTCGGCATCGATGACACCGGGCAGATGATGCATGTCACTGAGCGCGCTCGACGACCCCGGTTCGGTAAGGCTGAGAGTTACGTCCTGCCGCTGGGCGAGACTCCACTGAAAATCCATCAGATAGGCGATGCCATCTCGGACAGCCCCCGGCACTATCGGAATTGCAGTAGCGAAAGCCAAGCCAAGCGCCGTGAAAAGTGCCTGCCAAGGTTTTCGTTCGAGATTCCGCAAAGCCATGCGCAAGGCGGGCGAGACAAACTTTTGCAGGCCGAAATGTTCAATCGCGGAAGGCCGGAATTCTGCTGGCGGCTCGGGCCGCATAGCCTCGGCGGGTGGAAGCCTCACCGCTTGCCAAACAGCGCCAATGACCCCGAGCAACGAGGTGCTGCCACTGGTCAGGAACGCCACAATAATCGAGGGCCAATCTGGTCGGAAAGGGAGCGACGGGAAATTGTAGAATTGTCGGTAGATAATGACTACCCCGTTTCCCATCCATAGGCCCAGGAAACCGCCGATGCTCGTTGCAATCACAACGATTACCAATGCAAATTTGAGATAGTGCCAGCCGATCTGGCTCGACGAGTAACCGAACGATTTGAGCTGGGCGATCTGTTCGCGCTGCAGGCGAACCAGCCGGATAAGTACGGCGCTTGTCATAAACGCGGCGATACTCAGGAAAACCGTGGGAAAGGCGACAGCGAATCCGCTCAGTACACGGATACGGTCGTCAACCTGCTTGGCCGACAGGTGATCATTGCGGTTGTACGCAACCAGTCCGCCGTAGGGAGCGAGCAAGCGGTCGATCTCCGTCGTCACCCCACGTTGGTCGGCACCGGGCGCTACTTCCACCGTCACGTTATTGAAAGCGCCATCGAGAAGAAGCGCTTTAGCCAGTGCACGCTCGTTCATCCAAAAGACGCCGAAACGCCGGCTGTCCGGAACGGTTTCGCCCGGGCGCGCCTCATAAACATACTCCGGCGATAGGCCAATACCGACAATGTGGAGTCGTTGATGCGCTCCGTGAATCGTTACGTCGATCGTATCACCGGGATTAAAAGCGTGAGCGTTAGCGAACGCCTCGCCCACAACGACTTCATTGTTGATGCCGGACTCGGGCAGTCGGCCACTGCGTAGGAAAAGGAGATCCAGTTGTTGGGGCCGATCTTCTGGAAGCGAAAGGATCACTCCGTCGGCGGGCTCTTTCAATCTGGGCAAGTCGAGAATGACTGAGCCGGTGACCCGGGTATCGACGGCGGCTACTCCCGGAATCTCGGCCAGCCGCGACCGAAACGCATTGGGTGCTCGCTTTAGATCGCAAAAGACGTTGGCGAAGCGACATTTGCTGTAATAAGCGTCCCGCGCTGATTCCAACGACGCAATCAAGCTGCGAGCCATGATCATCACCGCCAGGCCGCATGCCATCACCAACGCGACGGCAATCGTCTGACCCTTCATATTGCCTAGATCCCGAACCAGCTTGAGATCAAGTGGACGCATGATAGCTCACCAGGCTAATGAACCGACCGCCCGGCGTTCGGGGTTGTGGCGGGTCCCGGTGATGCGGCCGTCGGAAAGATGGATTACTCGATCAGCCATCTCCGCGATCACCGCGTTATGGGTAATAATGACTGTCAGAGTGCCGAGCTCCCGGTTGACGCGGTCAATGGCCTCCAATACCGCGACGCCGGTTTTCACATCGAGAGCTCCGGTCGGCTCATCGCAGAGGAGGACTTCGGGGCGCTTGGCAATTGCCCGGGAGATGGCGACCCGTTGCTGCTCACCGCCGGAAAGCTGCGCTGGGAAATGATCCATCCGATCGCTGAGGCCAACCAAAGCAAGGGCCTCATCCGGCAGCATTGGATCGCGAGAGATTTCGGTAATCAAGGCAACGTTCTCCTGTGCCGTAAGACTCGGGATAAGGTTATAGAATTGAAAAACAAATCCGACGGTGTTGCGCCGGTATTGGGTGAGCGTTTTTTCATCCGCCTGAGTGAGCTCTTCGCCGCGGTAAGTTAGGGTCCCCTCGGTTGGCACATCGAGTCCGCCAAGTATATTGAGCAAGGTCGATTTTCCGCTGCCGGAAGCGCCCAGGAGCACGACTAGCTCTCCCGCATACAAATCCAAATCCACCCGGTTCAACGCCCGTACCTCGACCTCACCCGTTGGATATATCTTGGTCAGATCGCGAGCGCAGAACAAAGGGTCGTGCTCTGGTTCCTCGTCGATGCCGGGCGGTTTGTACCTCGGGACCACGATTTTTGTTGTTTTCATAGAGGGTAGCCGCAGCGCCCAACCCTGAATGCTTTCGCGGTCAGCGCCGCGCTATTTTCCGTCGCCGACTGGAGTTAGAGCTGTGGCCTTCCGTGCCCACCTTCTCCAATTCCGTACCTGGCTTCTCCAATTCAACTTTTGGCTTGTCCATTTCAGCCAGCGCGGCCTGCATCTTCTGAACCATTGCGATGAGAAGGCCTCGCGCCGCCTTACTGCTCCGGGCTCGTGGCGGCGAAACACCGCGTTCCAAGAGCATTCCCCAGGCTCGCAACGCTTCTTCAAAAGAGACCTGGTTGTTTTCCGGTACAATTTCACCGCCGGCGATTAATCCATAGCCGGTTAAGCTCACCACATACGCCAGCACTTGAGCTGAGATGTCGTTGCGTACCGTGCCGACTTTTTGCAATTCGCTGAACAACTCGGATCTCGCCGATAAGGCTAATCGGGAAAGCTCCTTATTCCGCCGAAGGAAACTGCCAAAGAGTCGCTGATCCCGTTTCAACAGCGCCTTGACAAACGGGTTGGAGTCAATGGCCGCGAAACTGTGCTGGATCATCCGAGCTAGACTCCAATCCCCATGATCCTCTTCAAACCGGCGCAACCAATCCCGCATGTAGCGAGCGAACTCCCAATATACCACTGCCTTGAAGAGCGCGTCTTTGTTCGGGAACTCGAGGTAGACGGCGCCCTTGGAGATGCCGGCCTCGCGGGCGACATCGTCCACGCTGGTCTTATCAAACCCCCAATGGGAGAAGAGGGAAGCGGCCGACTCGAGCAGGCGCTCGCGGCGATCGAGTTGGCGGGATGATGGGCTCATCTGACAATATGACCGAATAAGTACATCCAGTCAAATGGTCAATACGGCAGCCGGGGAATCTCACGCCTAGGGGTAAAGATTATCTGCCGGGACGACACCAGCACCGCCTTCCCCACTACCAGAGCAAGCCCTCGTCGCAAGTAAGAAGCTCCCGAAGACAGTCAGGTAATCAGCAAGCAGTCGGTTGATGGCCAATACAATCAGATTGAACCACCACAAAGAACACCGTCGGCAGCAAGATCTCCTTGAGCTCTTTAATTAGCAATGAGAGGAGACGCGAGCCCATAGGATCTTCTTTTGGTATTGAGAAATATCGTTGCTCAGCTGTCGGGCTTCGCCGGAAAAATCGTCTTCCAATCGTCTTTCATGCTGACGACGGTCCAGCCTCGTTTGGCGGCTTCGTCGAGAGCTTTATTCAGCTTCCCGACAGCTGAATCGCGATCATAGGCATATTCACGTTCCGCATCGGTATGATGCACGATTAGGCCAAAGCGAGGGCCAGTGCTGCCGGTGGTATATTGCAGCATCTGCAAGTCGCCGTCCGAATTGCCAAAGGCCATGATCGGGCGACGCCCAATAAATTTCGCGATGCCGACCGGCTTTCCCGGTCCGTCATCAATGAAGTCGATCGCCGGCAACCGCACGATCACCGGTTTTCCATCGCGCAACTCGAACCTCTCTTTGATGCTGCTGCCGATGATCTGCTCGGGTGGTATACCGTACGTCTTCTCCGCAAAGACACGCATAAACTCGACGCCACCGCCCGAAACGATGAAGGTCTTGAAACCGTTGGCCCGCAAATATGCCAACACTTCAAGCATAGGCTGATACACCAGCTCTGTATAAGGCCGGTTAAACTTTGGATGCCGTGCGGTAGCCAACCATTCCGCGACCGTTTGGGCGAACTCGTCTGATGTCATGCCCGCGTGCGTCACCATGATCATCTTGTCAAGTGCCTTAACGCCACCCGCCAGAGTGGCCTTTAAGTCGCCCTTGAGCAGGGAGGCAAAAGGCTCCTTTTTTTTCCACTCAGGATGCTGGGGAGCGAGTGCTTTGATGCGATCGATAGTAAAAAAGCCTTGAAAATAATTGGGCTGCTCGCACCAGAGCGTGCCGTCATTGTCAAAGGTTGCGATGCGCTCTGCCGTCGGAACAAAATCCGCCGAACCCTCCTTCGTCACCTTCTCAACAAACGCAACGATCGCTCGCTTCGGGGTGGTGTCACTCCAAGACGAGAGCGGATCCTGGCCGAAACCAGGCGTGACAAGGCAAAGCAGGATAATCAGGGTGGCAACGACCTTGCGGCTCATGATGGAAGGATGGAAGGATGGAAGAGGGGATGGTTATTAGAGTTTTTCGAGTCGGAAACAGCCTGAAGCGTTTAATCGAGAGTTTTCAGAGCAACGTGCACGACATCGGTAGGCCAGCCGTCTTCCAATCTTATTTTCCCAATCATCCAATCATCCAATCTTCCAGGAATCGGCCTCGTTAATCGTGTCCCGGGTTCGGGCTGGATAGCTTCCGCATCACCTCGTCAAGATTGAAGCTCGCGGGCTTCTGTCTCGGCGGAAAATTCTTGAAGCTCTGGAGCCACTCCCCGACTATAGCGTTGGCCCCATATTGCAAGTAAACGTGGTGTACGAACCACTGGTTCGTAAAGCATCGACGTGTCGCCACGTTCGAACGGGTCGGCCAACAGGTCGAATATTTTTGGTGCTCGGAGTTTTTCGAACCCTAGCCTCCAGACATCGATGCCCTCGTGGAGTTGTTCGAGGAAGACGACCTTCCACCGATCGACACGGATGCCGAAGACA
>DASTDH010000556.1:0-4467 GCA_035710445.1 Chthoniobacterales bacterium
CTGGGCGATGCCAACACCAAATCCCAGCTTATGGCCGTGCTTGCGCCATCGCTCCGCGAGTCCCGTTGCACAATCGCGCATCACGATAGCCATTCGAACCGATGGCTGTGCGCATGCGGTTCGACCGGTCATCCAATAGAAAGATGGCGGCCGATCGCGCGGAGATCGCTTGAGCAGAATCCGAAAGTCAAGCTGGCCAGCGAACGCCTCAATGCCTCATCCGCTTCGGCCAATTCCACCGTCTTCTTGTCAGCGATCATCATCGCGCACCAAACCCCTTCGTATCGCTGTCGACACCGCTTCCGAACGGCTAATTACATCCAATTTATAGAAAATGCTTTTAACGTGAGTCTTGACCGTGCCTTTCGGTGATAAAGAGTTTTGCGCCAATCTCTTTGTTCGATTTTCCCTCACACATCAAACGTAGAACATCGAGCTCCCGTTCGGTCAATTCAGCGCGGAACGCGAAGTTCGCCAACTTACCACCCAGCTTTGCCGGTAAATAGTTTCCACCCTGCGCCCGTCTCGCTTTGGCATACGGAGATCAAGTAACAGTACGTCCGGCAGCATTTTGGCGTATTCTTCACACGCTTGTTCCCCATCCTCGGCAAAGCCAATAAATTCGAAGTCTGGTTCCTCGCTCAATACCGTCACCAGACCTTCGCGCACGATTAAATGATCGTCCGCCAGGCGAACGCCGAAGGACATTTTTCAGGCGCTCAGCTTCGCAAATGAATTTTAAGCGCTGACTGATATCCATCATTTTAGCTTTATTGATACGAAGCTTTTGAAGACTTTAATTTTGTTATCCGTTACACGCAATGTACAACCCACCTCATCGATCACATCGTCGCCTACGGCTAAGGGGCGGACCAACGTGGAGCTCACCTAGAGCGCGGTGAGGCAGTTCAAAGATACCCAATTTTATCCCGCCGATGCCGGCATCAGCTCCATCCGTAAAATGGTGTGATAGCGCGAAGCGCCTCACTAAAAGGAAGGCCTGCTTTCGTTAGGGTGCGCCCACGTCCAACTGGTCCATTCAGTCGATTCGGAGGGGTGAGCACGAGGAGGACTCCGAACCACGCAGCGCTTGGGCTCCATGCTCGGGACCATCGCGCTGTCCGACCGCGATGGCCCGATTGACGGCGACAATCGGAGAAGGACGGATGGAGATCAATGTATCGTAGAGCGACACGATCTTTTGCCCGTCGCCGGCGTTCAGGTCGGTGGCTACATCGAGAACCGCGGAAAAGACCTTTTCGCGCAAGCCGGGGTGCCAAGCAGTGCGCGATCGCGCAGACCGGTGTGATGGGCGCGCTCGAGTTGGCCAGTCTGGCGCTGGAACGAGAAGAGGATGAGCGAGCCCGTAGCTCTCAAGCGAAAAGGCTCAGGGGAGTGAAGGTTTTCTCCCACTTGCTCAGCGGCGCCATAATGCGCGGATCGCAGTGGAGATCAATCAGAAACGGCGCCACGCGCTTTTCACTGGCCTGCCGCATCACCGCGTCGACATCTGTAGTTCCGTCCACGACCGCCCCATCGGCTCCGAACGCGCGGGCGAGCGCCACAAAGTCGGGATTCCGCAGCACGGTGCCATAGGGTGTCGTTTGTTGCGCGGACACATTCTGCAACGTGCCGTTGTTGAAGACGACGAGGATGATGGGCAGCCGATGCTGTACTGCGGTCGCCAGTTCGCCGGCGACCATCTGCAAGCCTCCATCTCCGCAGATGGCGATGATCCTGTGGTGGGGATGCGCCAGCTGCGCGGCGATCGCGGCTGGGAGGCTGAACCCCATCGTCCCCAACCGGCTGCTGACCAGCACGCGCTGCCGCTGCGTCAGTTGGAGGAACTGGGCCGCCCACACGGTGTGCGCCCCCGTGTCGAGCACGATCGTGCAGCGGTCATCCAGATGGCGATTTAGGTGCAGCAGGAACGTGAGGGGGTGGGCCAGAGTGCTGCCCCGGTATGCATCGGCAGCGTCCAGGATCGACCGCATTGACGCCATGCGTTCCTGTTCCAGCGCCGCTATGGCCGCGGTGTCGGCCCGTCCCCGCACCCGATCCTGTAGCCCACTCGCGATCGCGTCGAGCGGCCCCATCAGCGTCCGGGTGCGTGCATACTCGTGGGTGAGCGAGGAGAACTCTGCCTCACACTGGATCAGAGCCCGGCGCTGGACGTCCCGGTCGTCGGTCAGGAACGGCTTGAGTGTATCCACCCCGAAGGCCAGGACGGCATCCGTGCGGCGGAGGATCCGCTTGGTCGTTTCGACGGCCGGGAAGCCGAAGATGCCGAGCACACCGAGGGCGTTCGGATGAGACTCGTCCACGATCCCCTTCCCATCTAACGAGGTGATGATCGGCGCGCCCAATTTCTCTGCTAATCCTTCGATCGCGCGTCCGCTGCCGAGGGCGCGACGACCCAGCACAATGACGATCTGCTCAAACCGGTCCAACTCTGCGGCGACGATGTCGAGCGCCTCCGCCGGCGGTGGCATCAGGCGCAATGGTGTCGAAAGCGTCTTGCGATCGATATGGAAGACACCGTCGTCCGGGTCGATCTCTGCGCCTAGGATGTCCGCGGGGAGCGCTAGGTGCACCGTTTCGTGGTGTTGCTGGGCGTGACCGACATAGTTGCGCAGCAGGGCGGCCACCTGCGTGGGATGCACGCACGAGGCGCTGCGCGGCAAGATCGAACCGAACAGGCTGGTTTGATCGATGTCTTGGAATTCCCAATGCCCTTGGCTCGCCGTCGGCACCAACCCGGTCAGGGCAAGCATCGGGACGCGATCAAGATGGGCATCGACCACTCCGCAGACGAAATTGAGCGCACCGGGGCCGGACGTGGCTACGCAGACGCTCAGCCGACCGGTGAGTTTCGCGTGAGCGGACGCGGCAAGGGCCGCCGCGTTTTCGTGCCGCATGAGCACCCACTGTACGTCCGGTTGACGCTCCAAGGCGGACAACAGCGGGACCAAGGGCGACCCGGGGTACCCGAAGACGTGCCTGACTCCAATAGCGTAAAGGAATGAGACGAGGTAGTCGGCGACGTTCATGCGCTTCTCCCCACGTGAGTGGGGCCTTTGAGGTCGTTTATCAATTTGCCGTCACCTTGTATAAGCCAGAGGGCCGGCCGAATATGCAGGTCGGGCATCAAACGCGTGGCGCTGACGTCATCATTCGGCTCCTCGTCGCCGATGCCCTGCGGAGGGGCAAGGTGTTGAATGTTACGGCCGAGGCTCAACAGGTTATCAATCATGGCTTGCCCTGAAGGGCCGCATACCTCTTTTCCCTCACGTTCGGGAGCGGATTCCAGGATGCCCGGATCACCACGACGAGATCCCGTATGGGTTGAGAAGTCATGTTTTTTCCAAATGCAATCTTATAACTTTGGCAGCGGGCTGTGTATTTCTCGCAATCCCGGTCAATATTTCCCGAGCAGATAGCCTACGGGCAAGGCTAACAGATTTTGCTCCATTTTCATCGTTCTATTCCGATTGAATCGTCCATTGCCTTCATCCACTATTCTGGTAGTTCACCCGAGGGTCTTCATTGCCACATCCTACCTCCGTTAGATGGTTGGTTAGGCAAGTGTCATTTGGATTGAAGAAGTTGCCGACCGTTTTGGCTCTTCTTCTTCCTATTGCGATAATCGGCTTGGTTGTGACGCAAAGGCGTCAAAATCGATGACCGCGAATTCCCGGAAGCCGTCCATCTTTGTTTCGAAAATACAATCCGGATAATCGAACGGCTCTTTGACCGGCGCAGCCGTCATTGGTGCAACGAATTCGGGCAAGGCTTTGTCAGATATAACGAACCGGACATGGAGGTTTGTTAAAGATAACTACGGCCGCAGAGCAGGTCGCTAGCTAGTTGAAGTCGGTTTCGAACAAGCGTGAGCCGCGAGCCCTATTTTTCCGTTTCCGCATCCATACTGCTCTTCACTCTATGACTTCTGCTAGTTGACGAGCTTAGCCGTTCTTTCGGTTCCGCGTTCTATGCTCGAACCTGGAAAGGCAATCGATCAGACAGCTTGCGGAGAAGGCCACTTCGATTTCGTCGGTTGTGACCAAGCAGGATCTTCATTCGGACCTTTTGCCACTATCGGTGGAACTCAGGTTCAGAAGACGCTTGTTCCGCGTTGGCCTGTTTTCGCACCCGGTTGCAGTCAAGCTTCCGGCGGATGATCGCCTATTCGGTATCCCATTGAATCCTACGTTCAACCCAACTTAGCCAAAGAAGCAGCGTGAACCTTTTTGCCGAATTGCCTTTCGATGGCGTCTCCCGCTGCCAGCCGAATCAATTGGTCATTGATACCATCAGGAGCGCGGGTCTCTACAATCAAACATCAAGCTTGCTGCTGATCATTTATAACCGGCTCCTCCGCTAAAAAAATAGAGGATTGCCATACTGTAGCTTAGAGCCCTTAGGGATAAGCCTTTTGGCCCTGATCTCGATCGTCTGAGTCCGCCA
>DASTDH010000557.1:0-4003 GCA_035710445.1 Chthoniobacterales bacterium
GGTTTCGTGAAAAATGCTGTGGGGGGTTGCATACGTTTAAGGGAAACTGACCAATCAAGTATGAGAGGCAATTCTCAGAACTGATAACCCTTGAAGGAATGCCAGTATAGTGGCGTTCGATGAATAGGACGGTGACCTTGCGCGATCTGGCTTTTCCTTTGTACACGTCTTGTTAACCCCACCTGGCGGATGGAGTTAACAAGACGTGTACCCTTAGGCGACTCTTGAAGTTCCAGCGTCTCATCAGACCATCGGCTATTGGCGTCCTCTGGCACTATGCAATAAATCTTGTCATAAAATACTAATACAGACCATAACCATCGAGGGCTCGGCTCGATTGAGGATTAAAGTGCCCGTCTTTCCTGGGCAGGGAGAGTAATACATCAAGCGTCCTAACTTAGTAGAAACTAGACTAACTCCTTATCGGGTTATAAGTATTGATGAGGTAATCTCACGGGGCCGAGCCAATCCAATCCCGCCAACCAGAGAAACACTTCCTAACTTATAGTAAATGCAGTATTCCCCTGTAGGTTTCCAGCGCTTCTGGGGTTAATGGGTCCCGGGTCTTGCTCTCCGCACTACCCACACCAGCCTACGCCTGCACCTCCATCTCCATATTAACTTAAACGCCTTTCGCCCAAAGTATGAAAAAGACCAAGAGCTAAACGGGGTGCCGATGGTGGCGACAATCGAGGAACGACAGTGCCGTCTGCGGCCCGAGTGCGCATAATGTAAATGATCCCATCGTACAGCCCCGTACTATTCTTGTGATCTTCAACGACCATTTTGGCCTCCCCGCGCATAAGGGCTTCCATCGCCGCACTCCTGGCGAAGCACTTTGCGAGGTCGTGATTTGCCAATCTCTGTCGTCTGAACAAAATTATCTTCGTCACACTCAAAGAGCAGAACAGAATCCTTCTCGACGGCATATGCCTGGCAAAAGGAATCCCAAAGCTCGAGTCGACTCCGATACCAGTCTGAAGGCTCCTCCCGGTCAGGTGAATCTTTCACAGCAATGAATTGGTCCATCTTACCCGGACATGAAGATGCGACCTAAATGCTCAAAAGCAACTCACGAACAATATTTAGTATTGTTCGATCAGTCAGGGATCTTCACTTCGAGCCAACGAACTTTTGGCTCTCTGGACCTTTGGGCCAAAGGACCTCGGGATATAAGCGCCGCGGTCCGAAGGTAACAGGGTTAGTGATCTCTGGTCCTTGGGAGCGACCGCCGAGTTCGTTTTGCCACTCGCCGCGTTACCTTGTGAAGTCTCGCTCTCACCGCGGACACTCGACTTTGTGGACAATATGGCCCACAATCCAGGCAGTTGTCTCTGACGGATAAATTTTCCGCCTCCCTCATTCCATGGACAACAGCGTGAGCCACATGGAGCGGTCTGTCGGCGATTACGCCACGCAAGATTTCGTGCAGCTTGGCGAGACGATGCGCGTCGAGGAAGCACTGCGATTCATCCGCGACCGCCGCTCAACTGAACAAACACTCATCTATTTCTACGTAGTCGACGCCTCATCGGCTCTAACCGGTGTTCTACAAACGCGCGCGCTGCTTACCGCACAGCCGGACGAGCGACTTGCCGATATCATGATCCGGCGCGTGATTGCCATACCGGAAACTGCAACAGTACTTGACGCATGCGAGTTTTTCGTACTGCACAAATTTCTTGCCTTTCCCATTGTCGATCATGAGCGGCGTATCGTCGGTGTCGTAGACATCAACCTGTTCAACGAAGAAGTATTCGGAATTCCAAAAACGCATACCGGGGACGAGCTGTTCCAGGCGGTCGGATTCCACATTTCGCAAACGCGCCATGCTCCGCCGCTGCAAGTCGTCCGCTTCCGTTTCCCATGGTTACTCGTCACCATTGGAGCAGGCACGGTTTGTGCCTTTCTTGCTCGCGCTCATGAGAAAACATTGCAGCAGACTCTAATCGTGGCTTTCTTTCTCACACTGGTGCTCGCACTCGGTGAGAGCGTCGCGGTTCAATCGCTCGCGCTTGTTCTGGAAGCTTTGCGGTTAAGGAAAGTCACGCTGCATTGGTTTCTCCAGACGTGCAAGCGAGAGGCGCTCACGGCGGTCCCATTAGCAGTAGCCGCCGGATTGGTGGTTTTCGGAGTCGTTCTCATTTTGAATCGATCACTGTGGCCGGCAACCGTGATCAGCGGAAGCCTTGCGCTCGGGCTTACGACTGCCTGTCTGCTCGGCGTCACCATCCCGACATTGCTGCATGTCGCTAAATTGGACCTCACCATCGCAGCCGGACCAATTACGCTGGCAATAACTGATATCGTCATGTTGTTGCTTTACCTCAGCCTTACTAGCGCTCTGCTATGAATGGTCGCTCCCCCTTGACTCGAGCAGGACGAACCTTTGGCCCTCTGGACCTTTGGGCCAAAGGATCTCGATGCTGAAAAACCCTCGGTCCGAAGGCGAGACGGTGAATGCCCTATGGTCCTTTGGAGCGACCGCGAGGGTCTTCCGGGACCGCGGAGTTCGTTTTGTCTGCGGACCAACAAAACTGGAACCGCTTAGGATTCGCTATTTCAACATTTCGACCGCGGCGGCAAACTGCTCGAGTTTGGCCGGCAACTATAGCGTTCAGAAGACAAGACCGCTATAAAGTTCGGGGCCTCGATCTCCGCAAGGTGTCATCGATCAATTGACGTAGGCCATGCGAATCTTCCAGTCATCAGCCTCACGAACATAGATCGTTGCCTGGTAGCCCTTCCCAACGCGGAAACGATGGCGGCTGAATTCCGAGATCGCGCCTACCTCACTACCGATTGCATACACCTGAACAAGCTTGAGCGATGATTTGCTGGGACTAGATGCGAAGTGGGTTGCATACCTTCGATGGCTTCCCGGCCGGAAGCTAAACTACCAGCATCTGCCATCTCCGACCCCACCACCTCAACCGCGTCCTGCGTAAACAGGGCTGCAGTAGCAGTCGCGTCGTAGTTATTATACGCCTCCTGATATTTCAAAACTGCCGCTTCAATCTGCTGACGCACTTCTGGATCGACCGTGTTTTGTTCTTGGGCGAATGTCGGCACAACAAAGCCGATTACCAAACCTGCGAGGGTAATTCGCGAACCTATTTCATTATCTGCTTCCGGTCGACATTGTTTTTCGTCTAACGGCCTGCTGCGGAATTTCTTCGAGTCGCCAGTAACATCCGTGTCGCTGGAACAGAAGGAAAAGCTTTCACTAAAGGTTTCTTGGCGACACCGGTAAGCAACGCCACAGAAAAGCCGGCGCCAATTAGAAAATGATTCCGTTCAGCTTAATCGAGCTGAAGACAAAGGACGAACAAGACGGAACCAATGAGCTTCGAGATTTCGCAGAATTTTAGATCAGCCGCTCGCTCTGTTTCGTCTCACCTTCTTCGAGCACGCGGGGGTCGTTATTTTCTGGTCTATTGATCCGTCTGGAGATCGGTCTCGCGGTCATTTCTTTGGCAGGAAACGTTCGCAAGACTTCTTTTCCAGCCTCCCCTGAAAGCCGCGCATCGTGGGTTTCCGGTGGTAGAATGACACGCATCCGATTGTGTATTTGGGAGACTAACTTAGAATCGAGGTCTAGAATGACACGATTTGCCTAGAAACTTAAGCGGCTCATGGGCAGGAGACACGCTTTCGTCCGATTGCATCAGCCTTTCGGCAGTCCAGTTTACTTCCTTTAGGGTATGTCCGGGATACTCATTGCGCAATGCCTTACCCAGCAGAAACTTGTCCAGGACCCAGCAAAAAAGCCAAAGTCACTCACTCGGCAACCGTAATGTTTGTTGAGTATTACATACAATGTCATCTATTACATACCTACCAGCACAATAACTTTACTAGGACCAAAAAAGACGATCATAGTCCTTTTACCATTTCTGGTTCACGCGGCTGATATGCAGAAGCAGCGAACTCAGGCTCAAGAACAGATGGCAAAAGCTCAACAGGCGCAATATGAACTTCTCCTAGCGAAGCGTTATGCTCA
>DASTDH010000558.1:0-5107 GCA_035710445.1 Chthoniobacterales bacterium
TGTCTATAACTTCGACCGGCTATACCCGGATCCGTCGCCGTTCGCTGGCTGTTACTGCCACAGCTGGAGAGTATTCTGACAGGTGTTTGAAAGGAAAGACTATGGACCGTCTTCAATTTGCAACTCGTTCACTAGCCGCAGCCGCAGGCGCTGTGCTCCATCGCCACTATAGCTACGCCGCTGGGCCAGTCTCCGCAGAGCAAGTTCCCGGGTCGGTGCCTGATTCGTTAATACAACAGGCCCGTTTTCCCGAAGGCTTTCTTTGGGGCACCGCCACGGCCTCCTACCAGGTGGAAGGCGCATGGAATGAGGACGGCAAGGGCGAATCTATATGGGACAGATTCACTCATACACCTGGGAAAGTAAGAGGCGGCGTAACAGGGGACGTTGCCTGCGATCAGTACCACTTGTATCCGCAGGACATCGCATTGGCCAAACGTCTTAACCAGAAGAGCCACCGTTTTTCCATCTCTTGGCCACGCATTCAGCCTGTCGGAACCGGCACCCCAAACATGAAGGGGCTGGATTACTACAGCCGCTTTGTCGATACGTTGCTGGAGGCCGGCATCCGGCCCTGGTGCACGATGTACCATTGGGATCTTCCGCAAGCACTCGAAGATCGTGGAGGTTGGCCAAACCGGGATTTAGCCAACTACTTCGCAGACTATGCCGGCATTCTCGCCAAGCATCTCGGTGATCGAATCACAGTCTGGGCACCCTTTAACATGCCTTGGGCGATAGCCTTCATGGGTTATGCTGCAGGCGCTTTCCCCCCTTGCCGAACCAGTTTCAGCGACTTTCTGAAAGCAGCTCACACATTGGCGCTTGCTCAGGCGGAGGCGCACCGCGCGGTGAAAACAGTCTCTCCCAAGGCAACGGTGGGGAGCGCGTATGAGATGGCCCCCGCATACCCGAAGACTGACTCAGACGACGATCGCGCAGCCGCCACTCGATACCATGCCATGAACAATGTCTTCTTTCTTGAGGCGGCCATGCATGGCCGCTACCCTAAGGCTTTCGTTGGAGAACCGCCCTATGAGCTGATGGGCTTTAAGGCTGGCGATGAAAAACTCCTCTATGCGCCGCTGGACTGGGTGGGCTTTCATTACTATACGCGCCGCATCGTCTCGGATGCGAGCAAGGAGCAATTTCTAGGCGGCGGTAAGTTTAGCGGTACTGAGATTGAGAACAATTCACCGGGCGGGCGCGATCCTTACACACGCTTTAGCGCCGCGATGCCCACAGAGGGGCCGCTTACCGACGCCGGCCTCGAAGTATGGCCGCGTGGCATATATGACCTGGTCACTCAGATCTCAAGGGAGTACAACCATCCGATCATCGAAATTACCGAGAGCGGCTGCGGGTATCTCGACGGACCCGATGAAGAAGAAAACGGCCGCATACCCGACCGCCGTCGCATCCAGTGGTACCGCGAAGTGCTCGCGGAACTGGCTCGCGCGATCGCCGATGGAGCTCGGGTTCGTGCCTTTCATGCCTGGACCCTTCTCGACAACTTCCAATGGGCGGAGGGTTATACCGAGCGCTATGGGCTGATCTATACGGACTTTCGCAACCAGAAGCGCACGATAAAGGATTCTGGCCTGTGGTACGGTCGAGTTGCTGCCTCCAATCGGCTCAACGTATCAGGCTGGTGATCAAAGAACGAGCGAACAGGACGGGTTGGCACCGCCCAAACGGCACCCCTTCGTGCATGCTTGCAAATCCAGTTCCGCCGCCATACTGACGACCTTCCTTCTTGGAAAGAGTAACCGTCTAACCGGACTTCCGCACTGGCCCCTCGATATCAGTCAACTCCTGAGTAGTCGGCAATTCGGAAGTAGTGCTAGCTGAGGGGCCGCCAACCGCTAGCGTACGATTTTTGACGTTCGGTGTAGTGACCCCTCAAGCAGCCGGAAATTCCCGCCGATTGCCAAAACGCCTGATGAAAGGTCAAGGTCCGGCTGAACGGCAAAGCTGACAAATATCGACCAAGAAACAGTGACAATTACTGGTCAAAGTAACATTTTTGGCTCCCCCCCTCGGCCGAGGATTGTAACATAACGTCCTTTATGTTACAGCGAGAGGGGAGCTCAAATAAGGCGCGCGATTATAGGACCCATAGAAATCGAGCAGCCTGATTCGATTCTCTTTAAACGGGTCAATTTCCGAACGGCGACCGCTCTTTTTATAGTCCGCAAAACTCGGGATCTTTCTTCCAGCAGGCCACAAAGTACCCTAAACGCTGAAAGGTCTTCAAAAAGCGCAACAATGGAATTGGCGCTCGCAGACTGGAATAATGTTGTTGCGGTCAACATGACGGGGGTTTTTCTTGGCTGTTGCGCGGCGGCACGGCACATGCTTCGGCACGGGAAGCATCGTTAATACTGCCTCAATCATGGCCCATCGTTCATCTCGATGGCGGTCGTTGAAGTGGGCTTCCGTCGTGAGCACGTAAAGGACCGCTAGATCGGACGAGCAAATGAAAGCTCATGGCCATCAGGATCGGGCAAATGGAAACAACGTTCGCCCCACAAGGCATCCTGCGGACTTTCTGGATGAAAGCCCTTTTCCGTGAGGTACACCCAGAAACGGTCGACATCAGAAACGTGAAAAATCAGCCGTCCCCACCGGATACTAGCATTGCCGTGTTCGAGGTTCAGAATCGTATCCCCGTCTTTTGTGCGGAGCGATGTGAAATATGAGCATTCGCTGCCGTAGATGACCTCTAGTCCCAAGACATCTTTGTAGAAGCGAACGGATGCCCGCATGTTCGCAACCCGAAGGGTAACCGCAGAAATCTTCTCAACCATAGATGTGCCTCCAAGGGAATGCCAGTACGTCCAGCCGTCGTTCTAACACTCTCCTACTTTGACCCTGGTGACACGAATGTTTTTGTTGGGCCTATACGTCAGCAATTTTAATATCTGATCCGTCGCGCCAGGGTCTCTTAGCAGTTGTCAGTTTGGTCGCTCGCTTGCAATACATGATGACGGCATGCCGGCGATGTTAAGAACCTACTTTGGCATGCTTCCCGACGTAGAAGCTAACTAAGCATGAAAGACGAAATTTCAGGAATCGAGGTTCCGCCGAGTCACCGGATTTGTCGCTTCTGCGGATCGGTTGTCGCAGAGGCTCAGTATACCAAGCAGCGTAAAATCTTGGGCCAAATGCGAAAGAAATGCGTCAAGGGCTCTGTGGCTGCCTACAGACGTGCTCGCAATGCCGCAAAAGCCAGGTGGGCGAAATACCGCGAAAACTCCTATTATGATCGCCGGTCTCCAGGAGGTTTTTAAAGGCGACCCTCGCCCGCCAGCGTGCCGATAGAGATTCCCTCCTCTTGCCGTAGAGATCAACTCTTTGTCCACGAGAGTTTGCAAGCGGCTGCAGCACTTCTCCCTCGCCCTTTAGGGGAGCCGCGATGAGCGGACCACCGTTTTGGCTTCAGGAGGTAAGGCGCGAGAGCCTCCCCCTATTTTTACCCAAACTCCAGAGTCACGGATTGTCCGGGTGGGCCCTAACGCTGGGCGACCACCTTATTGCGGCAATACTCCCGCCTGAATGCCGCGACTAAGCGCCGCAGGTGAGTACCAGCCCTGCCCCCCGGCGCATTGTGAAACCTAGAAAATGGCGCAGAAATGGCTCAGTGAAAGATTTCTCTGGCTCCACTGGAAGCAGCGCGTGTAGGCAAGTTCCCGAGCGTAAGTGTCTTACACCTGGAGCCGGCAATCGGGTTCGAACCGACGACCTGCTGATTACAAATCAGCTAATGGCTCCTACGTAAGCACCTCTATCCTAGGCGAATACAGGCAAGCAGCACCAATTAGCGGCACGAAACAGCAGCTTTTAGCGTGACTATCTGTGACTGAGTGCTACTTTCGGCGATGCCGCGTTCCTCAAGCCTGAAGCCTAGCGAAGTCAAATCACGCAAAGCCCGAGGACTGGCCGCCTGGTGCGTCAACGTGCCTCCCGAATTGTCTGAAACTGGAAAACGCAGGCAGCTATTTTTCGAAACGAAAAGCGAGGCTCTGGGTGAATACGAACGGCTCAAGGCTCGAAGGGATAATTTTGGGAACTCGCTCTCAGCTATAACCCCGGCTCGAATCGCAGAGGCATCCGAAGCTTACAAGCTTCTGGACCAGCGGCACGCTCGCGATTCACTGCTCGCGATCGTTCGCCAATATCTTGCGCAACACGATTTAAGATCGCAAAGCGTTAGGCTAGGCACTCTTTTTGATGAGTACGTTGCAGCCAAATCCCATCGAACGGAGAAATATCTCGCCGAGATAAATAAATCCCGGGCCCCGCTCGAAGGGCTGCTGGATCGTCTTATATGCGATATCGCGCCGGCAGAACTGGAGCACCGTCTTTCGCGGAGTTCAGGGGCGTACCGCAACGCGGTGATGCGATATGTCCGTGCGATGTTTAACTACGGAATCAAACGCGGCTATCTTCTTGACAACCCAATTCTGAAACTCGATTTCGCCCACCGCGTCCGGCGCGAAGTTCAAACGATCCCCGCGCCTATCGTGGCCAAGATGCTCAACCACGCGATTGAAAATGACCTGCAACTGGTGCCGTTTCTCGTCCTTGGATTTTTTGCCGGAATTCGGCCCGATGGGGAGCTGCAGAAAGTCGAGTGGAGCGACATACTCTTCGACGAAAACACGATCGTTATTCGGCCTGAGGTTTCAAAGACCAATCGGCGCCGGTTCCCGAGACTGAGTGCGAACGCCCAATCGTGGCTTGATGAGTACAAGCGGGGCGGAGGCGCTACGGAAGGGAAGATCGTTCCGTTTACATCGAACATATTGCGGACGAAAAGGCGCGCCAATTGGTTAGCAGCAGTTGGTGAGAATGCAAAGTGGATCCAGCAGGGCATGCGCCACACGTTCTGTTCAAACTGGCTGGCGCATCATAAGGACATTAACGAACTAGTTCTTCAGTCCGGCCACGATTCGGTCGACACCATGTGGCGCAACTACCACAAGGGCGTGACCGAGAAGGAAGCGAAGGAATTTTGGGCAATTAGACCTGCTAAAGGTGCCGAAAATGTCGTATCGTTCGCGACGGCAGCTCAGGCATGAAGTTCCTCGATCACGATGGAACC
>DASTDH010000559.1:0-3258 GCA_035710445.1 Chthoniobacterales bacterium
GTCGCTGGAGCAAACCTATCAGCGTATCCACTCTGCCTTGGCGCTCCCGGACAAGCCCTGAATCTGCCGGGCTAGTGCGGTATTCGAGGCTGCTGCAATCTCTCCAAATTCCTCACGAGAAACATCGGTCGATCGTCGCGCGCTTCTGAAGCCCTAACCATTCGCTGAGATGGCTTGAAGTCGGGCTCGTGCGCGATCCAGACGTGCTCTGATCGCGTGATTGGCATCGAGGTCAATAACAAGTACTGATGCCCATCGAGAGTGAAATCGATTTGGCCAAGATGTGTGTTGCCCTCCACCGCCCCATCGAACTGTGTAGCAGATACGAGATAACGGCCGTCCTCAGGAACGTAGAGCATTAGAGCAGCGTCCGAGGTGCCATTCCAAATTGACGTACCGTCCATGCTGGCAATGACCTGCTTATCTCTTATCAGAACCGGTGTTACGACCCGAAATTCGTTCGCTTGCGGATCCAGAGCCTCATCGGGCCGATAAATGAGTGTAGGTACGTGATCCAAATAGTTTGCCATCAGCGCGATTTCGCCCATTCCTGAAATCTCGACCTGTCTGCTTTCTCCTGAGTCGAACGACAGGACCTGTTCGGGAACACCGCGAAGTTCGGCCTCTCCGTCCCCCTCAACGTGTTGGGCTCTAGGGATGAATCTGGTCCTAAGACCCACCTCCGTCCGGTTATCGTCTTTGCTTACAAATCGAGCGGCCAGGATGACCGATCCAGAGGACAAACTTGTGATATGCGTACAGTGATTCGTTCCGCGATTAGTATCCGTGGTGATCACGCACTGAAGTGAACGGCCATTGGCAATTGGTTTATAAGTCAAAATCAGAACGGGTCCGGTCGCTCCAGCTCGTGCCCGCCCCAATACCAAGCCGCCAGACAAAGCCAGGATTGCAATAAACATCGAAGCAAACGCAATTCGGGGGATTTTCATGGTCGCAAATCCTTTCCTCCACCAAGTCGATGGTGCGCGGCGGACCGTTCTCCAAAAGCCTGGCCGTAGCGGAGTGTCCGCTTCAAGACTCGCCAGCCGACGGAGCTCGTTGCCCAAGGCTGAATACGCGTTCAGCTGCTCTTGGCAGTCGTCGCAGATTCCGACGTGTTCGGCCGCGTCCTTAGGGATTTTTTCGCCGTCATAAAGCGCCGAAACGAACTCAGATACATCCTGGCATTTCATAGCTTCTGCTCCCTTTTCGGCTCTGCTCGCCAAATTTTTCTCAATCCTTCTCGCGCCGTGAACAGCCGAGATCTAACAGTTCCGACCGGCACGTCCAGGATCGTCGCTAACTCCTCGTAGGAGTGCCCTTCTGTTTCGCGCAACCACAGCAAGCTGCGCTGCTCTTCTGGCATCCGGGAAAGCGCATCGGAGACAAGCGCAGCGGTCTCTGCATTGCGAACCCCGGAATCGTTCTTTAATTGATCGACCTGGGTGCCGCGTTTTCGCCACCACTCCGAGGCCCGCTTACGGCCAGCTCCAAAGAGATAGGCCCGTAGCGTGCCACGTTGAGGATCGAAGCCGTTTCGTCTTTCCCACATCCGAGCGAACGTCTCCTGAGTCACATCTTCCGCGGCTTGATGATCCTGCAGCACATGTCTGAGAAAAACCTCCAGCCTCGCAGCGTATGTGCGGTAGAACGATCCAAACGCTTCCGCGTCGCTACGACGAATGCGTTCCCAAAGTTCGTGGTCGTCAGCCAATCCTGGTCTCCACTGACCTATTCGGAGTTGGGGGTCAAAAAGTTCACCGTTAACATTGTCTAAGAAAACATTCAGGTATACTGCTCGCGGCGTGCAGGACGCACCCCGTCCGCGGGCAGGACCGAGTCCACCTGAGATATTGATAAGAAATCAAGGTTTACACGAATCTCCTTTGCCCGAAAATGCGGACACGGGCCTGACCTAAAGGAGGTCCGTTATGAGCCGACAATTCCACGATCGTCACTTTCCTGTTCGCCCCAACCTTGAACAACTTAGAAATCAGGCTAAGGATTTGCTGCACGCGATTCGCCGAGAAGATCCGGCCGCGGTCGCCGAAGTTCGCAAATATCACCCGAACTCTCCTGCCTCAGACAAAACTAAACTCGCCGACGCACAACTAGCGCTCGCCCGCAGTTACGGCCTTCCCAGCTGGCCGCGCCTCGCAAGCGCCTGCAAAATGACCGACGCGATCTGGCGTGGAGACGTTGAGGCGGTTCGTGCGATGGTGCTCAAGGATCCGCAACTTCTGCACGAAGCCGCCCGAGGATTGCCGGACAGCAATTGGGGACCACCCATGTCTTATGCTGCGAACATTGGCCAGGACGCGATCATCGAGATGCTTCGCGGCCTCGGCGCGGCGGACCTTCAACACGCTTTTGACCGTGCCTGCTTGCAAGGCCAAATTGGCACAGCTCGCAAGCTGTATGCAATGGGAGCGCGTCCCCTTCCTGGTTGCTTCATGGGACCGTGTGAAACGCTAAACCCTGATGGTCTGCAGTTCTTGTTTGAGCTTGGCGCTGAATTCGCCGACGAGCATGGCGATCGGCTCGCTCCCGTCGCGCTGCTTCTTCAGACCTATTCGCGAGGTCCTAAGTCAAAGCATCGTTGCCTTGAGCTGATTGCCGAGCATGGGATCGCTCTACCCGACACGCCAGTCATGGCCGTGCACCGTGGCCGGACCGATTTACTCGAAGCGCATTTGGGCCGCGATCCCAAACTGCTCACGCGCACGTTCTCACACGAAGAAATCTATCCGCCCGAGCTTGGCTGCAGCGCTGACCACTCTCTCGCTTTGCATGGCACGCCACTCGGGGGCACGACCCTACTGCATATTTGTGTGGACTTCGATGAGATTGAAATCGCGCGTTGGCTGATCGAACGCGGCGCCGACGTGAACGCCAAAGCTGCGCGTGACGGAGATGGTTTCGGAGGCCACACGGCATTGTTCGGTTGCGTTGTGTCGCAAGCGTTTCGATGTGGCCGGCAAATAGACGGCGCGTTTACACGTCTGCTCCTCGATCATGGAGCTGATCCCAATGCTCGCGCTTCGCTGCGCAAGCGCCTTCGCTTCGTCACTGACGACTCCATGCACGAATATCGGGATGTCACTCCTTTGGTATGGGCGGAACGCTTTCATGATCAGGCTTGGGTGAACCGCGCGGCCATGCGCTTAATAGCCAAAAAGGGGCGGGAAATCGATAAAACAGCCGGTGTGAGCACAATCACAGCCGCGCAATCCAAAGCCGAATAAGATTTCTGTGGAC
>DASTDH010000560.1:0-3352 GCA_035710445.1 Chthoniobacterales bacterium
AGCCGGCTACGCGTCTGCTTCCCGCATCTTTGTGGCGCCGATGCAGGATTACCTCAGTCTGGGTAGCGAAGCGAGGATGAACATCCCGGGCACCCCATCCGGAAACTGGCGCTGGCGATTCACTGCAAGCCAGCTCGACGATCTGTGGAAGAACCGTGCGGAAGAACTCCGCGAATATGCGAGATTGTACGGAAGGTGAATTGAAATGCGGAGCGCGGAATGAGAGCTCCGAATTCGAATTCTGCCTTCTTTTGGTGGCAGCGACTGCCCCGCGACGGTCCTGACATTGCCGAACCGTGAAATTCATCGGAGCTGCTCGTGGTGCACCACCAACCACCAAAAAACCGCAGTCGCCATGATGACGTCCGCTACCGAATTCGGACGAATCGTGGATTCTTATTCCGCAATCCGCGTTTCGCACTCCGCTTTTGAATTTATCCCGGCAACGGATAGCGACCGGTCAGCGCCCTTACTTTCTGGCGAACACCCGCCAACGCTGCTTCATCAGCTCCGGCAACAAGCGCCTCATCGATCAAGTCAGCGATCTCCATCATCTCTTCTTCCTTCATTCCGCGCGTGGTGACTGCGGGCGTACCAACCCGAATACCCCCACCTCTTACCACCGGCTCGGTGTCGAACGGGATCGAATTCTTGTTCACGGTAATACCCGCCCGGTCCAGAGTCTCCTGCGCCTGCCTTCCGTTTAACCCTCTAGGTCGAAGGTCGACTAGCATCAGATGGTTGTCGGTACCGCCGGATACGATCCGGAAACCCTTTCGTTCCAAGCTGGCTGCCAGCGCCTTAGCATTGGTCGTGATCTGTTGCTGATAGTCACGAAACGCCGGTAGCAATGCTTCACGGAAACAGACCGCTTTCGCTGCAATCACGTGCATGAGTGGACCGCCTTGCACTCCGGGAAACATCAAGCTGTCGATCGATTTGGCATTTTCCGGTTTGCACATGATAATCCCGCCTCTTGGTCCCCTGAGGCTCTTATGCGTTGTGGAAGTCACAAAATCAGCAATCCCTACCGGCGACGGATGAATACCGGCAGCCACCAGTCCGGCAATGTGCGCAATGTCCACAAACAGAAGCGCACCAACTGCGTCGGCGATCTCTCGCATCTTCTTGAAATCAATAATTCGCGAGTAAGCAGACGCCCCCGCAGTGATCATCCGGGGGCGATGCTCTTCCGCCAGTCGAGCGAGCGACTCGTAATCGATGCGCTCCGTCTCGCGATCCACTCCATAGTGTGCCACCTCGTAAAAGCGGCCGGAAAAGTTCGCCTTATTTCCATGGGTCAGATGTCCCCCATGTGAAAGGTCCATCGTCAAAATGCGGTCTCCAGGTTTCAGCGCGCTAAAATAAACCGCCATATTCGCCTGGCTTCCGCTGTGGGCCTGCACATTGACGTGCTCCGCTCCAAATAACTTTTGCGCGCGTTCGATCGCCAACTGCTCTACCTGGTCGACGAATTCGCACCCCCCATACCAACGGCGGCCCGGATAGCCTTCGGCATACTTATTGGTCAGCACCGAGCCTTGAGCCTCCATGACCGCGCGACTGGTAAAATTCTCTGAGGCAATCAACTCTACGTTCTCGAATTGCCGGTGCCGTTCTCTCTCGATCGCATTGAAAATCTCCGGATCAGCTTGCTCCAAAGATTGGTTTCCAGGCCGTTCATTCATGATCCCTGATGTTAGCTTCTCGTTGATTCCCTCGCTCATTATAAACTCCAGCAAACCGGGTAGCGCATTTCTGATCGTATCTCGTGCTTCCTCATACGCATCAATACCTAACCCGATCGGGTCAGCGATATCGAATGATGCGGCGCCCGGTTCAAATTCCCGCAACAAATACGTTTTCTCTGCTGCCTCCGGATACTGATAAAAAATGGAATCGAGATGGCTCCGGGTCATTGCGACAATCCAGGTCGCTTCTTGGACAAGCCGTTCCGTGAGCGGCTTACTTCGAGTGCCGGAGATATCAATCCCCACCTTGGCGAGCACTTCAACGGCGTGAGGACTCGGGCTCTGCCCAGGATACGTACTGACACCAGCCGAAGAGACCTTTAGATCGGGCTGGTCGGCAATCAATTTGCGGAAAAGACCCTCTGCCATCGGGCTCCGACAGACGTTCCCCGTGCAAACAAACAAAACCGTTTTTTGCAGACTCAAAGTCCGGGAAATTGCCATGCCCGTCGGAGCAGATCAAGGGCGCAGAGAATGCGGGCTGCGAATCGCGGATTGCGCAATACCTGGCGGGCCGGCTCCGCCTCCGATAGCAATGAGATCGGAAGGGTGACGGGTGAGCAGAGACAGTGGTTGATGAATGGTGAGACATGCTTGGTGTGTTGGGTGGCTTCGCTCCCGGCGTTCCTCAAGATTACCGCTTGAGCGGCCTGATTTAAGAAGATAGCATTTGCCCGTTGAATTCAGTATCCGCTTACGATTACATCCAGGCACTCTATCGACTGTGTCTTGTTCAATCGGGTTCCGATACAGCCGCCGAGAGCGCCGTTCACGATATCCTGTTTGAGGCTTTCCAGACGGCTAATCGCGACTTGGCCAGAGTTGATTTTGACACTCTTTTTCGCACGGCGTTTCAGCGTCGCCATTCGTACATGAAAATACCCGAAAACAAGCTTACCGATTGGCTGCGGGTTCTTCATTCTCTTCCCGAGCCCCAACGTTCCACGTTGACCCTGTTTTATTTGGAAATTTTGCCGCTTGGTTTAATTGCCGAGATTACCGGCTCGTCGATTGAACAGCTGGCAGACACGATCCGAGATGCGCGTTCGGCACTCTCCGGCGCTACGGATCGCAAATAGTACCATGCCAAGTAGATTGTTTCCGCTTATTAGACCGGTTTATGAAGCTGAGCCCGAGCTCGAGCTGGCCAGCACTGAAGCCCGAAACAAGGCCGAACTCAATGCGGTCCTGGAACGTCAGATCGCTTTCGATGACGAAATCGTCGATCAGCTTCGCTCGTGCATGCTCAGTGATGCTCAAATCGAGAGACTGGAAAGCTCTTTACCCGAAGCTATCCCCCAGCCGGCAACATCGCCGGCCACCAACGTGCAGAAGCCGCCTGCAGCCAACCTGCGAGCCCCTACTGTGCCGAACGCGCAGGTTTCCAACGCCATTGGTCCGGCTCAGGAAGCTCAAACGCCTGCCCAACCCGAACCGCATCCGGTAGATATCGAGAAAGACAAAGAACCACCGGAAAAGAAGCCGGTAGAAGAGGAGGAGGAAGAGGAGCAACCGCGGGCGCGTCCTCTCACGATCTTCTTCGCGATCGGCGTTGGATTGATCGCTACGATTTGCCTCGTCGGTTATCTCGTCTGGGATCA
>DASTDH010000561.1:0-4226 GCA_035710445.1 Chthoniobacterales bacterium
TACGTGGACTCGCGTGGCTACGTCACAACGAGTCTTCAACCAACGGTCGCTCTCCGTGAAGAGGCACGGCAGGCAGCCGAAACCGCTCACACTCTTCAGCCCAATCTCGGCGAGGCCGTGTTAGCCAAGGGGTATTACTACTACGGGTGCCTGAAAGATTACGACACCGCGGTGCATTACTTTGAGCAAGCGCATCAGTTCCTCCCGAATAGCAGCCGAATTCCTGAATCGCTAGCCTATGTCGCGCGGAGGCGAGTCCAGTGGGACCAGAGTGAATCGTACTTCAATCAAGCCGAGCGGCTTGACCCACGCAATGTTAACCTGCTCACACAGCGCGCGTTTTCTTACGTCGCACGTCGTCGTTTCCCTGAGGCGCTGCGAAAGCTTGATCAGGTTCTCAATATTACGCCGGACGACGTCGATATCCCCGTGGCACAAGCCGCGATCGCACAAGCCCAAGGTGAATTGCCGCGGGCTGCTGCACTACTCGCTCCGTTGCATCCGACCGCCGCCGCCGACACCTACGCGTTGGAAACACAGGTTTACCAAGCGATCCTGGAGCGTCAGCCTGCACAAATCATATCCCGGCTAAAGGAAATTCTTACCAAGCCCGATCCAGCACTGGGTTATCTCAACGGCGAACTGCGTTTTTGGTTAGGTTGGGCGCAGCAAGTGGCCGGCGATCATGCCGCCGCCGAGGTAAGTTGGCGGCAAGCGCGCAGCGAACTGGAATCGTTCCTCAAAGAACAGCCGGAGAACTATCACCTGATTGAAGATCTCGCGCTGACCAATATGGGCCTTGGCGACAAGGCCGCTGCGTTAGCTCTGTCGGAGCGGGCCATCGCCGCGAATCCGATTCAGAACGACGCGATAACTGGTCCCGCTCCGATCGAGGTTCTTGCGAGGGTAGCGTCGCAGGTAGGAGAGCCCGACAGGTCCATTGCCACTTTACAGAAACTACTCTCGATACCGTACGCAGGGCCACTGGCTACACAAAGCATACCACTCACTCCCGCGCTACTCCGATTGGATCCGATGTTCGATCCGCTCCGCAATGACCCGCGTTTCCAAAAACTTGTCGCTTCGCCCGGTCCGAAGTGATCGCGCCAGCTTCCAACCAGGCACCTTGTTCTTTGGGGGCGCCTCACGCAGAAACAGTCGAGGAACAGGTGATAGTTGACGCAAAGTCTCTCAAATCACCAGGCGTCCGAGCATGCTGGCATGAATCTGATCGGTTGCGGTAAGGGCGTGTCCCTTCCAGCATTAACTTCCGTCCTACGTTAGTGATGTATACCTACTCAAAGTGACCAACAAACGCCCCGCGCGGTGTCATAAGCGAGAGATCGCGTGAGTTTACCGGCGGACAAAGGTCTTTGTCCTTTACACGCTGGTCAAGGATTCTTGCGGTGCTGTGCGCGGCATTGCGCAAAACTCCCCGTTCGCATAGATCGTCAAGCACCGCGCGCACCATGCGCGCATCTGCTACTGGGAATCTTCCTAAGATCCACGCTGCTGACCGGGGTTTGTTAAGTAAATCAAGAATTACCGCGACGTTCTCGCCAATCCGTAACGTCTTCGATTCAGAACCAGCGTGTTCGCGGTATATGACAAAATTATGAGCTTTAGACCGCGCTGATATCGAGCGCCAGGACTCCGCTCCGTCTTGCATTCGATCAAGCACCTTTGGAATATCGAAGGTGTCTCGAAACAGAGTAGCACCGTTTGTTAAACAGAATACTCTTTCGGACCCGTTCGACGTCGACTGTACATTCTTCGAAAGTTGCGAGTGCCATGCACGTACATGTGCAAAAGCAAATTCGACTAGCTGTCGGATTACTCTATCGCGGGTGCCCCTTTCGTTGATTAAAAGAAGAAGCTGTTTAAAGACGCTTTGAGGCGTGATATCATCTCTCTCGCACCGTGACAGAATCACGAATGGAAGCGTAGATAATGTGGTCCCAAGACATTCGAGAACGGCTCGCAATAAACCTCCGCCAAGAGCACATAAATTCGAAAGAATAGTTGTTATACCGACGAGCGTTTTCCTTGGCAGCTTCGTCGCATAAAAATGGTGATTCATGAAGATGTCAGGATTCCCCTGAAGTAACGCCGGCTCATCTGTATCTAAAGTCGGGAAATTGAAGGAGCTAATGTGTCCATCATACGAGAGCTGATTTTTGTTTTCTTCGTATATCGCAGTCCCTGGCTCTGGCGTCAGTAAATGCAATTGAACTCGCGTCGTTGTTGGGGAAATGCGGTTACAGCCATCCAAACATTCTAGCGTTGCTTGTAAATCCGAAAGCGTCTCCTCAGGAAATCCTGTAATAAAAGAAGTCGTTACATTGATTCCAAGCTCTTTCGCATTTGTCAGGGTTGGAGCAAGTAAACTGATATCCAGCCGTTTCTTCACCAACTCCTGAAGGTTCGACGATCCTGTCTCCACCCCAAAGAAGATGCCGTGGCATCCGGACCGCGCCATCTCGCGAAGTAATTCCGAATCAACACAATCGATGCGAGCCGAGCACGTCCACGAGAAGCTGCAAGGCCTTACTTCCTCGCAAAACTCTAGCACCTTTCGACGATTGACCGTGAACAGATCATGTTGAAGCGAGAAATCGGCAATGTTGTAAGTGCTATTAATAGATTTTAGTTCGCCCACAAGTTTCTGGGCTCCCTTCACTCTATATTTCCTCCCAAAAAATGTAGCTGTGGAACAAAAAGTACAGTGAAACGGACATCCGCGGCCCGCCTCCACTCGCATCGAACGCATTCCGAGTTCTTTTATGGGATAAACATGAAAGGCGGCCATCGAGAGTCGATCGACGTCCATTACCCCGGCATTCACCGGTGAACGACAAACGCGGGATCCATCCCGATAACTAATCCCCGGTATCGCTGATAGTTCCTTCTCCGAGTCAAGTGCGTCCAGAAGCGGAACGATTGTCTCCTCCGCCTCCCCGCGGACAAGCACATCGAAATCGGTGAATTTAGTCATGATTTGCGACTCGAGCACAGTGGAATGTGGACCGCCCAACAAAATAAGCGTTTTGGGGCTCCGCTGTTTTATCTGTCGTGCGATCTTCACAACGGCGACGAAGTTGCACCCTAGCGCAGTAAAGCCAATCGCATCCGGTTCAGTCTCGAGCAGCTGTGAAGCAACATCGCTATAAATCGAGCTGTCGAGGGTTAGGCGCTCCCTCTGCAATTGCAGCATCGGATCGTACAGAAACGAAACGTGTCGAGAATTTTCGATCTCAGCTATTAGCGAGATCAACCCGAGGTGAGGATGGACATAGTCTGCACTGGGGATTCCGCCCCTGTCTAAAAGATAGTTTTGGACGAATGTGATTTTCAAGGATCAACGCGATACCGTTCGCAACATTTCTAATTGGGACAGTTCAAATCGGGACATCCCTGACATCGTCAACGGAATAAAATTAGTGCTATTGGGGATCACTTCGCCCGTCGACGCTATGACGAAATTCTTGTCAAAATCTAGGGCTTCGGGTCCGGCATAATCCAGTCTACTCTGCCAACGCTAGGTACGGCCTTGACTGTTACTCCCTCAATTTTGAACTTAGGTGCGCCGGACTTGCGAATATGTTCCCGCGCTTTCTTTTTCTGTTCCTTTGTCAGCGTAATATTAATCGCATCGTCCGTCACCTTTGCGTCGCTTTTTAGCTTCTTTGCGCGGGGTTTTACGGATTTCTTTGCCATATCGGCACAGAATTTCGAATCTGCTTCTCTGTGTCAAGCGCATTCTCTCACGGCCCGTCGGGAACACGATCGGCGGTAACTGAGCTATTTAAATCGATCTGGCAACTCACACACGGATGATCTTCAGGGACCTTGATTAGTTGATGCAGTCCTTGGGAATTCTCTCAAGATATTTGGGCTGTCGGGTGCGCTTCAGACGCGCTGGGAACGCTTGTTTTCAAGACTTAACCAATGCGGAAGCGAACATCGCGGATTGTCTTTGTGCCGAAGCTGCACAGGATTCGTCGGTTCCCGCCAGTGGCTGTCGAGTCGTCCGTTAATCAATTCGCGGAGCTTAGTCGCCGATGACGCCAATCTGCTTTAGGAGGCCTAACTCGTCGGAGCTTCCCCAACGCTCGACCATCTTGCCGTCTTTGAATTTGGAGATCTGCATTCCGCGGATTTTGACCTTCTTGCCGGTCGGCGGGATCTTTCCGAGGGGACCGGTGTGCGTGCCGGTGAGGGTGTAG
>DASTDH010000562.1:0-4741 GCA_035710445.1 Chthoniobacterales bacterium
AGATTCACGACAATCTGTCGAAGGCGCAAGGGATCACCGACCACAGCTTCGGGCATTTCAGAACCAAAATCGCAGATCAGCTCTAGCCCTTTCTCGTGGGCGCGCAGCGCCAGCAATTTGAGTGTTTCTTCCAGGTTGTCGCGAAGTCTGAATTCGGTGGTATCGAGAGCCAACTTACCGGCTTCGATTTTGGAGAAGTCCAGAATGTCGTTGATGACAGTCAATAACGAATCTGCCGATATTTTCACCAGCTCAAGATGCTCGCGTTGTTCCGAGTTGAGTTCCGTGTCCAGAACCAGGTCGGTCATTCCGATAATTCCGTTCATGGGCGTACGAATCTCATGGCTCATGTTGGCCAGGAATTGACTTTTTAGTTCCGTGGCCTCCCTGGCGCCGGCGAGGGCACCCTCCAGCTCCTTGTTCTTGCCCGCCATCGCTACCTGCGCCCGCCGGATTCGACCCGCTTGCGACAACGTGAGCGATAGCAGAAGGACCACGACCAAGATACCCGCAATCAGCCAACGCTCTCTGATTTGGGCATGGATCAGCTCATCCGCCAATTCGAGATTTCGGCCCGAGAAGGAACGCCAACGCCCAGCAATCTCGGCAAGAGTACCGTCCGCTGCCATGTTCCCGATTTCCTTGCGCATCGCATCGGCCGCGGGCCGGGCGTCGAACGTAGAACCGACTCCAAGACGGCCACTCAGCTCGGGAACCTCGATGAAACGCAACCCTTGTCCTCCGCACGTCACACCGTCAAGCAAAGTTGTGATGGCGGTGTATTCATCAAAGTGAGCGGCTTCGACACGTTGCTGACAGACGGCTTCCAGTCTCTCTTTCGGAGGATCTATTACGGAAAATCGTGCGTCTGGGAGCCGGGAATGAAGCAGCCTGAGATCGATGGGTGTCCCGTCATACGAGATGGCGGAATTTCGGAGATCTTCCAAACGCTTATAAGGACTTTCGCGGCGGACAATCAAGCACACCACATTCTCGCGGTAAGGATCAGTGATATAAACGACTCCCTTTCGCTCGGGCGTGATGGTCATCATCGGCCACAAATCCACCCTTTTAGACTTCAGAGCAGCTTCAGCGCTTTCCGGTTCCAGTTGCCACTGGAGGCGGATACCACTGCGTCTCGCCGCTTCACCGATTAGATCTACCGCGAGACCGGTGGGTCTCCCGTCTTCTCCTATAAAGTGCTGGGGCGGTGCGTTGTCGAAGCCGATGCGATAAATTCGATGATCCAATTTCGGAGGCCGCATTTCGAACCAGCCCAGTGCTGCGGCTGCGATCAAGAGACCACTTAAGGCGATGACCCACCTTGGTTTAGTCCTCAGTTGGGCGAGGTTCATTGGAGGCTCACGTTGCCGGGATGAACTTTGAGCGTCCCATCGCGCAATTGGCCGCCAGCGTACAACAGATCACTGATTTGGGCCAAAACTGCATATCGAGTGCTGCGATTTACAAAAACCGGGGGCTAACAGCCTGGGAAAGGTATGAATAGTGCTACTGTGCGTCGCAAACAGCCTTCTGCACCCAGAGTAATCTTCGTATTTAGAATGCACAATGCTGCACTTGGACATACATCGATGGTAAAGGAGAGATAAATCAAAGCGAGCGGTCCGAGAAGGAAGCGTTATCAACCATTATCGCTAGCTTTCTATGATTCAAAATAACTAAGCTGGCGACTCGGAGTTGACTGTTCTCCCCAACCGAGACATGGATGTGAGTGGGCGCAAGTAGCCATGCACGTTCAGACCAAGTTCCTTCGCCTTTTCAAGCCTGAAACCACGATCTAAGTGTCGCTCAGAAATTGCCGTTCGCCCCGGGCGAAATGCCCTCTGAATTTTTCAACTTAACAGTCACCGAACCAACCGCGCTGATGCTGCCCTGCGAGGCCGTAAACAGCAGCACCAGAATAAACTGGCTGCCCACGTCGTGTCATTTTGACCTGGGCTCCTGGAGTTTACCCCCTTTCCCGCCGATCCGCTACCGGACCCATAAGTAACATAAATAGGGTTATCACCACAGGAGGATTCCGCGGAGGAACCAAAGTTTATCGAAACGCTCCCGCGTCTCGGCTACCGTTTCATCGGTGCGGTGAACTTTCCCGCTAACTTCAAGTACTGCAACAAAAGTTAGTTCTCTGTTTTTCAGCACGCATGTGGCTGCGGCTGGCGCCTGGTCGTGTAAAAAAACTTTGTAAAAACTGGAATTGGTTCCGTGTAATTGATTTTAGAAAGCGAGCTTCACGTCATGCGTTTCCTCGAGCGTTTGACTATCCAGCACGGATTACCCGTGCTGGCGGAAACAACGAAGAAGAAGACTAAGTTTACTAATACCCGAGAATAGCTTCGGCTGACTGAAGTTCTCAGAGGCCGTCGTCGCGGTTGAACCCGCGGCGGCGGCCTTTTTTGTTTTTTAACCCACGAGGCGCACGTGCCATTTAAAGGGAAGTTGTCTTTCGTTCCAACATTTGCATTGACAGCGTTTGTCTGCGGCGGAGTATCGGCGCAAGAAGGAAATTTAGCTGATTTGACCAAAGCCGGCCAGGAGGCTTTTTTGGCAGGACATTACAGCGATGCTGAGCGGCTATTCAACAAAGCCCTGACACAAGCTGAAACGGACTTTCTGCCGGAAGTGCAATTAGCTCGGATATTGAGCGACGTGTGCATTACATACCTTCGGCAGGGGCGAGCAGAGATTGCCCTGACGACGTGCCGTCGAGCGGTCGACATACAGAAAACTGAAAAGCTCCCGGCCGTGTACGCCGCCAGCTTGAATAATCTAGCCGAAGTCTATCGGTTCATGGGCCACTCGCGGGATGCGGAGAAGTTATACCGGAGCGCTCTGGATATTTATCAATCCCGTTTTGGCAAACAAGACCTCCGTGCCACTGAGGTGCTCGGCAACCTGGCTCTTGCGTATTCGGATCTGGGCGATAACGCTCACTCTGAGGCTGCACTGCGAGAGTGCGTCGCGACGCTTGAAAAGGCCCGGCGGCCTGCCACGAGGGAACTGTCCAACGCGCTCGATCAGTTGGGGACGCTGTTGCGTATTGAGAGGCGTTATGGTCCGGCGCTTCCGTTATTGGAGCGCGGCCTAGCACTGCGCGTGCAGGCCCTAGGACCGGAGCACCCTTTGGTTGCGGAAAGTCTGAACCACCTCGGCACACTTTGGTACGGCCGCGGGCGGCCGCAAAAGGCTTTACCGTTGTTCGAACGCGCGTTGTCCATCGACGAGAAGGTATTCGGGGTTAATTCAACCCGGCTCTGCGCATCGCTAATCAATTTGGCGGGAGCGTCCAGGACCCAGCGCCAATATGCGCGGGCTGAAGCGCTCTGCCAGCGTGCTATTGGCATTCTGCAACAGGCGCCTTGGAAAGACCCCATCACGGTGAAAGCGGTCCTCGAGCAATACGAGCCCGTGTTGATCAAAACCAGAGGCCGCAGTGAGGCTGCGGCCCTGCTTGCCAAGACGCGTCTAACCCTCTTCCCGAAGAACCCGGATCCCCACAATTAAACCTGGAGCAGCCGGAAAACGCAGTGTTGAACTCACTCCGGCACCCAGGGTCAGCCGGTAAGGAAGGAGAATGCCGTGGCTGCGTCATCTTTCGGCGTCCTGAAGATCGCCGCCGATGTCCTCGCGGATCGCCGCCTCCGTCGTTAGGCAGAACATGCCGTGATTATGTTTCTCCGCAATGCCGTGAGGAGCCCCTCGCGCCTGCCAGCGGCTCATATCCACTCCGGAACCAATCGCCCAACTCAAATCAAACCTTCCCAGGGTCTTGCACCGCACCAAGGCCAACACCGCGGCTGAGCAGGAACAGGTTACCGCCGCATCGTGGGTCGCGGGCATGGCCCGGCGAATTTCTTCCAGACGCCGATCGATGCTCGCGGACGTACAACTGTGGTGCTGAACCAAGAATCTTCGCAGGGTTTCCGGCCTGGCCTTCTGCACTTTCTGCAAGGTCGGCCAACGTTCCAGGAAGTCGCCGGCGATCGGTGAGGTGACTTCACTGAACCAGTCCAGGACCTGCGGGAAGTACATTTTTAGATACGCCGTCAGGCGGTTCGAGTAGCGCGTTTTGTCGTTGACGAACTTCCGGCGTGCTTCCACAAGAACTGCAGAGTGCGCGTCTGCTCCGTATCCGGATCGAGGTGTCGCAATTTTTCACGATGGTGCACCAGGAGATCGACCAACAGACCCGCATCCGAAGGATCGCTCTTGGCTCCGGACGGCCGGAAACCCTTACGGTAGTTGGCCAGGGTGCCTGGGTTCACTGGAAACAGCACCAAGTGCGCATACTTGGTGAGCATGAACAGCAACGATCCGCGCGATTGCTCGAGAGCCACAGCGATAAGGCGCCCGGCGAATCGACGCGCTAGCTCAGTCGCCCAGGACCGCTTCCGGTGTGTGATTCAGATCTCCGCGCTCGACGTCGAGGTGCCCGGCGATCTGCAGCGCCCAGGCATGCTTCTGATCTGCCCAGTCAATCCCCACAAATGCACCAAATTCGGTTTCCTGTTTGTGGTTCGTGTCTCCCATCTTTTTAAAGGCTCCTTTGCATAGATTGGCAGCAGGCAGCTTTGGTCCGCGAAATCTATATAGAAAAGTCTGTGTGTCGTGACCAGACCACATCTGAGGATTCGTTCTGGAACAAAGCGCAGCCCGCCGCTCGAAACTTATTTAATGGACATCGAGATGTCAGCGGGTGGCATTCGTAGCAGCGGGACGC
>DASTDH010000563.1:0-8296 GCA_035710445.1 Chthoniobacterales bacterium
TACCACTCTCTCCAATCCGGAGTTTGTTGCTTTTGAAGAAGTAGCAGAACCGGAAATCCAGAACCCGACCGACGTTGTGATCCGAATCGGTGGAGCCGGCGTCTGCCGTACCGATCTTCATGTGATCGAAGGCATTTGGCGACAGAAAGTCACGGTGAAGTTACCATATATAATGGGGCATGAGAACGCCGGTTGGGTCGAACAAGTAGGAAAGGCGGTCGATGGGTTCAAACGTGGCGATCCGGTTATTTGTCACCCTCTTATTTCCAATTGTCACGCCATCGCGGCTCGGCGCGGCAATGATATGCATGTGGAAGGCAGCGAATTTCCAGGGATCGGCACAAACGGGGGATACGCCGAACTGTTACGCACGGGAGCGAGCTCGCTGATCAAGCTGCCGCAGACGTTGGCGCCAAAAGATGTCGCTCCGCACGCCGACGCTGGGCTGACTGCGTATCATGTGGCAAAAAAGGCGGCTCGCCATCTTCTGCCGGGAGAGCGGGTAGTGGTGATCGGGGTAGGTGGGTTGGGCCATATCGGAGTTCAAGTGCTGGCAGCTCTCTGTTCGGCGGATATCATCGCGGTGGATCGTTCGGAAATGGCGCTCTCGCTCGCGAAGGAGTGCGGCGCCCACTACACCGTTGCCGCTGATGAGCATCAAATTGAAGCGGTCCAGGTTCTAACCGATGGCAAAGGCGCGGAAGCAGTAATCGATTTTGTCGGGGAGGGCAACTCAATCGAGACCGGATTAGCAATGACTCGAAATAACGGTGCCTATTATATCGTCGGTTACGGCGGAGAGATCCGGATTTCTGCCTTGGATATGATTTGTACTGAGAGGAGGATCATCGGGAACCTGGTTGGCAATTACACGGAGTTAGTTGAACTGATGGAGCTAGCTAACCGGGGTAAGGTGAAATTGGCCACAAACTATTACAAATTACAAGAAGCAAACCAAGCACTACACGATTTGCACCGGGGGAAAGTAAAGGGGCGCGCGGTGCTCGTGCCTTAGTCGAAAGAAACTTAAATCACGCGAGCAAAGCTATGTTTACTACCAAATCCGGAGAAAAGATCTTTGTGGTCGATGGCCACGTGCACCTGTGGGACGGCAGCGACGAAAATTGCAAGAATCGGTACGGCGAAGAGTTTATCAAATGCTTTTACGACTATCACAAGCTCAGTCCAAAAGAATACGTTTGGCCGTACAAGAAATATCAAAAGTATACCGACGAAGACTTCGAGCAGGACGTATTCGAAAACGGTTATGTTGACGTTGCTATATTCAATCCCCAATACCTGGGAGACTTTTATCATCATGGCTTCTCCAGTCCGGATAGAAATGAGGCGTTCAGAAAGAAACATCCGAACCGGGTAATTACGAATGGCTTTTGGGATCCTCGAAATGAGGAGGCGGGGCTGAAGCAGCTCGAGCAAGATGCGCAAAAGTACGGTTGGCGAGGTATCAAACTTTATACGGCAGAGTGGAAAGGAGACTCAAAAGGCTGGAAATTAACTGATCCCTGGTCGTATCGTTATCTGGAGAAGTCACAGGAACTCGGACTCAAGAATATCCACGTTCATAAAGGCCCGACTATCCGTCCGCTTAACAAAGATGCTTTCGATGTGGCCGATGTTGACGAAGTGGCGTCGCTCTTTCCGGAGCTGAATTTCATCGTCGAACACTGCGGCTTGCCGCGGTTGAACGATTTTACATTCATCGCGGCGCAGGAGCCAAACGTTTACGCCGGGCTGGCCGTCGCGATCGCACTGATCCATACCCGGCCCCGCTACTTTAGTGAGATAATCAGCGAATTGCTTTTTTGGCTGGGACCCGATCGCATCCTGTTCGGCAGCGATTACGCGCTGTGGCAGCCGAAGTGGATCATAGATAAGTTCATGGAACTCGAATTGCCGGACGACCTCGTGGCGGAAACCGGTCCACTCACCCTGGAGATGAAGAAAAAGATTCTGGGAGAGAACGCGGCCCGGCTTTACAACATTCAGATCGCAGAACAAGAGAAGAAATTCGGGCAGCCAATTTCCCAAGAGCCGAGCGCGGTAGGGACCGCTGCGCCAGTCGGATAGGTTTCGCCAAAGCATCGCTCAGATGATCTGCCTGGATCGAAAAGAAGAGGTCTGGTCTGCGCTGAACTCGGTCACTGATCCGGAAATCGACGAATCGGTTGTCTCCCTGGATTTTGTGACCGCGGTGAAGGTCGATTCTGACAATCGCGTGGAAATCGACTTCCGGCTGCCGACTTATTGGTGTGCTCCCAATTTCGCGTTTCTGATGGCTAGCGATATGCGGGACGCGGTGACGGTGCTGGAGTGGGTGAATCAGGTATCGGTGAAACTGTTGGACCATTTCAGCGCGGACTTGATTAATCGAGGTGTCGCTCTCCGGCAAGACTTCCGGGACGCTTTCCCTGGAGAAACCGATGATGATCTCAGCGCGATTCGCCAGAAATTTTTGGGTAAGGCGTTCGAGCGGAGGCAAGAGTTGCTCTTGCGCTATCTCTTGGCGCACGGCTACAGCTCCGACTGCGTCGCGCGTGTTCGCCTCTCCGAATTGCAGGATATGCAGCTTGACCGGGAGGGAGTTTCCCTACGGAATCTTTACCTCTTCATTTTGCGAAGAATCAGACCAGACACCGGAGAGAATGCGCTCGCATTCACCACTCTGGAAGGGTTGCCGCTGGATAGCCTCGATTTGAAAGGCTATTTGCGGAAGATTGCGGCTGTTCGCCGGAACGCAGAATTTAACGGGTTCTTTTGTAGAAGTCTTCTCAGTGAAAGAGTGGCGAGGACTCGATCAGAAAATCCTGAAGCAGGCGTGGCTCGGCCGGTACCCTGAGAAAAGTCGCTCACTAGGCATAGCCGACTGACAACATGGACCTCGAGGTTATTGGCGGGCCAATCCGGCATGTTGATGGGCGCTAAAGGAATCTAAGCGGTCTCGGCCAGCTTGGTCAGGCTATGATTCATCGTCGACCACTCTTTTTCTCCTAATCGTCTCCGGAGCTCCTGCTGTACTCGATCCCAAAGCGGGAGAGCTTGATCAAGGCGCGCCGCGCCGCGCGATGTCAGTAGAACGTTGCGGGTACGACCATTGACGCTGGCGACGCGAACCAGGCCTTCTCGTTCGATTGCAGTAAGATTGCGAGTGAGCGTTGTTCTTTCGAGGCCGAGCATGGCCGCTAAACGGCTCAAAGGGATTCCGCCTGCCATGCTCGCAGCAACCAAAATGGTGAATTGCGTGCTGCGAAGGGCGCTGGGCCGTAGTGCGTCATCATAGGTTCGGGTTATTGCGCGGGCGGCCATGCGAGCTTTTTGACACACGCAGGTCGTTGCCGCTTCCTGAGGAGTCACCAGAGCTTTTTTCGGCATAGGTGTATGATAAGTCTGCTAGTCTCGGAATTCACCAAACCGGGACTTGGTTTCGATCTGTCCGTCGTATTTATGCGGGAGCCATCTGCTTTACGAGACTTCTGCGCGGGTTGCGCACCTTGGAAAGCGAAGCCATATGGAGCACGATGAACAAAGGGACGCCATAAGCCGGAATCATTGCCAGCGGAAAGGATCCGATGAGGGAATTCGGCGCGTCGAAAGCGAAAATCTGAAACCGAGTGGGGGCGCTGAGAAAACCGGTCGCGATAGCAACGACAAGGTCGCCAATGCCGAACCAGTTCCACAACCAGACAGACCGATCAATCTGCTCGCGCGCGCAACGTGTTGCGACCAGCAGGGCGGTTAAGCCGACCAAAATATCGCCAACCCCGGCCGGCCAGGCAAAAATGCCCGGTAACTGTCCCATCGCATAGAAGATTAGAAAGATCCCACCGATGACTCGACAAAACTGGGCCGCGACCAACCAGGCTTGAGGCACGGCCGCAACAATCTTGCGCACCTCCTTCGATCCGCGGATCAAAAATGCGCCAACCAGGATAGGTATCCCAATGGCCAAAGCGATATAATGGAACCGCTGGTTGGGAGCAGCGAGGAAGGCGCCGTTTCCGGTCAGAAATAGAGCAATCGCAAACCAGGCAAAGAGGACAAAGGCGAAAATCGAAACGGTCTGGCGAACCGTGGTCTTGAGTTTACCGAGACTAAGCAAGGCGTGCCGTACCTGGAACAAAAGCAGGAGAGTGACTGCGAAATCGACTCCGACAATTAGGGTAGCGAGCAACCAGAACAGAGGCCAGGGCAGGGGAGAATAGTGCATATACACTAGTGTATATGCAAGTATGCGGCCGTCAATCATCAGCGAATACCGGGGTTGGGCTGATCTCTGGCCTGTCCGCCAAGGTTCTTTTATGACCAAGCAGGAAGGGTCTAACGAAAGTAGCCCTGCCTCAAAAGCCTTGCCGGAGCCTCAACCCCAGATTGTTCCATCGTCCCTGCCGGGACGGACTTTATGTTGCGTCGTTGACCCAGCAATAAATTGCGGGGTTACTTTGATTAGATCCCTCCGGGATCATTAAAAACCCAATCTTCCGTCAATAAGCAGTCAGGAACGGCGCTCGGCTGGATGCAGTGGACTCCGTGCAGACTAATGGGCTCCGGCCAGAGAATCGCTTTCCGAACACTCCACCATACCTCCGGCTTCCAACCAGCCTTGCAAACCTCCCTTGAGCGAAGAGACATTCAGATACCCCATCCGCACCAGTTTTTCGGCAGCCAAAGGAGCCTCGTTACCTACGGCACAGTAGACCAGAATGGGAGTGGTAAGCTCCGGAGCGATCCGAGTTACGTTCAGTTCTAGTTCGTCCCGGGTGATGTGTTCGGCTCCGGCAATGTGCCCGCGCAAGAACTGTCTTTCCTCGCGAATATCGATGATTATCGGGAGGGGCTTAGTGCGCGCTAACCGGCGTGGCGTAATTTCATCGGGGAGCGACGCTGCTAGGGGGTGGGCGAAGGGGAGATCATTGCCGCTCATGGAGATTCCTTTCCGGTTTGGAACATCTGGTGATTTCTGACAGTAGGGGTGCTGATTGATTCCTTACTATGTAAGTAGCCTTTTCGGACGATGCAACGCTTTTCTTGCGCAGTTGGAATTAGGTCCCAGGCAATTTAATAACATTATACTTGACTGTTATGTACTCCTGAGAGGATGATCCAGCCATAGTGAATCCGCCCAATGCTTCCATTCACGCGACGCTCAAGAACGTCTTCGGTTTTGATACCTTTCGTGAAGGTCAAGAAACGGTTATCACCAAAATCTTAGAAGGGAAATCGGTGCTCGCAGTTTTCCCGACCGGCAGCGGTAAGAGTCTCTGCTATCAGCTCAGCGCTTTGCATCTGGAAGGTCTGACTTTGGTGATTTCTCCATTGATTGCTCTGATGAAAGATCAGATCGATTTCTTGGACCGAAGCAATATTCCGGCCGCTCGACTTGATTCGACCCTCGAGCCAGAGGAAATCCGACGCGTCGACTCGGACCTGCGCGCGCGCCGGCTCAAACTGCTCTATGTCGCGCCGGAACGTTTCTCTAATGAGCGATTTGTTCAAAAACTCCGCCAACTGAAGATCTCTCTCATGGTGATTGACGAGGCGCACTGTATTTCGGAATGGGGTCACAATTTCCGGCCCGACTATCTGAAGCTGGCTCGGTTGGCGCTGAGGCTCAAAGTTGGACAAGTACTTACGCTGACGGCGACGGCGACACCGGCTGTCGCCCGGGATATCTGCCGCGAGTTTTCAATTCACAGTGATGCATTTATTCATACGGGATTCCATCGGCCCAACCTACGGCTGGAAATGACGCTATGTCGCCCGAATCAACAAATTGCACTTTTGCTGAGCCGTCTGAGAGATCGGCCGCGCGGCCCAAGCATTGTCTACGTGACTTTGCAGCGCACGGCCGAAACCGTTGCCAATGAGCTGAGTAAATCCGGGTTTCCAGCGCGGGCCTACCACGCTGGTATGGCCAATGACAAGCGAACGGCGGTTCAAGACTGGTTCATGAGTTCCTCGGAAGCGATTGTGGTAGCGACGATCGCATTTGGGATGGGCATCGACAAATCTGACATCCGCTATGTCTACCATTACAACCTTCCGAAAAGCCTCGAGAACTATTCTCAGGAAATCGGGCGCGCCGGCCGCGATGGAAAGGCATCGATCTGTGAAATGTTGGCCTGCGGGAGTGACGTTACCGTTTTGGAGAACTTCACCTTTGGCGATACTCCGGACGGAGCGAGTGTCGGTGCGATCACCGACCGGGTGCTGGCGAATGCGGGCGAGTTCGATATCTCCGTTTACGAATTGTCGCGCGACAACGACGTGCGACCGCTGGTTGTCGAAACGCTTCTGACCTATCTTGAGCTGGCTGATGTTATTGAGGCAACGGAACCGTTTTACAATGAATACCAGTTCACATTGCTTCGGCCGCCACAAGAAATACTCGCTCGCTTCGACCCGCCGCGCGCCGAATTCCTTGGGCAAGTCTTTGCTACAGCCGTCAAAGCGGCAAAATGGTTTACGCTCGATTTAGGTAAGGTCATCGGCAAATTGAGAACGACTCGTAGCCGCGTCGTCAAAGCACTCTCTTTCCTCGAGGAACAAGGCGAGTTGACTCTCAAGGTTGCGGGACTACGACAAGGTTATCGGATAAAGAAGCGTCCGGATGATCCGCTCTCCCTGAAAAACGCGATGATTGAACGGTTCGCTGCCCGGGAGCGCAACGACGTCAATCGTGTCCATCAGGTGGTACGATTGGCCGAAGATTCCGAGTGTCTTGTACGCCACTTGCTTCATCATTTTGGGGAAGAGCTGGAACGGAATTGCGGACATTGCTGCAACTGCTTAGGCACACCGAACGGAGCGATTAGCATCCGCAGAGAGAAGGAAGCACCCAATCTAGATCCGCGTCGGATTTCGGACTTGCGCCGTCGTTATCCCGACGCGCTGGCCTCGCCCAGACAGATCGCCCGTTTCTTATGCGGCCTGAGTTCTCCATTGCTTACCCAGACGAAGCTCCACAAACATCCGGATTTTGGCGATCTGGCGGGATTTCCGTTCCCAACCGTACTGAAGGCAGCGGATCGGTTTGTGCAGTCAGGTGATGATCCGAACCGGACTCTTGCGGCGTAGTTAAGGTAGGCAAAAGAGATCCAAAGGAACGAGTGGCCCTTCGACCGATCAGCTCGCAGATTCCTGTCATTTTTTGTATGAATTTCGTCAATTTGCCTATCCCAACGAGGTCACGGTTAGGCTAGATTGAACACTATGTTCCCCCGAAAAAACAATCTTGGCCGAATCATTTTCGCGTTTTTACCCCTGGTGATACTCCTAAGTGGAAGCGTACTTGGCGCCGAAGGCTCATACGATGGCGGCCAGCCGACGCATGCAAAAGACTTGAAGGGAAAGAAAATCGTCCTGGCCGACGTGCCGAAACTCATCGGGATCGGCTACTTCGCAGCCACAACGAAGGGCCAGGCCGAAGCGGCCGCGGAGCTCACAAAAAACGGTCTCCCGACGGAGGTGACGACCGATGCACCGACCGAAGCGGCGATCCAAAAACAGATAGAATATATCGATAACGATATTTCACGTGGGATGGATGGCATTTTGTTTGCCGCCAACGATCCTACTGCGATCTCGCCGGTGCTTCGCAAGGCATTGAAAGCGGGAGTTCATGTGATTGGCTATGATGCCGAGTCTCAGCCGGATGCACGCGAGTGGTTTATTCAGCAGGCGACACCGGAAGGAATCGGCAAGGCTTTAATCGATTCCCTGGTAGCCGAAGTGGGCAAGGAAGCGGACATCGCAATTGTGACCAGCTCCCTGACGGCACCCAATCAAAACGCCTGGATCGCCGAGATGAAGAAGTACATTTCGGCTCAAGGTCTGAAGTTGAACGTTGTAACCATTCTTCCTTCAGAAGAGGACCAGCAACAGGCATTCAAGGTAACCGGGCAAATTCTTAAAGCCTATCCCAACGTCAAAGGAATCATCGGTCTTTCGAGTGTAGCCTTTCCCGGTGCGGCCGACGCCATCACTCAGGCTAACCTGATCGGAAAGATTGCTGTTACCGGTCTTTCGACGCCGAACCAAATGAAACCGTTCGTCAAATCGGGCTGCGTGAAGTCGGTCATCTTGTGGAATCCGGTGGATCTTGGCTATGCGGCGATTTATGCGATGCGTGCGGTCGTCGATGGGAAACTCAAACCGGGTGACACCGAGCTTGATGCCGGTCGACTGGGCAAGCTCAAACTGATCAATGGCAGCCAATTCCTGCTTGGACCACCTTTCATCTTCAACAAGGACAATATTGACAAGTTTGACTTCTGAAGAA
>DASTDH010000564.1:0-3952 GCA_035710445.1 Chthoniobacterales bacterium
ATGAGATGGCTTTGACCAAAGTGCCAAAATTTCCAAGCGCGTACATCCCCGCAGCGTTTCGTTCTGCAACCACATTCGGTAGGAGTTCACTTTCTCGGCGCTGGTGGCAAAGTGGCCGTGCCAGAAGAGAGTCATTTTTTCGACCAGCGGCGCCGGCGAGCTATACATCCGTTGAGCCCACCAACCAACCATGCTAGCCATCTGCTCGGCCTTGCGCTAATTCAGTTGACGCTGCAGCTGCGCTCTATCTTCCACGGTGGTTTGCGGATTGCGAATACGTGGCAAAAGATCCTCGTCCCTGGTTGGATGGGGCCCACTCTGGGGGTGCCACTCCCGGAGGCGGCGTGTGCAGAAGATGTTCCAGGGTGGAATCGAGTCCCAGGCTGACCCACTTTTCCAGCTCAGCGGTGGGTTCGCCAAAACCCACTCGCAGTGCGAGATGGCTGGCCGCGTCGTAGTTCCAGCTTCGTGATGCTATCGGGTGCAACATAATCAATCGCCCAAGGGTCAATCTGCTTTCCATCCTGGTGGAGCAGTCGTGTTACCGTGCTTTAGACGAAACTACTTCTCGGTTCGTTATGAAAAAATTGCTGCGGTTGCGTCTCTTGAGAAAAGATGAAACTCTTCGAGGAGATAAGTGTTCCATCTCATCCTCATGAAATTCGCGAAAATTTCGTTGTTAGTCTGGCTTGGCTTGATTGGTGCAAACTGGGCTGGTGCATCGCCCAAGCTGGAACCGGCTCCAGAAACAAAAAAACAGGCGGTCAAAGACAGCTATTACGGAACCACCATATCAGATGACTATCGCTGGCTGGAAGATCTGAAGAGCCCGGAGGTGAGAGCTTGGGCGCAGAAGCAGACTCAGCGAGCCGAGAAATTTTTGGCGGCATTACCTGGCCGGGCCGCCATCGCGGATGAGGTGAGAAAGCTGATTTCGGCACAGCCGATCTCTTATGGCGACGTTCAACTCGCCTCTGGAAAAGTCTTTGCTCTCAAATTTGATCCAAAGAAACAACAGCCATCGGTGGTCGTTCTTGACGGTGTGGATCGGCTGGAGTCGGAGCGAGCGATTTGCGATCCGAATGTGATCGACTCAGCCGGTAAGACCGCGGTGGATTGGTTTGTTCCCTCGCCGGATGGCAAGTTGATCGCGGTTTCGCTTTCGAAGAGTGGCAGCGAAGATGGCGATCTCTATTTCTTCTCAGTCGCCGACGGGAAACAGAGTCCAGAGGTGCTTAAGCACGTACAGTATCCTACCGCGGGCGGCAGTGCGGCTTGGACGAAAGACAGTTCCGGAATTTTTTACACTCGGTTCCCGCGGGAGGGTGAGCGGCCGGCGAGCGATCTCCACTTCTATCAGCAAGTCTATTTTCATCAGCTCGGTACTAACGAGTCAGAGGACGCCTATTCGATCGGCAAAGAATTTCCGAAAATTGCTGAGGTGCAGTTAGAATCAATTCCGGCTTCGGATCTCATCGTAGCAACGGTCGAGAACGGTGACGGAGGCGACTTTGAACACTTCGTTTTCGGGCCGGATAAAACCTGGAAACAACTGACTCGGTTCGAGGATAAAATCAAAAAAGGTAAGCTGGCTTCCGGTGGGTCGTTCTACGCTGTTTCATTGGCTGACGCTCCGCGCGGGAAGATAGTCAAATTTGATTTGAATGGCACCAACCGAGCGGAACCGGCGGTGATTGTGCCGCAGGGCGATGGAGTGGTCGAAGATCTGGCACTCACTTCCGAGCGTCTCCTGGTACACACGTTGGTCGGCGGACCCTCAGAGCTGCAGGTTTATGGTCTGAACGGGGGTGAACCCGCAATCGCTCCGATCGCACCGGTGTCGAGCGTCATGGAAGTGGCGACCACAACGGAAGGGTCAAGCCCGGTTCTGGTCGAAACGCAGAGCTATACGGAAACTCCGCGTTGGCTGCAACTGAACCTGCAAAGCAATCAATTCGCTCCAACCGCTCTTAGTTCACCGGCTCCAGTGAGTTTCGCCGATATTGAGGTGACGAGGGATTTTGCCACGTCTAAGGATGGCACCAAAGTGCCCCTCAACATTCTGCACAAGAAAGGCACACCGTTAGATGGAAATAATCCAACGATTCTATATGGCTACGGAGGATACGGGATAAACGAAGCGCCGCGCGTCCGGGTTGGGCTCCGGGCATGGTTTGATCGGGGCGGTGTTTATGTAGACACCAACCTGCGCGGTGGCGGGGAATTCGGAGAAGAATGGCACAAAGCGGGTAATCTCACCAAGAAACAGAATGTGTTCGATGATTTTGCGGCCTGCGCCGACTATCTCACTCAGCACAAGTACACTGCTACTTCCAAGCTTGGAATGTTTGGAGGAAGTAATGGTGGACTACTTATGGGTGCAATGATCACCCAACATCCGGCCTTGATGAAGGCAGTGGTATCGGAAGTAGGAATCTACGATTCGCTGCGCAGCGAGCTCGAGCCGAACGGGATGTTCAACACCACGGAATTTGGTACGGTTAAAGATCCAGAACAATTCAAGGCCTTGCTGGCCTATTCGCCCTATCATCACATAAAAGAGGGGCAAGAGTATCCAGCCATTTTGCTGACCGCAGGCTTGAACGATGGACGCGTCGCTGCTCACAACTCGTTTAAGTTCGCTGCGCGACTGCAAGCGGAGGCCGCACCCGGTAACCCAATCTTGCTGCGAGTGAGTTCCTTCGGACACGGGATTGGCAGTTCGTTAGACGAGAGAATCGCCGATTTCACTAACGTGCTTTCCTTCTTTGCCTATGAGCTGGGCGCGACCGAAAACCTGGCGGCGAAGAAGTGAGGCGCAGCTGGGCGCGGACGAACAAAGTGGCGGCTAGCGCAGCGGAATTCCTGGCTGAAGATCGAGAAACTTAACGAAATGCTGGTCTTCGATATTGGCACGCCATCCGATGACCGCGGGATCGAGGAGATAAACACGAGTGTACCAGTAGATCGGGAGGAGCGGCGCGTCCTCGACCAAAATTTCTTCGGCTTGGCGAAGCTTGGCGAATCGCAATGAAGGGTCACCGGTGACGCCGGCCTCTTGCAGCAACGCGTCAAACTGCGGGTTGCTCCAGCCGCTGTCATTCAAACTGCTATCGCTTTTCCAGATACCGAGGACTGCGACCGGATCGAGAAAACCGGCAACCCAACCATTGCGCGCGATCGCGAAATGATGCTGATGCATTGACTGGAGGTAGACCTTCCACTCCTGATTTTCGATTTGGACAAAGATGTTCAACTCTTGGCGCCACATCTGCTGGATTGCCTCCGCGATCGAGCGGTGTGCTTCGCTCGTGTTTATTAGAATGCTGATCGGCGGAAATCCGCTGCCGCCTGGGTATCCGGCTTCTACCAACAGACTGCGCGCCTTTTCGGGGTCATATCGGGCGATCTCTACCGGCTGATAGCCAGGAAACCCCGGAGGCGTCACTCCGGTGGCGGGTCGCTGATCACCTCTCAACACATTGCGCACAAGGCTCTGGCGATCGATCGCCAGACTAAGCGCTTGTCTGACTCTCGCATCGTTCAGCGGTTTTTGGGTTACATTGATTCGATAGAAATAGACAGCGGCATATGGCTCCAAGTGAATCAGATCCGGGTGCTCGCGCCGATAAGATTGGATCTTATCGAGCGGTACTTCAAGCGTCGTATGCAATTGTCCTGCCTGAAACGCTCGATCCATGGTATTGAGGTCCTCGATTGAGTAAAAGTTGACGCCATTGAGCTTCACATTTTCGCGGTTCCAGTAGAACGGATTTCGAACGGTTTCGATCACGTCGTTCGGTTTCCAGGTCTTCAGAATAAAGGGCCCGTTGCCGACAAAGACATCAGGCTCAGTCCATCGAGTGCTGCGCTCCCCGAGTTTGCCGAATCGAAGGATTGTACCGGGATGTACGGGAAACCAATAGTAATTGATTAGCGCGGAGAGCAGATA
>DASTDH010000565.1:0-2376 GCA_035710445.1 Chthoniobacterales bacterium
GCACAACAACCGCTGACGGGATTTTGTCTGACTTTGGGAATATCGTGGTTGCGCAGTGGCCTCCTCTTGGTTTTCGGGTTTCAGTCGCTCGCGGCTATCCGGCCGATCGAAGAGTTCGGGGTCGCCCCTTTGTTGCAAGCTTTAGGCACTGCCTTGATTCTGGCTATCATCGCGCGGGTACGCGATCGTGACGAGCAAACGCGAGCCAGGGCCTCGGCTGAGATCCGCGCTCTGCAAACACGCATGAATCCACATTTTTTGTTCAATGCTCTGAATGCAGTAGCCGCGCTGGCGAAGGTCGCACCTCGAGAAGTGCCTCGGGCGACAGGACGGTTGCGTCAATTCCTCGAGGCCAGTTTTTTCCAACCAGAGCGAGCACTCGTACCCCTGAAGGAAGAACTGGCCGTCCTGGCTGCCTATTTAGAGATCCAATCGCTTCGATTTGGTGGTCGATTGAAAGTGGAGCAGACTCTCGGTCCAGGTTTGTTGAAGGTTCTGGTGCCCCTTTCTCTTTCCAGCCGTTAGTAGAGAACGCGATCGAACACGGGCTTCACTCTTCGCCGGGAGCCGGGCGGCTTTGGCTTATGGTCCGTGCCACAGGACCGTGGCTAGAGATGAGCGTGAGCGACGACGGGCAAGGTGTGCCTTCGACGGAAGTCGAACAGCATTTCTTTGCAGAACGCCCCCGGATTCACGCGCTGGTGCTGTTACGCCGGCGGCTGCAAGGATTGTTCGGTCGCTCGTTTCAGCTGGAAGTGCGCAGCGAAATTGGAGAGGGCACCACGGTGACTATGCGCATTCCCTTGCGAAAGCGGTCCGGAGTTGGCCTAGAATCGCCGAGAGCTATCACCTCGGATCTCCGCGAACTGGCATGTAACTAAGATTTGTTCTCATGTGGATCCGGATCCGAGCTGTTATTATCGAAGACGAGCCCTTGGCCGCCGAGTACCTGGCGGCACTGCTGGACGACACCTACCAAGTAGAGGTTGTCGGTTCGGCCACAGAGAGCGAGGCCGGCCTGCGTCTTTGCGCCGAGTTGCGGCCAGACGCCGTCTTTGTCGACATCAATCTGCCGGGCAAAGACGGTGTTTCGCTGGCGACGCAACTGACCATGCTTCCGCAGCCGCCACGTCTGGTCTTTACTACGGGAGACGCGAACCGCGCGACCGACGCCTTCCGGCTGGCGGCGGTGGATTATCTTTTGAAGCCGTTGGATCCGGAGCAAGTCACGGAGGCGGTCAATCGCCTCCTGGCATATGTGCGGCCCTTTGAGGCTGGCTCTTCTTCGAGTTCCGGCGGCCACGCCAACGGAGTCCCAACACCGGACAAAATGCGTTTTCCTGGCATGGCCAACGAGTTGCTGCCGGTCAAGGATGTAGACCGCGACCAGATCCGGCTCCTGGCTCGTCGCGAGGTTGCAGCGGTGCTGCGGCGGGAACGGCGCACTTGGGTCCATACCGTGCGGGAAGAGTTTGCGACTTATTATCCGGTGGGTGATCTCATGCGATGGCTAGATGGCGATCCTTTTATCCAGATCGGAAGGCATGCCATTGTGAACCTGCAAGCAATCGAACGCGTCACCCATTACGGTGACCGCCTTTATCGCGTGCGGCTCCGCGACCGAGTGGGAACCGAAATGACGGCCTCGCGCACAGGTGCTGCCCGGCTCGCTGCGGTGTTGAAGACGCAACGCTGAAAAGAGGCGGCGACCAATCAGCAGTGGAGCTGACATCCTCTTAGGGTAATGCAGGGAACATGGTTCCCTTCCAGTTCATTGACCAGATTGACCAGGCCTTTCACGCTCCGCATCACGAGGCCTGGTTAACCAATGAAGCCGGGAAGTAGTTTTAGTTCCCTTCCCTGCCGACGTGATGCGAGCCTGGCCGATCAGCCCAAGAGTGAACACTCCGAAGAACACCGATCCAAGCCAGTCATGAAGGACAATATCCAACGCCGCCGCAACCTGATAAAGGTCCTTTCCAGACAAGCAGTCATCTGCTAGTCTTTCCAAATTGGCTTGCGTGCTTCCTGCTCCGCTTCTTCTGGAGTAATTCCGATGTCCTTGAGCTGGCGGTAATCCATCTCCATTAGCTGTTTCCGCTGCCGGCAGCGTTCGCCGGTTGTTCTGCACCAACGGAGGATCTTCAATACAGAAATTGGCGACGATCCTCGATCTCTGGGTAGCCGTGCAGCGGAGGCTGCGGTCGAGGCTAGGGCCATGTCGCACACAGCTTCACCGGACTCTGTGATATGCCGATTAGCCTGTTTTTTACTGCTCATGGTGGGGGCTTACATTAGGCGCGCAGGTGTTGCCCCCGACCGTTCGCGCGTGTCGCTGATATCCGTTACCTGCGCCGAGAGACCGGAGGTTTAAGG
>DASTDH010000566.1:0-4125 GCA_035710445.1 Chthoniobacterales bacterium
TCCTCCGGGTTTGGTTGTCCAAACGCGATTTCGGACTCCCGCAACCGCTGATCAATGGTCCCGACCTGGAGAACGTCTTCGCCCGGAGGCACGATGATCAATTGATGGCTCTTTGTTTCCCGAATTAGGTATTGCTTGGCCGCATCCGAGAATCGCAAATTTGTCCAAATCGAAAAGCCCTGCATTTCGTTAAAATCCAGCGGAGACCGCGGATTGCCAGCAAAGATTTAAGAGAGTGGCGGCTAGAATCGTGGAAGGCTTTCGGTGCGTCCGCGTTACCCCTGGCTGAGCCCACGTGCTTATCGAACATTTAAGCATCTTTGCCTCTCACCCACCTTGCGGTGATCTCGGCGATTCGCCGGCCGTAAGCTTCCGCTGTCTCCAAGTCACCAACCGACGGAGCTTGTCCGGCTTCCAGGCCGAAGCTCGATGCCATTGCTCCGATCGATGAGGAACTTCGATTCCAGGCGGCGGGCCCTGGTCCCTCGATTCTTTGCAAATAGTCTGGCTTATTGGCCGTAGGCAGCATGCCCAGACTGACGTAAATCATGCCATGTTGCATCGCGTTCACGATCAGTCCAAACAGCGTATTCATTTTATCACCGGAAAAGTTGCTCGAATTGGTGAATGCGCCGGCAATCTTGTCTTTCCAAGCTTGGTAAACCATTTGCTGGCGCTCGCCTCGACAAACTTCTTCATTTCGGCCGACATGCTTCCCATAAGGTCGGACAACCAAAAATCATCGCGTCCGTTTGATCGAGGTCGTTGATTCGGGCGGTCGCTTCTTCGACCGTCCATAGATGGGCTTGCACTCCGCTAACCGAGGAAGCACCATGATGCACGGATTGTGCCTGTAATTTGGTATGACCAAATCCGCTATGATAGATAGTGTGAAGAATCGCCATAGAGGCTATATGGCTAGCCACTTTGCATCCTAATGCAAAGTCGGATACAGCGATTGCCTGTTGGCGGCGAAAGCATAAGCTTGTCTTATGACGAACGGTCATCAACCGATCGAGAACTATGGGGTGATCGGCAACCTTGAGACGGTTGCCCTTGTCGGGATTGATGGTTCAATCGACTTTTGTTGTTTCCCAGAGTTCGATTCGCCATCGATCTTTGCCAGTCTATTAGACTCGGACAAAGGCGGTCGATTTTCGATTGCGCCAACCCTGCAAAACAGTCGACCCAAGCAGAGTTATCTTCCTAACACCAACGTTCTACTCACCCGTTTTCTCTCCCCGGATGGTGTCGCCGAGCTGGTCGACTTTATGCCGGTATTCGGAAGCGTCGTTTCGGAGGAGGAGCGAGGCGAGTACTCCAGAATTACTCGCCGAGCCAAGTGTATCCGGGGCGAAGTGCAGTTCGAGATGTTCTGCCAACCGAAGTTTGACTACGCCCGGGTCTCTCATCAAATCAAACGCATCTCAGAAACGGAGGTTCTGTTCATTCCGGACAGTTCGCGTATTGCTGCGCTCCGACTGCGCTCGCAAACGCCACTCAAGGAATATGAAGATGGCGTCATGAGTGAGTTTGTTCTGGGCGCAGGTCAAAAAGCTCTTTTTGCGCTTGAACTTGACCGCGGCGATGTGGGCGAAATCGATCCAAGCCGAGAGGCGGAAAACTTCAAGCAAACACTCAATTTTTGGCAGGATTGGATCGGACGATCAAATTACTCTGGCCGTTGGAGAGAGATCGTCGATCGCTCTGCTCTAGTGTTGAAACTATTAACCAGCCGACGATTCGGGTCGATCGTGGCGGCGCCGACCTTCGGTCTTCCCGAATTCATTGGGGGCGAGAGGAATTGGGATTACCGTTTTACTTGGATTCGGGATGCAAGTTTCACCCTTTACGCATTAAGCCGACTGGGTTTTACCGACGAGGCGCGTGCCTTTATCAAATGGCTGGAGGCGCGTTGCGCGGAAGCCACCCCGGATCGGCCGCTCCAGATCATGTATGGAATTGATGGCCGTCACGAGCTGCCGGAAGAAATACTTACTCACTTCAGCGGCTATCGAGGCAGCGCGCCGGTTCGTATCGGGAACGGAGCTGCCAATCAGCTCCAGTTAGATATTTATGGCGAGCTCATGGATGCGATATACATCTACGACAAATTCCGTGAGCAAATCAGTTACGATCTTTGGTGTGATGTCGTTCAAATCGTTAACTGGGTCTGCGAAAATTGGGATCGAACCGATGAAGGGATTTGGGAGGTGCGCGGCGGACAGCAATCGTTTTACTATAGCCGCCTCATGTGCTGGGTAGCGGTCGACCGCGCGATCCGGCTTTCGATCAAACGAAGTTATCCCGCGCCTCGGCCGCGCTGGCTGCAGACTCGAGACGATATCTACCATCGCATTTATGAACGTTTTTGGAACAAGAAGCTGCAAAGCTTTGTCCAGGTGGAGAATGGCGATTGGCTTGATGCGGCGGCACTCCTTTCGCCGCTGGTTCGATTTGTATCGCCGACCGATCCGCGTTGGGTTTCCACCCTGAATGCGATTGAAAAGGCTTTAGTGGACGATTCGCTTCTCTATCGGTACCGGAGCCCGGACGGACTGGTCGGAACCGAGGGCACCTTTTGTATGTGTTCCTTCTGGTTTATCGAATGTGTGGCCCGCAGCGGGGACGTACATAAGGCGCGTTTTCTCTTCGAAAAGATGTTGGGTTACGCAAACCACCTTGGGTTGTTTGCCGAGGAGTTAGGTCCGTCGGGAGAGCATCTAGGCAACTTTCCTCAAGCATTCACCCACATGGCGCTCATTAGCGCCGCCTTCGAGTTGAATCGCCGGCTGAACCAGCCCAGGAGATCCTAGAATCCGGAAGCTAGAAGCCAGAATTTAGAAATCGAGAATCCGGTCGAACGGCACGGCGAGGTGGAGCCTACGCTATGCCAGCAGTTCCGCGGACCATTATTTGCCGGTCAAAGCAAAACACCCAGCCTACATTCGCAGGCTGGGTGCTCTCAATCCTTGCCAGCCGGAGGCTATTGAGCTAAGCCGCCTTAGGGTGCCGGCTTCGAAGCCGGTCCTAGCAGGAGATCGACCGCCGCTTGAGCATCCACCAGACCAAAGCCATCTGCCCGATTAAAGCCAAAGCCGATGTTGTTCTGAAAGGCTGCAGTCACTTGGTCATTAAACTTGCCACTCAGCTTCGCGGTAAAAGTAGCACCGGTACCAAGCGCATCCGCTTCGCTACCGAGGCCTGCTTGGTCGGATGTAAGTCCGGGGAACGTACCGGCAACATCCTGATCGAGGGTGAAACTAACTGAAGCCCCTGACACGAACGTCCCCTTCTTGAATTTCAACGTAATATGTGAAGATCCCGCGCCTGAGGTTGGCTCGAATGTGACGTCCGACGAACTAATTCCGATGGCGTTTCCAACCGTTGGCAGAGGACCGCCGCTGGTGTCGAAGATCACGCCAATCTTTGCGCTATCAACGGTTAGGCTATCGATTGATTGTCCCGGAGGGCCGAAATAGTTAATTTTGAAGTAGTTTGGACCGAAGTTGACCTGACCCTGCGCGGAGACCGCCACAAAGCCACTCGAACTGGCGCCCAAAGCTTGGCTAAATTCCGGATCGATATCTCTCTGGGAGGTGGTCGCTTCCAAAAGCGTTTTTACGGTTGACGGGTCGATCGATCCGGGGCCACCGGCGGCCTGAATCACGAGCGCCGCAACACCAGCCACGTGCGGTGCAGCCGCGCTTGTTCCGGCAAATGAAAACGCGGCGTTAAAGTACGGAAATCCGAAGAACGTTGTTACGACCCCATCGACCCCAGCTACTTCGGGTTTGAGTCGCAGTTCCGGAGTTGCCAGGCGGTTACCGTTCTCATCCAGGTAAATCACCACCGGTCCCGGGGATGTGAAGTTTTCGATCTGCGGCTGGTAAGGCTTCCTGCCTCTCCAATCGTAGACATATGCGGCCACATCGATCGCACCGTTGGCTGCTGTATGACCATAAGTCGTTTGCACGTTCAGAGGACTAGTGCAGCGTTACATTGATTTCTTGGTGGTGAGAATGCGCCTTTCAGTTTGGGCGTAAGTCCACTTAAAGGGTTTGGCCTTTTTGTTGTGGCTACGGATGTAGCGGATGAGTTTGCGATCGAGATCTTTGACCGAGA
>DASTDH010000567.1:0-10129 GCA_035710445.1 Chthoniobacterales bacterium
GAACGTCAACGAACGACAGCGCGCTGCTGGCGCTCGGGAGGGCACGTATCCGCGGGACCGCCGGACCTTGGCCACCGGTCGAGGCGCCTTCAGGTGAGACACGGCCGGCATGCGAGGAGCGTTTACCGCATCCCAGAAGCGGGTGATATCATATTGGTGATTGGCTTGATCCGTTCGGCCAATCATTGCCAGGGATTGGCGGTTTGGGCATAGTATTGAAAGGCTCGTGATGAGCGATGTAGTCAACTTGCGGCTTACCGTTGCTGCCGATATGAGTTGCCGCCGGAACATCAAAGCCCGTGCCGAATGGGATACAGCGTGTCGATGTCACTATCGCTGGATCGATCGCGGACTCCTTCTTGTGCCGGTGCAGGGTGGGTAAGGATCGCGGCTGCCATCAAAGCGGCCGCGTAAACTCTGTGCATTGGGGTCATATGTTTCTCCGGTTTTCATCGTCACGCCCGGCGAATTTTTGATTCCGGAGCCGGTCGGTTTCAACGACTCAAGTGTTAAGAATTCTTTGCGGAATATTTTGGCGAAGAATTGGGTAGTAGCAGAGCGCAGGAACGCGTTGGGCATTCAGAGTGGACGGAGTGGACACCGTAGACGAAGTGGACGTAGTGGACGGCCTGACAGAACCAAGGCCGATCGGCACTCTCGGCGTCCTCCGCTCTCTCACCGCTCTCGGCGTTCTCGGCGATTACTCCAAGGCGGGCTGCTGCTGTGTCAGACAATGAAAGGCGCCGAGTCCCCAGACCAGAGCACGACAATCAATCGGAACAATCTTCCGGCCCGGAAAGCATTTCTTCAATATGGAGGCAGCCTTACGATCCGCCGGCGCGCCAAAAACCGGGAGAAGAACCACTTTATTTGCGACATAGAAATTCGCGTAACTGGCCGGTAAACACCTCGCCTCCCGTTCGATCCGCGGCGGCATCGGCAAGGTCACTATTTCCAGCGCTGAGCCGTCGGCCAACCTTGCCGTCTTCAGGATCTCCAGGTTCTTTTGCAGTGGTTGGTAGTTAGCATCTTGCGGATCTTTTTCCAGGGCGGTTAGAACCACATTGGGCGCCACAAAGCGGGTAATATCATCAACGTGACCATCCGTATCATCGCCTTCGATTCCATCGCCCAACCAGATAATTTTCCTGACACCCAGGTAATCTCGCAGCGCCTGCTCGATCTCGGCCTGTGAATGGTTTGTGTTTCGATTCGGATTGAGGAGACAGGAGGTTGTTGTGAGCACTGCGCCCGCCCCGTTCACATCGATCGACCCGCCTTCCAGTATTAGCTTGGGATAGTAGACCGGAAATTGGAGTTGTTCAGCTACCTTGGTCGGTACCACTTCATCTAGATCGTATGGCGGATATTTGTCGCCCCATGCGTTGTAATCCCAGTCAACGACTGCTACGCGAGGCTCCTTCTCGCGCACAATGAAAATCGGACCGTGGTCTCTACACCAGGGCTCATTGGTCGGGATTTGGAAAAATTCGACGTGCGATATATCAATATCCTTGAGAATAAACCGGATCCCGTGTTCGTGGTCGTGATCCGCCACATTGATTCGGACCTTTTCCGAACCGCGGAGCGCATCGACCATTTGAACGAACACCGGCATTACTTCGTCATAGGCGTCCGGAAAACTGATACCCTCGCGTCGAGGCCAGGAGAGCCAGGTCGCCTCGTGTGGCTCCCACTCCGCCGGCATTCGATAGCCCAGCGCGGCAGGCAATTCTGCTGTGAAATTACTCATGAGAAACGGAACCCTAAAAAACCCCTAATCGATGAACCGCTTGGTCAATTCGGCGTATGCATCTACCCGTCGATCCCGAAGAAAGGGCCAGTGGGTGCGTTGCACATCGATGGACGATAGGTCGAGGTCCGCTAATAGGACCTCTTCCTCGGCCAAGCTCCCTTTGGCGATAAGTTTTCCCGCCGGATCTGATACAAAGCTCTGGCCCCAGAATTCAAGCCCGGGGCCGCCGTCCGGCGCTTCGTGTCCCACTCGATTCGGAACTGCAACATAGCATCCGTTAGCAATGGCGTGTCCTCTCTGGACGGTCTCCCAGGAAAGATGCTGGCGCTCGCCATGCTGCTCCTTTTCCGAAGGATGCCACCCGATCGCCGTCGGATAGAAAAGGATCTCGGCTCCTCGAAGGGCAGTCAGCCGGGCCGCTTCCGGATACCATTGATCCCAGCAGACCAAAACACCCACTTTGCCAAACCTGGTATTCCAGGAATGGAAGCCGAGATCGCCGGGTGCGAAATAAAACTTTTCGTAAAATAGCGGATCATCCGGAATATGCATTTTCCGATACTTACCCAGGAGCTTTCCGTCCGCGTCGATGATCACCGCCGTGTTGTGATAAAGACCGGCAGCACGCCTTTCGAATAGGGAAGCGATAATCACCAAGTCCAATTCTTCCGCCAATTTTCCGAGTCGCTCCGTGGTCGGTCCGGGAATTTCCTCAGCGAATTGGAAATACTTGTGGTCTTCGACCTGGCAAAAATAAACCGTCCGGAAGAGTTCCTGTAAACAAACGATTTTAGCGCCTTGCGCTGCCGCCTGCCTGATCAACCCAATCGCCTTGTCCAGATTCTCCGGCGGATTCGGCGAACAGCGCATCTGAATGAGCCCAATCCTCAACATGCCATTTCTTAGGTTGGAACTATTCCCATCGCAAAGAATGATTTGTGAAAATTGAGCATTCACCGCGAATCGACACGACCTTTCATGCAACCACGAATGCACGCGAATAGACACGAATAAACTGAGCCCAGCGATACACGATCTGTTATTCGGCCCTCGGTTGATCGTTCTCCGCTTACTGTCTACTATTCACTGCTCACTCCTCTCTCGTCGCCGATCCGCCCCGATTTTGCTATCTGCTATTTGCTATTTGCGATTTCTCCTGCGTCAGTCATCCATGCTCAACGATATTCGGATTATTGTTCATACCGCGAAGGGTGATCTGGAGGCGACACTGATTCCCGCGGATGCGCCCATCGCGACGGCAAATTTTCTCAACCTTGCTCGGCGCAAGTTTTATGATGGACTGATCTTTCATCGAGTTGTTCCCGCTTTTGTGATACAAGGGGGCGACCCGGCCGGAACCGGGCGAGGTGATCCTGGATATCGGTTCGAGAACGAACCTCGAAAATCGCTTTCCCATGAAACAGTGGGCGTACTGGCAATGGCCAATGCGGGTCCGGATACCAACGGATCGCAATTTTACGTCACTCTTGCTCCTCTCAACCCAACGCACGTAAAAATGCTGGACGAAGGCTACACTATCTTCGGCCGGCTAACCGAGGGCCTAAAAGTCGCTAATCAAATCGCGCAAGGAGATAAAATCACCTCGATCACCATCCTTGATCCGGTTGAACCGCTCTTCCAGAACCAGAAAGAGCGGCTACGGGAGTGGAACAAAGTCCTTGATCGCAAATTCGGATCACGCCTGGCTCCGGCCGCGACTTAGCCGCTGTTGGCTATTAACTCGTGAGCTTTCGCACAGAAGATTACAATTACGATCTTCCCAAAGACCTGATCGCGCTCCGGCCAACGCCGGCTCGTGGCGATTCCAGATTAATGCTGATTGACCGGCAAGGCGGCAACATTACTCATCATTATTTTCCTGAACTCGTCGATCTGGTTACAGCAGAAGAATTGCTGGTTTTGAACAATACTAAAGTGATTCCGGCTCGGATCCGGTTCCAGACCCGGAATGCAGAAGTCTTCCTCCTCCGTCAGATCGACAGTCGCACCTGGCACTGCCTGGTTCGGCCAGGACCTTGGTTCACTGTAGGCCGCGAGTTCGTCGAACCGCGGTTCCGGGGCCAGGTCACCGCTATTTTTGAGAATGGGAATCGAGAAATCCGGTTTGCCGAACCCTTGAATCTGGAACAGGCCGGAGAAATGCCGCTACCGCCCTACATTGAGCGTGAACCAGATGTTTCCGATACGGAGCGATACCAGACCGTCTTTGCATCGGTTCCCGGAGCCGTGGCGGCGCCGACTGCGGGTCTCCATTTCTCACCACGGATACTCGAGCAACTGCCACACGAATTCATTACGCTCCATGTTGGGGCCGGCACCTTCAAGCCGGTGAAAACGGATCTCATCACCGATCACGAGATGGAGGTGGAGTTTTTTGGAATCGAACCCGCGGCTGCCGGCCGCATTAATGAAGCGCGGAAAGTATTGGCGGTCGGAACGACGACTGTCCGTACATTGGAGGCGCTGATGCGGCAGCATAATCGAATCGTTCCGGGTACAGGACAGACGGACATTTTCATCTATCCCCCGTTTCAATTCAAAAGAGTCGACAGTCTGCTGACCAATTTTCATTTGCCAAGATCAACGTTGTTGATGTTGGTATCCGCGTTCGCGGGGTGCGAATTGATTCTAGAAGCCTACCGTCAAGCCGTCGCCGAGCGATACCGATTTTTCAGTTACGGCGATTGCATGCTGATTCGTTGAGCGGTTGGCGTTTGGCGTTTAGCGCTAAGGATAGGATATCTAGGACCCATACCTCTCACCCGCCTCCGCCGGGCCTACGGCGCGGCAGGCGCCCTCACCGTTTTCCGCACTCGGCGTTTCATCGCTTCTGTTTCCTGATTGTCATTTGCCGCCGACTGCCGAAAGTAGGCCGTGCATCACGAAATTGGGCTGATTTCGACCATTGCGATTGGCTTAGTCTATGCCCTGATTGGCGGTTACATCGCCAAGCGAGTGGGCCTGCCACCGCTGGTCGGCTATCTTTTGGCCGGCATCGCGGTCGGACCATTTACTCCCGGATTCGTAGCCGATGCAAAGCTGGCGCCGCAGCTCGCGGAGATCGGCGTCATCTTGCTGATGTTCGGTGTCGGCATGCACTTTTCGCTCCGCGATCTCATGGCCGTCCGCAACGTTGCCGTCCCGGGCGCTCTTCTCCAAATCATTCTTGCGGTTGGATTGACTTGGTGCGTAATGCGGCTGTGGGATTGGAATTTCGGACCTAGCTTGGTCCTTGGTTTGGCTCTGTCGGTGGCCAGCACGGTTGTCCTGCTCCGTGCTTTGGAAGCGCAAGGTTTGCTGGAATCAGCTGGCGGTCGGATTGCAGTGGGTTGGCTCATTGTTGAGGATCTTGTCACGGTTTTGATTCTCGTTCTTCTTCCGGCGCTGGCCGATTTAATACACGGAGAGCCGATCAGCGGTAACTCCCCAGGTCACAGCCTTTCCAATGGTCAGTTGTTGTTAACGCTAGCAATTGTTTTGGGTAAGTTCGTGGGATTCGTGTTGTTTATGCTCCTCATCGGCGCCCGCCTGTTAAGGTGGCTGTTGGAGTGCGTCGCTGCCACTAACTCCCGGGAGCTCTTCACCCTAGCCGTAGTAGTCGCCGCGGTCGGCATTGGCTTCGGCGCGGCCGAGTTATTCGGACTTTCCTTCGCCCTCGGCGCATTCGTGGCGGGCGTTGTCGTAGGTGAGTCCGATCATAGCCATCGAGCAGCATCGGAATTGCAGCCGCTCCAAGATGCGTTCGCCGCTCTCTTTTTTGTGGCCATGGGGATGCTTTTCGATCCCGGCATTCTGGTCCGAGAACCGCTGCGGGTACTGGCGGTCGTGGCGATCATTGTACCGGGCAAATTCCTGGCGACGTTTCTGATCGTCCGCCTACTCCGCAATCCGACCCACACCGCTCTGATCATCGCCGCCAGTCTGGCGCAAATCGGAGAGTTCTCCTTTATTCTGGCCGAAGTCGGGGTCACGCTGCGACTGTTTCCTGCTGAAGGTCAGAGTCTCGTGGTCGCCGGAGCCCTGGTTTCAATCGCTCTAAACTCCTTTCTGCTCCAGGCAGTCGAAGCACTTCAGAACCAAAGGACATCGACCGCATCAGCGTGAATCGCTTGGCCTTTTTTGGCACCCGTTTCACATCTCGCCGATTTCTCTGCGCCGAAAGGGCGTGCTACTTCTTCCGCTTCGGTGCATTTAACTTCTGCTCGAGAGCGAACATCGCGAAAGCCACGATGGCGTAGATCACAAATTGTCCGAGGTAGAAATAAATCATTGCTCAGTTAAGGTCTCTAAGCCGCACCTTAACAGACATCGGCGAGATCACGAAGATATTCTCCGCATCTCAGCAATCTCATCCGCGCCGGCGGGTAATCATTATCTCGTTTCCGTCTGGATCGAGGCACATCGCCAAATGAGCGGGTTCTTCCGGAGTGTCGAGTGGCGGCCGCAGAACTTCGCCGCCCGCCTTGGCCAAGGCATCGCACGCTGCGAGCAAGTCATCCACTTGGAAATTGAGTCCAGTCCAAGTGCGCAGGCCTTGTCCGCCCCCATGGATTCCGAGGATGCCGCCAGCGATCACCAGTTCCGCCATCACTTCCGATTGATGCGTTACCTCCGCGCCAAAGACCTGACGATAAAAGGTGATCGCTGCGGAAAGGTCTTTCGCCCAGATGATATATTTGAGTTTTTCCACACGCACAGGTCAGGGTTACCAGGAACTAGGCTCGGAGCAACCGATCGTTCGGAAAACCGCTTTTTTTGCCCCTTGGTTGCTTTTAACCGGCTATCAGGATCCCGATGCCTCCGGCCGAATCGAGCTTTTCATCAAGCGCTTCTTCGCTTAGAGAACCGTATGGCTTATCCGAAATTGGAGCCGCCTTTTTATCGCGGCCTTATTTTTCTTGGGCTTGCCGGATTATTCTTTGTTAGTGCCACTTTCGCCGATCAACCTAAAAGAGAAGTGCACAGCCAAGCTGACCTCCCCCGGGCTACTTACCCGGTAACCGGCTCGGTAAGCACTTTGCTCCAATCCGACGATGCCGTGTTTAACTCTGTCGTCGGGAAGGCGACCGCCGATCTTGACGCACTTTTTTCCGATTACGACATCAAGGACAACGCAACCCTGATTTCGATTCTATCGGCGAAGCTTTCGGTGCAGGAATTGAAGGGAGACGCGGCCGGCGGCCTCGAAACAATCAGCCGAGTTCGTGAACTTCAGTCAAAACCCGATCTGAAGCTCACCGTCGGCCTCTTCGATGAAGCGATCTTAAAAGCGCAGCAAACCACGAAACAAGGTGCTGAGTACGAGCAAAGAGCAGAGTCCATTTATCGAGATGCAGTCAACGCCCTTCCCTGGGACATTGTTCAGGATGTCATCAAGTCGGCTCGGAGCACATCCGGGTTGCTTTCCGAACCATTCTTGCTGGGCGACGCCCAAGAGAGACTGCAGCCCGAAATCGACAAATCCGGCAGTCTATCGCGCGAGTCGATCTATACGCTTCTAAACACCCGCGCTAACCTCCGAATCAAACTCCCGCTGAACTCTATCCGGGTGAGTGTGCTGAAAGCCTACGTGGCTGCTCATGACACGCAGAAACCCGATATCTGGGCGGCCCGAGAAGTTACGCTATCGAGCGAAGACCATCCCCAGAAAGTGCTGGTCGGAATCTGGGATTCAGGTGTTGATCCGGCGGTTTATCCCAGACACCTCTATACTTATCCCAATTCTGCTCCTTATCCGGCCCAAGGGCTCGCATTTACCGACGACGGCCACCCCTCTGACTCCGCGCTTTACCCATTGACTCCGGAACAGAAACAGCAATACCCGGAAATCTCGGAGAACCTGGAAGCACTCTCCGATCTCCGGGCAGGTGTTGAAACTCCGGTAACGGAATCGTTCAAAAAGCGTCTTACCACCATGTCGAAGGACCAAGTGAATACGATGTTCGAGCGACTCTCATTTTTTGGCAACATGAGTCACGGCACGCACGTGGCCGGAATCGCGATCAAGGGAAATCCGGCCGCGCAACTGGTGGTTTTTCGGTTCAACGACGGTTTGAGTCGTGAACTGCATTTCCCGCCTTCGACCGATTGGGCTCATCGGATGGAGGCAAATTTCAAACGGATCGGCCAATTCTGCGCCGAACACAAAGTCCGAGTAGTTAACCTGAGTTGGGGCGATGATCCGCAGGAATTCGAGGAGTGGCTGGCCCGGACCAAGGGGGACCAGAACGCCGATCAGCGAAAGCAAGAAGCGCTTGAGCTTTTCTCCATCTGGAAGCAAGCGATCATTGACGCGATGAATTCTGCGCCGAACACCCTCTTTGTCACCGCCGCAGGGAACTCCGATAGTGATGCGGGATTTCTCGAAGACGTGCCACCATCATTGGAACTTCCCAACCTTATTGCGGTCGGCGCCACCAACCAAGCGGGAGACGCAACCAGCTTTACCAGTTACGGCAAAACTGTCGTGGTTTATGCGAGCGGATATCACGTGGAAAGCTTTATACCGGGTGGTAGAAAGGTGAAGTTCTCGGGAACCTCGATGGCAGCGCCCCAGGTCACCAATCTGGCCGCAAAGCTGTTTGCTATTGATCCTTCACTCACTGCCGACAAAGCTAAAGAATTGATCATATCCGGCTCGACTACGAGCGCAGACGGCAAACGCAAGTTGATCGACGAAAAGCGTTCACTTCGATTGATCAAACAACAAGCAACCGCCAAAGCCGAGCAAAGCGGATAGGGAGGTCGCGATCACCGCGGACCGGACGGTAATGGGGAGCGATGACGACTGCGGGGTAAAAGTCGGCCACGAGTTGCTTCGTTCAATCGCTTTGCCAGGCGACGCGGCGGAAAACGGAAGGATCCGACGTCGTCTCACGCGCGCATGCAACCCCTTCGCCAAGCATGAAGACTATGTCGGACAGGCTAGTCGCCGCTGATCGAAGAAAACGCCTTCCTGACCGCATGATGAGGCGGCGGTCTCGGAGAGACCGCCCTACCTCTGCAACAAAAAAAAGCCCAGGGTTGGATCAGATGTCGCCCCGGGCTAAGTCTGCCACGCCTTTAGCGTGCTAGTTTATTCGTTTGGATCTCGTTACGGGGTAGCCGACGGAGAAGCGGAAGGCGCTGCGGTTTTCTGATGGTGACCATGATGGGTTTTCTTTTTGCCAGGGCTTGCGCTAGGACTCGGGTCCGCCGCATAGACACCAGACGCTAAGCCAATAACCGCGGCCAGGAGAAGAATCGATTTTGTCATAAGATATTCCGTTATTCTTATTAGAAGTTTGGTTTCGGAGTCGTTGCTCCTAAAAACTCAACCACGCGAACGGCGAGAAGTTTCAAAAAAAAGCTTCTTCGTTTGACTAAGCCTATTTTGCAGCCTTTCGCGTGCTCGCCTCTCACGCATATTGTTGGCGAAAGAGCTTTCCCTTCTATTTGCTCTTGGCTATCGGCCCTTTCATCCTGTAGACTCTGTAGCATGCAATGCCGTTGGCTGATCCCGATCGTTGTCGCCCTCGTGTCGTTGTCAACGTTGGCGGGAACCGTAAATGCCGGCACCGGAGAAGTCGTATACCGTTCGTATTCCCGGCCCTGCTGTGGCGATCCATGTTCTTTTTGGACACGGGTTCGCCAGGCGTTTGACTTCGGTTACCCCTACGACTTTTGTTACGATTACGACGTTCCGCGTCCTTGTCCCGTCGGGCAATGGCGACCGTAGCTAACGCCATAGATGCCGGCATCACCGAGAACCGAATCCGATAGAGGATCGCTTTCGGAAGGAAGACCTGGTCCCAAGAGCCCCGCGGGATAGTCGCCGAGACCAATTACCGCCAGCTCCCGCTCTCTGTCATTTTCTGTGTCCCGCCAATCTGCGTTCCCAATCAAGAACGGATGCTCTCCAGTAGGCTGGATTTGAAGCACAATAGACGGCTGCGATCTGGCTCAAGGTGTTTCGACCTTTAAACGGTCTCCGATTTAGCAGTTGCGCCGCGTAATAGATCGACTCTTCCGATTTCGAAAACCACTTGGCGCCCCTGCTGGTCATTAACCCCATCCAATTATTCTTCTTCCGCGCGGCTACACTTTTCCATGCACCCGATTCATGGGCAGAGATGGCTGCGAGCAGTATCGGATCTAGATTGTACTGACGTCCGGCCTCTACAAAAATCCGTCCGTACCCCGTCGGAACCTTCTTTTCCAAGTCAGCCGGGTCAACCGGGCGAAAGACACGGAAGTTCTCCTCTGCGCCGCGAACCGGCAAGTGGAGGCTAAACAGCAGAACGGTGCCGATGATCCAATTCTTCATGGAATTGCCGTATATTGATGAAAATTCTCAAATCGCAACTAATTTAT
>DASTDH010000568.1:0-6000 GCA_035710445.1 Chthoniobacterales bacterium
GGCGACGATGTTGTCTCGGAATTGATTGGCTTTGAGCGCTTCATTGTGTACTTCCTCAAATGATGGAATTCGGTCGTCCCACTCCAGCAGAGTTGCCGTGTTGCCACAAAGCTTGATCGCGTGAGCGTACATTTTCCAGACCGGATCCAGGACCGGATGATCGTGGGTGTCGAGAATATATTTTTCAAACTTCGAATGACCGGCAATATGAATTTGTCCCACTCGAGAGTGAGGAACGTTATCGAGGTAATCGTAAGGATTGAAATTGTGATTCTGCGAAGAGACGTAGATATTATTTACGTCCAGCAGGATCCCGCAATCTGCTTGCTCGACGACCTCACTCAGAAACTCCCATTCCGTCATTTCCGAAGCGTGATACTCGGCGTAGCTGCTGACGTTCTCAACACAGATCGGCACCTCCAGGTAGTCGCGCGCCTCGCGGATTTTTTGCGCTGTATGCCGTGCGACAGCAAAGGTATAAGGCATCGGTAACAAGTCGTGGGTATATCGTCCGTCTACGCTTCCCCAGCAAAGATGATCCGAAAGCCAGGGGGTCTGGGTATATTTAACCAGTCGTTTCAAGCGTCGAAGATGTTCCCGATCGAATTTGTCGGCGGAACCGAAGTAGATCGCTACTCCATGCTGGACGACTCGGTATTGCTCCAGGATCTGGTCGAGCACTTCCAGTGGTCTGCCTCCGTCGACCATAAAGTTTTCCGAAATTATCTCGAACCAGTCTACCACCGGTTTATTGGCCAAGATATGGCGGTAATGGGGTACGCGTAGGCCGATGCCGATACCGTACTCGGTGTAACTGTTAAATGGATTTGCAGGCATAAGTCGCGATTGGATTTCTGATTAGTCCTTAGAGAGGGGTAGTGGCAGTATGATAAAGGGTAAGATAGCGAAACCGTACAGATTATTCCGGGATCTTTTCGCTAGGATGCGGTCCCGACTCCGCAAAGTCGCCGTCGCAACTGAGTCCACGACGTTTGCGAACTTGAAGTGCGAGGGTGGAAGCCGATCCCTACGGAGATTCCTGCGGTTCCTGATTGAGCTTAGCATACCATTCTTCATCGCTTTGTATGGAAACCGCCCCTTGACTTATCGCCCAGTCGACCAAACCATCGGGAGCGTTTCGGACACCGTAAATGTTGGCTAATCTGATGTCGCGAATCCCTTTCCATTTGGCGTGGCTCAAATCAGCATTACGCAGATCTACTCGACTGAGGTCAGTCCCTTGCAAATCTGCTTCGCTCAGATTAGCTCCCTTGAAGTCTGCATCCCTCAGATCCGCATTCTTCAGATCCGCTTTGGCAAAGTCACCGTCCCGCACGTTTGCGAAAGTAAGGTTGGCAAAGTCCATTTTCGCTTGCCGGAAGCTTCCACCTCGGGCGTCAACGCCGTGGAAATTGCTTCGATCCAAACGGGCCCTGTCCAGGCGGATCCGAAATAAGTAAGCGTCGCTGACGTCGAGGCCGATCAGGGAAACTCTGTCGCGGAGAAGTTCTTCTAGCGCCTCGATCCGGCCACCGCTACCTCCCTTACCTTGAGCGGTGTTGATCACTTGCCAGGCTTGATAGTGTCGCTGCTTGGTCCGATTACCGCTTTCGGCAAAGTAGAAAATGATCGCTACGAGTATCCCCAGGCGCTCAATGTATTCCAGCACTTCGATAAACGCCCAGCCGCTAAGCCAGTAGGCGACCCACTGCCAAACCCATTCCAAAGCGAAGAAAGGCACCATCCAGTTCGCGGAGGCCCTGGCCCGATGAAGTGACCATTCTTCGGGCCGCTTTCGTTCCGTTTTAACTAGCGTGGTCATTTTCGATCATTCAACCGGAAGACGCACGTGTTTCTCATTGCGGTGGAGCCGAATCCGACTTTTGGCCGATTAACCTCGCGATTACTGCGTCGAGTGAAAGCTTTCCCGGACCAAATATCAGAATGATTAGTGCAGTGAGCAGGTAAGGAAATGGATCTGCCTTCACGAATTTGTCAGGATCGCTGAAGAATTTGCTTACCGCCTCGAAATCAGCGGCGAGATAAGCTACACTCAAAAGCACAATGATAGGGATTGCGGTTATTCGCGAAGCCAAGCCTAGGATGAGCAGCAAACTGCCGAAAGTCTCAAAAAAGCCGACAACGGCAGCGTTAAGAGCCGGAAAAGGGATGTTCAAACTAGCAAAATATTCAGTAACCTTGCCAAGATTAGTCAGTTTGCCTTGACCAGTCTGAAAGAGTTGCCAGAAGAAATAGACTCTGAGCAATAACAGAAAAGGCGACTGCAAATGGTTAAGCCAGGAGACAAGCAGGCGGTATTTCTGACCTACCGATTCAGCGAGAGTATTCATATTAGCTGTTTGGTTTTGGGACACTCGATAGAGACACAGCCAAACCGGCGCATTCCAGACGAAGTGGAAAATGCGAATTTAGGGTCGGTCGCGAATCCATCGAGGTGGGGCGTGTCAGGTAGCTCCCCTCCGTCCGCTTCGGCATAAAGAGTGGCGGACTCTCCTTCCGGCGAGGCTGGTGGCACAAGCGCAATGAACGTAGCCCGGTAATACCGGTGCCTCGAGAACCAATGTCTGGTTTTGAATCCGGCCTGGCCATGGTCAGGCCGAGAAAAAGGGTTCCCCTGGAGGATTCGCGACCAGGGGAACCTCTCAGATTAGAGTGCTATTTTGCTTGTGGTTTACTGCCGTCGGTCGCGCAGCCACCTTTGCCCTTGCAAGAGTTCTTGCCCTTGCAACTGTTGTCGCCAGTCTTACAGCCGCCTTGTCCCTTACAGTCATTCTTGCCCTTACAAGAGTGCTTACCTTTCTCAGCTTCCAGCGTCTGGATGGCAACGCCTGCTTTGGTTGGAGCGGTGCTCGCGGCGTAAGCGCGAGCGGCTACAGATCCGGTAAGAAGACCGGCGATAGCGGCACCGGCAACAACTGCTTTCGATGGTTTGATCATTGCTGATTTTTCGGTTCGATTTTTCGGTTTTGGATTTAACGCGGGATACTATAAGCCCGTCCCTTCAGGTTGGGGCCCGCAGCCAATCCTTGTTACTAGGAACGTTAGTTCTTAACTTTTATTCCCGGCTACGGCCCTTTGGCTCTTCGTTGGCCTAAGCCAGCGGTCGTAAAGCCCGGACAAAACGTTCTTCGAAAGCAACGTGCGCCCCAATCGTGCGGAAAGATGCGCAAATTATCACTTTCGTTGATTGGCTTTAACCGGACGCGGGATTGGGAAGAAGAACTACCGTCGTTAGTAAAGCAATTCACCCCGGATGGAGCCAAGCAAAATCGAGCCGATTGGAACGAGTCGGTCGGTCGGTACAACGCAGACCGGGGCCGCCTCCCCGCAACGGAAACGATTACCGCAGCGAAACGCGGAGCTCCGATTCCCATCTACCATGGTTGCACCTCGATCCAAGTTGAAGCGGTTTCGCCGGTGGTTTTGTCCCGTGCGGTGATTTCGTGTCGGCCTTCCTGCAGCATTACCGTTGTTTTGCCCTCAACCACGCGGCAGTCGAGCGACGCAGACTTCCACTCGAGCGAACCGCTTGATTCGGCGCGTAAGACCAGTCGCTGATCGCTCCGCGGAATATCGGAATCCAGAAAATAGAAACTGCCGGGCGCGGGTTGCAAGATGCGGAGATGGTTAGCCGGCGACGGCAGAAGAGGAATAGACGTATTTTGGTTGCTCAGTAACCAGGCATTGTATTCGCCTGGCAACCGGACATGACTGGCGAAATCGTAGTCCTCGAGTCGAGCCGGTTCCGGACGAAAAGCAAAAATCTCTTGAGTCGCGCGCGCATGATCTTTGGCTACTTCTCGACCAGTCAGAGGGTCAATCCAACATCGGCCAATCCCGGTTGGGGGACGATACCAGCTGGTGCCGTACTTTTCGTGAAGGTGAAGCATGATTTCCCGAAATATTGGGGCGGCCCCAGTTACCCCGGTGATACCTTGCATCGCTGAGTTGTCCGGATTCCCGACCCAGACTCCGACGGTCCACTCGGGTGTGAAGCCGATCGTCCAATTGTCCCTGTAGTTCGAGCTGGTTCCGGTCTTACACGCGACCGGAAAATCAAAGCTCAAATAAGAGTTCAGTCCAAATGTGGCGGCACGAGCGTGGTTGTCGCTGAGAATGTCGGCCAGGAGATAGGCCGCACGTTGGTCAAAGATCCGATGACCGGACGCGCCGCACTCGCCGGAGTCGTCTCGAGACCGGAGGAGGAGATGGAACGGGCGGTAAATCCCGAGCCGAGCTAGTGACGCAAACGCGTTAGTGAGTTCGAGCAATCGCACTTCGCCGTTGCCGATCGTTAACCCCAGTCCATAATACGCAGCCGGATGTTCTAGGGTCGCAATGCCGGCGCTTCGCAAAGTTTCGTAGAGAACTTGCGGACCTCCAGCCTGCTCCAGCACTTTGATCGCAGCTACATTCAACGAGTTAGCTAGCGCAAAACGCAAACTCACCGGGCCATAGAACCGGTGGTTGTAATTATTCGGATGATAGAGTCCGGTCTCGGTTGCGAAATCGGTCGGGACATCTGCTACGACGGTCCCCGGAAAAGCGCCATTCTCAAGCGCGCGGACATAAGTAAACGGCTTGAGCGCAGATCCGGCCGATCGGGCGCTCCAGGTTCCGTTGATCTGGCCAATCCCTGGTTCGAAATAGTTGCCGGATCCGCAGAGCGCGAGGACATCGCCGGAAGAATTATCGATGACGGTGACCGCCGCGGCGGAAACGTTTTTGTCAGCCAGAGTATTGAGCTGTCGGGCGATCACCTGGTCGATCCATTGATTTAACGATAAATCGATTGTGGTGCGAACGGAGCCTCCTTCCGGGGGCAACGTTCCGCGTCTTTCCAGTAGGAGGTCGACCAGAAACGGCGCTTCGAAGTCGCGGTTCCTTCGGCGCAATCGCAGAGGTTCGGAGAGCGCACGACGGTAGGTCGCATCGTCCAAATAGCCATTCGAGTGCATCCGGCCCAGCACCCAAAGTTGGCGGGCTCTGGCCGAATTGAACTTTTTGAACGGGTCAAGTCGGGAAGGAGCTTGCGGTATGGCGGCTAAAAAAGCCGCTTCCGCGACACTTAGATCGCTCGGAGGCTTTTCGAAGTAATCCCAGCTGGCGGCACTCAGACCAACTTGAAGATCCCCATAGTTTAGCCGGTTCAGGTACTCCTCCAAAATTTGATCTTTGGTCCAACGCCTTTCCAGACAAAGAGCGATCCAAACCTCTGCCACCTTCGCGATGACCGTCCGTGTTTCTCGATGCTCACCTAGCTTGACGAGCTGTTCGCTTATCGTCGATGCGCCCGAATGAGTCACTCCGGTAGCGAGAAATTGTGCGAGCGCGCGAGCCGCAGCCAGGAAATCGATCCCGGAATGCGCCCGGAATCGCTTGTCTTCGGCGCTGAGGGTCGCCGCGATGGCATTTGGGGAAATGTCATTCAACCGGCAGCGCGAGCGGTAAACACGCTGATCCTGTAGTACCCGCCGCAGTGGTCGGCCTTCGCGGTCGACAAATTCAGCGCTCTGCGGCGGTAACGTACTCAGCGCATGTGGAAGCGGAGTGCACCGCAAGGCGACTTCTACTCCGAACCAACCAACAAACAGCGCCACCGTACCGACCAATATATGTTTTTGTAACCACACAAAGATCCAACCGACGAGTTAGCCCCTCCGCGAAGCCTGCTGCCAGGCTAACCAATCGCAGGTGTTCAGTACAACAGGAATTCGAATGGCGACTCGGTGGTCCGGCGGGTTCTTATGCGCGTCGATGTAACGGACTCGTGCGGCCTCATCAGGATGAAGATGTTGTCAGCGATGTCAGCACTGCAGAGCGCGGGCGAGCAAACTTATGTTCGTCTCGCCAGGGACGATAGAGAGTAGCCCTGCACTTTAGTGTGGGGGATTGGCGTTTCCCCAAGCGTGTTCGTCCCGCCAGGGACGATAGAGAGTAGCCCCGCACTTTAGTGTGGGGGATTGGCGTTTCCCCAAG
>DASTDH010000569.1:0-5351 GCA_035710445.1 Chthoniobacterales bacterium
TTAGCTTCTAACCTGCATCTGCGCCCTTCCCACCGGGAGGCTTTCGCCTCCCGGTGATTCTGTCTTGACGCAGAATTCAAAAGTAGCGGCAATTCGTCGTTCCGCGCCATCCAGCGCTTGTGTTAAGGTATAAGTTGTGCTCGGGCTGCACGGCCTGAGCTTGTCGGGGCGTAGCGCAGCCTGGCTAGCGCGCCTGGTTCGGGACCAGGAGGTCGAAGGTTCAAATCCTTTCGCCCCGACCATATTTCCCCTCTCGAATCAACAATTTAGGCTGCGTTTTTAACTTCAGGCCTTGCATCGTTTTTACGGACAATACGGACAACTTCGGTGATTTGGGGCGGAAGTGCGAAACCCAAGCCCACCGCTTCTGCTTGTTGCAAACGGAATGCGCCATCATCTTTCAATTTGCTGTAGCCGTCTCCAACGGTCTCGTTTTCATGTCCCATCCAAAATCGTTCCAAGTCGGCATGGACGCGATTCTTTCGGAGCCATGTAAGCCGGTAGCGGCGGAAAGCATGAAAGCCCGCTTTGGGCTGCTTCAATTTCTCCAAAGCGGGATGTAATCCGCGCCTCAAGAGATTTGTCTGTGAGAGGAAGTTCCTCTTTCGATTGTGAAAGAGAAAACCGGAAGTTCGGTTCCCCACAAATGCTTTGAGCAGTGCTGCGAGTCTAGGGCAGAGATCAACGTCTCTACGTCCGGCATCGGTCTTGAGAAAGAGTTCTAATTTCGTTCTCCGTACTTTCTGGCGAATGTAGAGTGTTCTGAAGTCCTCTGAGATGTGCTTGTCGATTTCCAGCCCGATAGCTTCTCCGGCGCGGAGTCCCGTTCCACCCAATAGGGCCAAGAACATTTGTTTATACCCTTGGGTGCAGGCGAGGATCCCAGCGATGACTTCGCTAGTGAAGTGCGGCGTGTTCTGTTTGCTCTTGTCCACGACTGGCATGTCGACAAATTCGTGGTTCCATTTGCGAGGGAAGAGTTGTTCGCCCTCCTCGTTAACGGCAGAAGCCACGACCGACTTCACGACCTGCGAATACGTGTTGACCGTCTTAGGCGAGAGGTTCGCCTTGACCATTTTTTCCACGAGCCCCTTGAGAGCGAGATTTCCCACAGAGGACAAGGGGACATCGCCGAGGTTCGGTAGAATCCATACATCAAGGCAGCCTTGCCACGATTCAGCGGTTGCTGGAGCGATTGGCTTGCGCTTTCGTTGTTGCACGTGATTGATCCACCATGCCGCTTGCTGACGAAACGTAACACCTGAAGAAATACCTTCCGCGCGGGCTAGGCACTCCGGTGTATCGGCTCCGCTTTCGGCAATGATTTTCCTTGCCCTCCTTTCTCGTTCGGGTTTGGTCAAACTTCCCAGGCCGTTAATTGGACTGATCTTTACGCACATATGTTTTCGTTTCTGTTGCCCTGGAACATCCATCCAAAACCGAACCACGTACCACTTACCACTTTTTTCGATATGACCACTTTGACCAGATCGGCGGCTCATGCACTTTCTGCTTTCCCGCTTCTCTGGCGTCGCTCCGCAGACTGTACCAATCAAGTGGCCCGGCTTCAATGGCGTACTCTGTTCCATTCCTAGTTCTCGGCGAGGATAAGCTAATGTCCAGGTTCCTGATTTTTCTCGGCGTCGGGGGAAGAATTCGAGCGGGGTTGAGTTGCTGGAGTTGCCAGTTCGGCGAGCGCTTTCTCGACCGTGTGACGGGCATAATATTCCGGATTTGATTTGTCTGTGGAGCGGTGCTGTGCGATCCGCCGGACGACCGTTTCGGGACTGTCACCACGCGCGAGGGCGCGTTTGGCAAAAGCCCAATCGTGTTCGGACTGACTCAGAGTGGCGCGCGGAGACGACTCTTGTCGTGAGCGGTTCTGGTAATGGAGACGGGTCGAATCCTGGGCGTCGATATGCAGCTTGAAATCCCGTAGATGGTAGGTCTCCGTAGACTCTTTGCGTGTCTCCACATAGAAGTCCGTTTCGTATTTCTTGTTGGCAAAACCGGGAAGCCGCAAAACGCGCGTGGCATCGGTGGCGGCAGGATCGCCGCCGAATTCGCGGGCCATGGCGCGCAATACGTTTTCGGCCTCCTCCAGAGTCATCCCTTCCACCTTCCATAGGACCTGGAATTTTCCGGGAGAACTCGTCAGCACATAATTCGGCTTGGGAATCTCGTTGGAGTTTCGAACGGATTCGAGAGCTTCCGAGCCGCCCTGGTCCAAGTCCAGGTAGACATGCCGAATGACCTCGACCTCCTCTTTTGTGCGTGTCGAGGCATCTTTTCTGAGAGGATTCATCCCCATATAGATGTCGGAGCCATTCGCATTCTTGTAGCGAAGCCAAGCCTGAAATTCGGGGCTTGCGGCTTTCTGGGCGCTGGTGATGCGTTGAATGATTTCGGCGAAGTCCCGATTTAACACGAGCATGGCAATGCGATCGTTCGGCTCGAAAATGTCCAGGATGTATTTTGAAGCAGACGGAACCAAAGAGGCCGCGTTCTCCACGGGATTCATGGGGACTCCTTATGACCGTCGTAAATGCACCCGTAGCTGTACTCATCTCGGTCGGGATCGTAACCCTGGATTTCCACGACTTCGGAGACGAAGCGCCTGCCGGGGCGGCGTTCGAGGTGCACCACGACGTCTAGCGAATCGGCGATGTTGGTCTTGATGGCGCGGTAGGGCAGATCCACGCCGCTCTGCAATACGCAACTAGTGAACCGTGCGAGTCCCTGCCTTGCCGACGTGGCATGGACGGTCGAGAGACTGCCGGAGTGTCCGGTATTGAGAAGCTGAAGAAGATCGAAGGCTTCGCTTCCGCGGATTTCGCCGAGAATGATGCGATCCGGGCGGTGACGCAGGGCGGCCTTAAGAAGCTCTCGGATGGTAACGCCGGGCAGTCCGTTCTGGGGCTGGCGGGCTTCGAAACGGACGAGATTGTCCTGGCCCATGTGGATTTCCGAGGTGTCCTCGATGAGGAGGACGCGTTCGTCGGCGGGAATGAACTTCCCAAGGACATTTAGCATCGAAGTTTTTCCTGACCCGGTAGCGCCAGCGACGAGGATGCTCTTCCGGGCGAGAACGTAACGCTCCAACTGATTCGCGAGCCAGCGCTCCAACGTTCCCGCCTGCACCAGCTCTTCGACACCAAAATGCCGGGCGTTGAATTTCACGGCGGCTATGGCCATGCCGACGCCGAAGAGCACGCCCGCGAGAACACGTTTGGAGCCGCCTTCGCCGAAGGCGAAGGTCAACCCGGACACAACAATCGCAACCAGCGACAATCCACGCGCAATGGTGCTGGTGAAGGCCTGCTGCAGGACACCCACAGCGTTCTCCCAGGGAGAATTGGTGGCTGTCTGGGCAAAGGCCGATACGGCGAGGAAGAGAACGATGACAGACGCCGTAGCGATGCGGGCCGGGCAACGCGCATGCGAAAGAGCCGTCCAACTTATATCCATTTCGAGACCTCGCAGAGAGTTTTGAATTTTAGGAACAGCGATGGAGGGAAGCTCGCGCCTTGTGCGGCGTGCGCCTGGTCACCATGTGGACGCACTCCTCCGGAGACAAGAATGTGCCCTCCAGCCGAGTGTTCTGGAACGCGCTAACGTCGTGTGATGGCGAACGAGGTTTTCAGCGCGTGAACTTCCCTCTATGTACCAATTCAGCGTTCTCAGGGAAAAATGTGTCGTAGAAAAGTAAAAATATTTGAAGGGAGCCGTGAGCGGCGGGCTGTCCGGGGTTGGGACTTGGGACGTTCTGGCTAAAGGCAGTTTTTTCAGTGGCCATTGGAAGGAGCCTGTGCCAGACGACGGAGTTTCGCCAGCAGGCGTTTTAATCTCTGCCGGAGTGCATTCGAGAAAGTTTCTCTAGACTCCCAGAGGTCATTGCCGGTATCTCCTTCCAGCTTAAATTGAATCAAGAGGTCGAGCTCCGGGTTGGTGATCAGACCTTTGGTCACGCAGCGGTACAGGAAGTGGCGCAATAGTGCGTGTCGTTCCAAGGAATCCTCCACCGTGAAAGCGGCGGGAATTTCCGCGCTGCCGTGATTCAGGGGTCCGTTCCTTCCACCTTCCCGGTTGGCCCATTCAAATACTTGGCGTTTCACGGCTCGTGAAATGGCAAACGCGAAATGCGACTGCCGTGCGCGCAGCTCGGCGGAGCGCAGGGACTGCAGCAGAAAGCTGAGCGTTTGCTGGGTAATGTCTTCCGCCAAGAGCCCGGGTTGCTGCTTTACGACGCGGCGGATCGTTCCGTGCAACATCGGAAGAAAAACGAGAACCAGGAGGCTCTCGGTGAACGCAGGACGGGCGGCACGTGCCGTGAAGAGTTCCCGCAGCAACTCATCGGAGCTTGTGGCGGCGGGGGAGGCTCTAAAATGCAGGAGCAAGGCGGAGACAGACGAAAACTGACGCAAGTGGTTTGAAATGGAAACCAGCTCGTCGAAGGCATCCGACTCTCTAAGGGTCAAGTCTGTGAGCAGGTGCTCCTCGATATTGCAGAGCGCGCAGTTGCACGTTGGCGCCAGGGGCATGGGCGTCCTCCCCTCAGTCCGAGTGACAGACTGGGGCGATACGGGAGAGCGGGGACGTGCTCTCGACAATTTCTGAACCGCAAAGGAACACGAATCGGTCGCGGGGACGAACCGGTATCGATGCCCGCCGGCGACGGAGCGCCAGCGAAGAGCGCATCCTCCGAACTTCGGCGGCGCGGTGGTGAAATTTCTTGTTATTGGCAGGAATGCCGGACAACAAAAAGGCCCTCGGGCCTAAGCCCGAGGGCCTTCCTACGCCCGTATCAGAACGGCGGTTCAGCTGGCTCGGCCGTCGCCTCCGCGCTCTGCGTCGCAGGGATTTCCGCTTCGGCGCGGCTGAGCCGTCGCACGGAGTTGGCGCGCACACTCCAGAAGACGGTGACCTTCGCGGATTTGGCCTTCTTACTCTTGCCGTTCTCGCGGTCGTACTTCGAGCAGGGACCGCAAGATGGCGGTCGAGTGCCTGACCATGATCACCAACATCCGCTGTGGGGACTGGAGGGCGCCGGGGCAACACAAAAGACAGTACGGAACGCCGCTTAAACCTGCGGGTAGGATGCAATGTTACAGCGCGGTTCGCGTGTTCTTTGCAGATCTGCAAGAATGGGGTGTCATTCCTCCGCGGTTCGATCCTTATCGTAGCCTCACGCCGCCGCGTTCTCTTAAGGCACTGGTATGTGCTTCTCCGCCGAGAGTCATCGCTGATGACGTGTGGGCAAAACTCCTGTGGGCGGGACTCAATATCACTCCAGAGGATTTTGCGAGCAGGCGAAACCCAGAGGGAAAAACCTACACCTTTTACCCAATCGA
>DASTDH010000570.1:0-3396 GCA_035710445.1 Chthoniobacterales bacterium
CCGACAAATCGGCAGATTGAGCCGCCGCCGGCAGCTACTGTGTGAATGTGCAGCATCGGAACTCGAAGGTGTACACCAGCTATCTCCGATTCGGAACGGCGCTCGTACTGACCGGCGAAATGAGTTACATCCGTCGATGTGCCTCCCATATCGAAGCCTACGATCTTTTGAAAACCGGCTTTCTCGGCAGCTTTGACCGCTCCAACCATCCCGCCGGCCGGTCCCGAGAGAATGGCGTCCTTTCCACAAAGCAGTGCCGCGCTTGCTAGACCGCCATTTGATTGCATGAAATAGATTGGCACTTGGGGCAACGCTTGGTGCAAGCGACCAACATAGCGGTGCAGAACCGGCGAGAGGTACGCGTCGACCACGGTTGTCTCTCCTCGAGGAACAATTTTAATCAATTGGCTTACCTCATGGCTCGGCGAGATTTGAGTGAATCCGACTCTTCGAGCGATATCGGCGATGCGCAATTCATGCTGAGGAAACCGGAAACTATGCATGAGCACTATCGCCACTGCCCGGAACCCGGCGGCAAAAGCTGATCGCAAGTCATGCTCGGCTTGTTGCTCGTCAAGCGGCTCTAGCTCGATCCCTTCTACCGAAAGCCGACCTGAAACTTCAACCGTCCGCTCATAGACCTGCAGAGGCGGTTTAATCTCCAGGTCGAACAGACGAGGACGCTGCTGGGTGCCGATCTGAAGAACATCGCGCAAGCCCTTGTTTAGGACTACAACCGTAGGTTCCCCCTTACGTTCCAAGAGAGCGTTCGTCGCGACCGTGGTCCCCATCTTTACCGATCGGATCAACTCCGGTGGTATCGGCCTGTTACCCTCCAGACCGAGCAGGCGGCGAATTCCTTCCACGGCGGCATCGGCGTACTGGTCGGGATTCTCCGACAACAGCTTCATCGTCTGCAGTGCCTCCTCCGGTCGAGCCGCAATGATGTCAGTAAACGTGCCTCCCCGGTCGATCCAGAACTCCGTCGCCTGATCTCTACCCATACTGGAGGTTTAGTTCGAAACCGACAACCGCACAGGAGGAATTTTTCACCTTAAAACGCATTTGATCGGGAATAAATCCAGGGTCGCCCGGTCTATGTGGCAGGAGGCAGCCTCTGACGCCTTGCCGCCGGTCAGCAGACGCCTCCCTCTCAGCCATTCCGACTTATGAAAAGGATTGTTCCTCATTTATTCGGCTCTTTTGGCGCAGCCCTTGCCGTATCCGGGCTGCAGTTTTTATCGGCTATGTTCCCCTCGGCCAGTGCGCAGGCAAATCCAACCAACTTCTTTGATTGGGAAAATTTGGAGAGCGATATCGCAGGTGTCGCCGATCGGCTTGACACGAACTTAGTGAATCCCTGGGGGTTAGCGCTTAATCCGGCGGGCATTTTCTGGGTAGCCGACAATGGCACGGGTCTTTCAACGCTCTACCGGCCGGATGGTACGATCGTCTCCCTGGTCGTGACGATTCCGCCAACCTCCGCGGATACGGAGCCACCCATTCACGCAGCGCCCACTGGTATCGTCTTCAACGCCTTTGCCGCTGCGTTCCCCAACGCCTTCCTATTGTCTGACGGTAACCCGGCCGTCTTTATCTTCGATGGCGAAGATGGGAGCATCACCGCCTGGAACGGCCAATTGAATCCAATCACCCAGGCCGTCAATAAGGTCGATAACTCGCCCTCGGGAGCGGTGTACAAAGGGCTGGCGTTGGCAGTTCGTAAAAGCGCCGGACCGACATTGTACGCGACAAACTTCTTTACTGGAAACGTGGATATGTTCGACCAGAATTTTAGCCCGGTTGTCGACCCAACCGCCTTTCAGGATCCTAACTTACCGAAAGGATATGCCCCTTTTGGTATCGCGAATATCGACGGCAAAATCTACGTCACGTATGCGCTACAGGATGCCGACAAACATGACGATGTCAGAGGAGCAGGCCATGGTTTCGTCGATGTTTACGACACTGATGGTCACAATCTCCAGCGTCTGATCTCTCGGGGCGCACTGGATTCTCCCTGGGGTTTGGCGAAAGTACCGGATCACCGGCACTTTGGCCGATTTGATGACGATGATCTGCTCGTCGGCAATTTCGGGGACGGGCGCATTAACGCCTACAACGTTCATACCGGTGCCCCTCTCGGCCAACTCAATCACCGCGATGGCCAACCGCTGGAGTTTAACGGTCTGTGGTCACTGCTCTTTTTCAATGATGATCTTTACTTTACCGCTGGAATTGTGGATGAGGCCGACGGCCTATTTGGATTTATCCACCGGGAAAAGGGCAAAGGTTCCGATGATTAGCCGGCCCGCTTTCGCTCTTTGATATAGTTCGCGAAGAACCTGGAAAACCGTCTCGGGAACGACCAGATCGATCGAAGCGAGTCGCGCGGCTCGCTTCCAACGATTAGTGGGATTTCTTATACTCGCGCCAGCTATGGACCGGGTTATACCCGAGAACCGCCCGCGCTTTCGCGATCGCCAGCAAGGTTTCGTTTGGACCAAATGAACGCTTATGCGGGACGTCAGGAAAGACTTCCTTTAGTAGCACCTGGTTATCCCGCTCCATAACGGTGTCGGCATTTGCGATAATGAAGACGTCCGCGCCAGTAATTTTTGCTTCGAGCGCCAGGCGAATCGCCTGGGCTGCATCGCGAGCATCAATGTAACCCCAAAAATTCCATTTACGTTTTCGGGCGTCGTCCTGGAAGCTTGCGAATCTCGCGTAATCATCCGGCTCCATGATGTTGGAGAAGCGGAGGCCGATCATTTTCAATTCCGGATCCCATCGGCAGAATTGCTTCGCCATTTCCTCTCCGACCAATTTCGAAAGCGAGTAAGCGGATTCCGGCCGGCCGGGGTACTCTTCGTCAATCGGCACATAGGGAGGAGGTGTATCAAACGGTAAACCGAGGACAGTTTCGCTGGACGCCCAGACTACATTTTTGATCCCAAGCTGTCGGGCCGCCTCGAATACGTTGTAGGTGCTGATCGTATTCGTTGCAAATGTAACTGCGTTGGTTGCTAATCCCGGCGCCGGTATGGCCGCGAGATGCACAACGGCGCTGACATTGCCTACCCGCTCATCGATTCCGGACAATGCTTCGACGGTCTGGCCGAAATCCGTTAGATCGACGCGACTAAATGGTAAATTTGCATTCGGAGGCCGGACCAAATCGACACTGGCAACATCATATTGATGGGCCAATAGATCCTGGATGCAAGCCCGTCCAGCCTTTCCGCTTCCGCCGGTAACAACAATCCTGAGTGCCAGTCAACATTTGAACCGAGCCGGTGGCAAGCGGGTTCTGAACGTTCGGCGTTTGGCGTTTGGCGTTGTTTTCGACGGCAGCGGCGACTGTCCAACCGGAAGCCAAAACACTTGTCGAATGAG